>JALYSR010000078.1 GCA_030854715.1 Acidobacteriota bacterium
TGGAACCATTTGCGCTTACCCCAAATTCGCTCCTATACCCTTCAAAGAAGACACCCTCTGGGATGGTTATCCAGAAGAAACAAATGCTCCTTATGGGCTGGCAAAAAAGATGATGCTTGTACAGGCACAGGCTTACCGCGCGCAGTATGGCTTCAACGCGATCTACCTGCTTCCAGTCAACCTTTACGGTCCTGGCGATAACTTCGACGTCAAGACTTCTCATGTGATTCCGGCGCTAATCCGCAAGTTTGCGGAGGCGAAGGACAACGGACTTAGTCAAGTAATCCTGTGGGGCGATGGCTCTCCCACGCGAGAGTTCCTTTTCGTGGAGGATGCGGCGGAAGGTATCCTGCTGGCGACGGAACATTACGATGGAGAGTACCCCGTCAACCTGGGAACTGGCGAGGAAATGACAATTAAGGACTTGGCTAGGTTGATCGCGAAGGAGGTTGGCTATGAGGGCGAGTTCGTGTGGGACTCAAGCAAGCCAAACGGTCAGCCAAGGCGATGTTTGGACGTAACACGAGCGAAGAAACTGTTCGGCTTTCAAGCTTCTCATCGGTTGCGTGAAGGAATTCCCAAAACGGTTGCATGGTTCACCACACATCGTCATGAATTGCGCGAGGTGACCTTCGCCTAAAACGGGCTGGGCGGAAAACCGTTATTGGAAATAAACAAATGTGACGCCACCTCAGCGCGGGTAAAGTTGGCGATCGCGATTCACCGGCTTCTAGGTAAGTTGGGTATCGAAGTTAGGCGACGCGCGAAAACACCGACAATAGCTGAGGTCCCCAGATCGTCATTTGAAGGCGTTTTTTTGCAGGCCAAAAAAGCAGACTTTCATCCGGGGACTATTATCGATGTCGGCACCGCCTATGGCGAGATGGCAATAAAATTAGCCGCGATCTTTCCCGACGCGGGCTTCTTATTGATCGAAGCTTTGGACGACTATCGCCGTACCTTACCGCTGCTGCCAAAAAAATCAGCAGGGCGAAGGTTGTTTGGGCCGCGGCCGGCAGCAAAGATGGAGTGATATCCATCAACGTGCATAAGGATCTGGTTGGCTCTTCTCTTTATAAGGAAGCCGAAGCCAGCAGCGTTGATGGAACTGAGCGAAGAGTCACCGCCGTAGCACTTGATTCAATTTGCCACGATGAACAGACGCAAGGGCCCTATTTGATTAAGATTGATGTTCAGGGGGCGGAACTGGATGTGCTAAGGGGTGCGTCTGAGATCCTCTTGCAAACTGAATTCATCATGATGGAGGTTTCCCTATTTGAGTTCTTCAAGGGCGGACCTCAATTCTCAGATGTGGTCTCGTTCATGAAAGACAAAGGGTTTGTGTGCTCTGATATATACGGGTTTCAATACCGCCCATTAGATAATGCCTTATCTCAAGTAGATATAGCCTTTGTAAAGGAAAATGGCAGATTCCGGCAAACCCATGTTTACGCTACTTTGGAACAACGGGCGATTCAAAATGCTCAGTTCATGACTGCATTGGAGAAGCTTGGGAATCGGCCGGTCTAGCATAAGCCAAAATGAATCCGAGGATATCAATTGTTACGACCAACTATAATGGCGCTGCATTTCTCGAACAAGCGATTCGAAGTGTGCTGGATCAGGGCTACCAGAACCTGGAATACATCGTTATCGATGGTGGCTCAACCGATGGCTCACAAAAAATAATTGAGAAATACGAGAAGCGACTGGCCTACTGGGAAAGTGAAAAAGACAGGGGGTTTGCCCACGCCTATAATAAAGGTTTTGCAAAAGCATCCGGTGAGATCCTTGCCTACTTAAACTCCGATGATATGTACTGCCCGTGGGCCTTTGAAATGGTCGGGCGCAGCTTCAGCGATATTCCGGAAATGCAATGGCTGACGACGCTTTTCCCCATGGTCCACTCCCCTGAAACCGGCTTCATTACACTCGCTCCAGCACAGCCTTACAATCGTGAACTGTACTACGCCAACTTTTATAACGGGCGAATTCTACAATGGGTACAACAAGAGTCGACCTTCTGGAGAAGGTTTATCTGGCAGAAGGCCGGGGGCTGTATGAATGAGAGTCTAAAACTAGCCATAGACTCAGAGTTGTGGTCCAGATTTTTTGAGTTGACTGAACTCTATGCGATTACTACTCCACTCGGCGGATTCAGAGGACGACCTGATTCGAAAAGCGGTCTACATCTATCCGAATATTTGGATGAAATGTCGCAAGCGCTCAACCGCTCGATTGCTAGAACCGGAATAAAAATAAACTTGCGGCCCAAACATGTAAATCCCCTTACCGCATGGCTCTTAAATTCGCCACGGAGAGTAGTACCCAGACGATGGCGCTATCATGGCAAAGTCGTTACCTGGAATTTCGTCGAGAAAAAATTCGCGGCCCAAGATACCATCATCAGGTTTTAAGTTCTATCGACTAGGTAAAATTGATTGGGACAAGTAGGATCAAGAAAAACCAGCATCAGCGTGCTGCTATTCGCTGTTAGTTACTTCGTCGTGCGGATGAACTATCTGTTGGCGGAAGGGACTTAACCACTAAAGAAACTGATGAGTCAGAAGATATCAATCATTACAGCAACTCTGAACCGGAAGGACTTTCTTCCGCGATGCATTGAGGGGGTTGCCACTCAGTCATATTCCGACAAGGAACACGTGATCATCGACGGCGGCTCAACCGACGGTACAATCGAGCTTCTCAAGTCATATGAAAAAGAGTACCCGCATATCAAATGGATTTCCGAAAAAGACAATGGAATATCGAGCGCTCTGAATAAGGGTCTGGCAATGGCGACTGGCGAGATTATCGGCGTCAACGGCGATGATGACTTTTACCTGCCTAATGCTTTCGACCTGGTTGCCGCCGAATTTAGTCGCGATCAGGAAGCAAGTTTGCTATCAGGAGGCTGCGACTTCATAAAGAATGATGGCTCAGTCTGGATGTCGCAGAAAGCGAGTTTTACTAGTCGTAAGGATCTGATCCAGTGTTGGAGAGCATCGGGGAACGTTGTGACTCTCCCCGCTCCCAGTACGTTTATAAGAAAAACAGCTATAGACCTAGTAGGAGGGTTCGACGAAAACGATCTCTACGCGATGGATTATCGACACTGGATCAAAATTACTCAGAAGTTTCCGAAGGTCAAAACCGTCGACGTAGTGCTAGCTCGATTCAGACACGATGACGGCAACGTTTCGTTCAGTCTTGGCGACAGGCAGTGGCGTGAGATGCTACGCATCAGCAAGGAGTACTGGGGTCCGAAGTGGAGCCCAACCTATTATCAAATGCTATGGTCTTATTTCTATCATTTCAAACGGCCATATCTGGTGCAGAGAGTTTTGAGGAGTCGGCGTCTGAAAAGTATTGCATACGCAGCATTAGGCAAGAAACTCGACTAGGTCGCAGAGACCGGTAGTTGTCAGCCTATGCCGCGCCAGAGTTAATGCAAGAGCAGAGAATCATTTACTCGCCGCAGTACCCTGGTGGTAATTCCGTGGGCATGAACTCATGAATGAAGTAATTGACGTAACTAATAGAACCACTGAAGCAACTGTGCCGCTCGTCTCCGTTATCATCCCGACTTACAACTACGCGCACCTGATTGGACACAGCCTAGGCAGCCTTAAGGCGCAAACTTACCAGAATTGGGAGTGTATCGTCATTGACGATGGCTCGACGGACGATACCGCCGAAGTTGTGGGACGTTATGTGGAGGCTGACATTCGCATCAAGTATGTCTTCCAAGAAAATCGACGGCAGGCTGCCGCCAGGAATAATGGTATCCGGAACAGTAAGGGCGATTATCTTCAATTCCTGGATGCCGACGATCTAATTGAGCCGCAAAAATTCGAGCGACAGGTTGAGTATCTGCAGGAGCATTCCGAGGTTGACATAGTTTATGGTGACGTGCGGTTTTTCAATGCCGGGCATATTGAGGAACGATACGACTTATATGGCGGTCAGGATAAACCGGGGATATCGGGTCAAGGTATAGACATTTTGATCTCACTAATTAGAAAAGATACCATTCCAATCAATACTCCACTCGTGAGGAAAAGTGTGATCGAGAGGGTCGGACTTTTCGATGAGAAACTGTCGCCCATTGAAGATTGGGACTACTGGGTGCGCTGTGCAGCCGAAGGGATACGATTTCAGTATGAGGATTTTGAAGGGACTCATGCGCTGGTTCGATATCATGCCGAGAGCGCGAGCACAAACGGGTTGCTCAGGCTAGGAGCGACTTCGCTCATGCGGAAGAAGGTGATGGACATGCCAGTTGGGCAGGTTGTTCTACAGCTCAATAAAGAGTTGGGCGCCGAAGAGGAAGGGCTGTTGGGAATTGAAAACGTACTGAGCGGGAAACTCTTCAAGGGGATATATCAACTTTCTAAAGCGGGACTACATGACAAGCCGTTCAAGCATAAGCTGAAGTGGCTTTTTTGCGCTCTGATTGCTCCGATTGCAAGCAAGCGTGCCTTTCACAAAGTCTATTCATCTTCTTTAAGCCGATTTGTGACTAGTGGACTGAGCAGTCGATGAGAGGGAGACAATGAAAGGGAACAGTTGTGCTTAAAGAAGGGCGGCAAAGGAAATCGAGAGAAAAAACCGGCTGATAGAAGCGAACGCGATACTTGCAGTGAGGATCGGACGAAAAGCCTCTGCTCTGGATATTCCATATAATCAGCAAAGATGAATATTGTCGTTGTTAGCCCCGGCGTCTCCTGCGAAGAGACCATGTATGGGTTTTCTTATGTCGCAGAGCAAGCGCGCGCTTTACATCGGCTGGGTAACAAGGTGGTGATGGTAACCATCAGCCAACAATGGATCAAAGGTTATAGGATTACCGATGCAGTCAGTCCAGAGGGAATTGAAATCATACGAGTTCAATGTCCTATCGTGAGATACACATGGTATTTTCCAAGTGTCATCGGTTTCATGTTTGCACTGCGTCGAATTAAGAAGGTTTTTAAGATCGACGTTATACATGCTCATCTTACTCTTCCGACGGGGGTGGTTGCTCTCATTTCCGGCAAGCTGAAGGGCATACCCGTGGTTATCACAGAGCACAATGGACCTATAAGAGATTTGTGCTCTGGCAGAATATCTTCTGCAGCTATGAAGTACGCAGCACGTAAAGCCGATGCGCTCATATTGGTCAGCGATCATTTGATGGAAGAGGCGAAAGAGATATTACAAGGCTCAGACAGGTGGCACGTTATTCCGAATTTGTTTAATCCTGAGGTGTTTCATTTCAACGATAGAAACGTCAGGCCCGAATCGGTAATCAATGTATTATTTGTGAGTCGCGGTCATGACGAGAGGAAATGTAACAGGTTAGCCATAGAGGGTTTTGCAAAGGCTGTTAAAGTCTGCAAGCTGCCTTTAAGGCTTATAGTTGCAGGCCCGAACCTGGAAAACGAGTTGCGGCCAGTCGTTCAGAATCAGGCGATCGAGGATTTGTGTCGTTTCACGGGTAGTGTTTCATCAAACAAATTAGCTCAACTAATGAGATCCTGCGATTTTCTGGTGGTGACCTCCGACTACGAGACTTTCAGCTTAGTTTTGATTGAAGCAATGGCTTCTGGAATGCCTGTAATCACCACGAAGTGCGGCGGGCCGGAAGAGATAGTTACAAGCCAATCGGGCAAATTGATCCCTAAGGGTGATCTTTCCGCGTTAGCAAAAGCTATTTCTGAAATGGCTAATCAGATTAACCAGTATGATAGGCAAAGCATTTCCAATCAGACGTTTGCCAGGTACAAATACGACGTAGTAATTCCGCGAATAATGAGAGTCTACGAAACAGTGATCGGGAAATAGTGGCAGCACCGGCATAGAACGACAGGAATAAGTATGGATGAAAACGTCGCCCAACTAAGTATATTAATAGTCAGTTATAACACTGTTGATAAACTTGAGGCGTGTCTAAGCTCAGTTGAAAGATGGTCGATCGCAATCCCTTATGAAGTCTTGGTCTTAGATAATAACTCTTCGGACGGCAGCTCCGAGATGGTTCGGCGCAAGTTTCCTAATTGTAAAGTCATCGATTTCCCAACCAATGAAGGGTATGGAGTCGCAATTAATCTTGGAGTTTCTCAAGCAAATGGAAACTGGTTGATGTTTTTGAACCCCGATATTGAGGTGACCGAGAATGCGGTAAACACTCTTACCGCATTCGCTAAGTCGCACCCGCGGGCCGGCGTTATAGGGCCTCGATTGCTTAATACTGATGGAACTCCGCAAGCATCGGCGCGGAGGTTCTACTCAGTTACGCTTTCGATAGTGGAAGCTTCACGCTTACATTTGCTTCTTCCAAAGAAATTGAGAGGTAAATTGCTCTTCAGTAATTATTTTGACCAGGACGAGACCAAGAAAGTCCCCTGGCTCTCTGGGGCTTGCCATTTAATTCCGCGAAAGGTTTGGGATCAAGTCGGGCCGCTTACGGAAGAGACATTCTGCGGTTCAGATGATTATGATTATTGCTATCGGGCCTGGCAGAAGGGCTATGAGGTATGGTTGTGCGCTGATGCGTCAATGACACATCATTCGGGCATCGCTGTTAAGAGGCGATGGAGCACATTGGAACTCGATCGGGTGGCGAGTCACAATTTTTACTTGGTCCTTCAATCCCATTGGCCAAAATGGCGCATAAAAGCTTTATATGCGGCTGAGATAGTTTCTTATCTGATAGAAGCTCTACGCCATTTCATCAAACCAAGACGTGATCAGAATAGAGCTGACTGCACATATGGCGAGCTTCTTAAGCTGCGTTTGAAGCTTAAGCTGAATTGGCTGCTTGGCCGGGAGAAACCGATGCCTCGCTTTCAACCGCCAGGGCGATCCTATGTGCAAAGCGAAACCCCGGATGAGCAGATAGAATATAAGCCCGTTTTGTAAAGGCAGAGGCCGAGATATTCCAGGTGCGAAATGAGAATTAGTGTTGTAATCCCCACGCACAACCGCGCCGAGGCGCTGGCTCTGACTCTTTCAAACCTGGCGAAACTGGTATTTGATGAACCATGGGAACTGATCGTAACAAATAATCGCTGCACTGACGGAACGGACGCATTGGTGAAGCGGCAACGATTCCCAGTACCGCTTCGACTGATTCATGAGGAGACGCCAGGACCGGCAGCGGCTCGCAATGCTGGCGCCAGGCAGGCGCAGGGGCAGTATGTCTTGTTCATGGACAATGACATTTTGGTTCAACCGGATTTCCTGCGGAGACACTTGAACGCTTTAGAGAGTCATCCGGGCTGCTGGGTTGTGGGTCAGGTGGTCAACTTGCCAGAGCAGGAAAGCACTCCCTTTGGACGTTTTAGAAAGTCACTCTTTCCTTTCATTCCAGTCAATGAACCTGCCATTGAGACCGATGCTATTACCGGCCAAAACATGTCGCTGCCGCACGCAGATTTCGAAGCACTCGGCGGGTTTGATGAAAGTTTCTTCGTTGCCAGTGGGGAAGACCGGGAACTGTTATATCGCGCTAAGAAACTGGGTATCAAACTGATTCTCGATCCCGGCATCGTGGTGCTTCACAATGATTGGGCTGGGAGTACGATTCAGGACTTTTGTTTTCGTACTCGGCTGTATTGTCAGACCGAACCACTCTTCTGGCGCAAGTATGGGGATGCTTACCCTCGACAGAAATTAGTAAAGGAAAATTCTGCACCTTCCTGGCAGGCTGATCCGCTTTCTCTGATTCTGTGGAAACAAACAAAAAAGCTCCTCGGCGGTCGGGCAGGCCAAACCACCTTGCTACGCGCATGTGAGATAGTCGAGCGAATGTGGCCGTGGCCGCCGTTGCTCTGGCGGCTGTATCGTTTGGCGGTGGCTGGTGCTATGTATAAAGGTTTTCAGGAGGGCGCCGCCATCAATCAAAACGGATCGCGTCTGTCATGTTCCCAGCAATCGGAGCGTCCATTCCCTTCTTAGTCAGCGAAAATGGAATTATCGGAGTGCAGAGAGAGTTGAATGTCCTGATCATTCCGTCCTCGTTTCCTACTACGCGGGAATCCTGGCCAGCGAATTATGTTTATGAGTACGCCCGCAGTTTGGCCCTTGAGGAGTATGCCGGACTATTCCACGGTCATGAGAACATGGGTGGCGCTGAAAACGTGGGCGCGTACTTGAATGGCTGCGCCACGAAGGTGGAGGAAGGTTCATTGATTACGGCTGTGGCGCCGGAGCCTTACTGCGCGCTGCTAAACTTGCGAACTGGGAGGCGGGAGGAATTGAGTTTGATGAACGTGTGGCTGCCAAAGTCGCGCAACGAACAGGTGCGACGGTAGTAACGGATCCGGCAAAACTTTTCGGCGAGCCTGCCGACGTTCTCCACTTGGGAGACGTTATTGAACACCTTACAGAAATGAACCGCCAAATGCCTGAAATCTTAAAGCTGCTCAAAGTTGGCGGATTGCTCCTGGCGGAGGGGCCGTTGGAGAACAACGCGAATCTATTCAAGGTGGGAGTAAAACTCTCGCGGCGCCTGCGCTCCGCTCGTCCGACCGATATGGCCCCCTCCCACGTACTATTAGCGACGGCTGACGCGCAACGAAAGTTTTTTCAACGATTCGGACTGCACAAACTAAGTTTCTCGATCAAGGAAGAAGCTTGGCCCGCGCCCTCTAAAATTTCACTCCGCGACTTAGTTCAGCCCCGCTCGGTTGGATTGTTCATCTTGCGCCGTTTCTCCCAAGTGGTTTCGGCGATGCGGCCCGATTCCTGGGGGAATCGGTACTTCTACGCGGGGCGCAAGAGAGATTAGCAATGCGTCTCGAAAGGCTGCTTGCTTGCGCATACTCGGAAGCTCGTGTTACTACCTCGGGAAGAAAAATAAGGAATGATAGCTCGTCTGCCTGAATCTTCTGCTCCCTCATTAATTGATCGAGGTATCCATCGTCCGCTTCATGTGGTCCACTTGATTGAAGCGCTGGGCCCAGGCGGAGCTGAACGTCTTCTCTATACGAACCTAAAGCATCTTGATAAAACCAGGATTCGCAGCACAGTGATGACGGTCTTTCCACACGCCACCCACTGGGTCGAGCCAATTCGCGAACTAGACATCTCGGTTACGAGTCTTAACTGCAAAGGCCCGGGCGAGCTATTGTCCGGAATCAAAAGCCTGCGAAGGTGGTTGCGAGTAAACCGGCCTGACGTTATCCACAGTCATCTTTGGGCCGCAAATATCATTGGGCGTGTTGCGGGTCGTTTGTCTCATGTGCCCGTTATCAGCTCGATTCACAACCCGGATCATGAAATCGAGGCTTGGGAAGATGGGTCAAACGTCGGTATGAACAAGCGGCGCGCGATAAAAAGTTTGGACCGTTGGACAGCTCGCTTCGGGTGTGAACGTATGATTGCCGTGAGTGATTACGTCAAGCAAAGCGCGCATCGTCATTTGGGATATCCTTTGGAACGGATTGAGTTGCTCTATAATCCCATCGACGTCGAAAGTCTGGGAACTTCAGCAACGAATTCGCGCGAACACTTTCTGCGCGAGTGGGGTCTGCCGGAAGATGCTCTTGTGTTGCTCAATGTGGCTCGCGTCTCACCGCAGAAAGGTTTGCTACACGCCGTGCGAGCGATGCCCGCTATTCTGGAACGTCACCCTGAGGCGCATCTAGTTTCGGTGGGCGCTACAACTGATCCGGAATGGCTCGCTCGCTTGCAGGCCGAGGCGAAAGAGCTGGGTGTTGATTCTCACTTTCATGTTCTGGGAGCACGACGCGATGTCCCCAGTTTCTTGCGAAACTGCGATGTATTTGTCTTCCCTTCTCTGTATGAGGGTCTGGGAATTGCTTTGATCGAGGCGATGGCCGCGGGCTGTGCCTGTGTCGCAACAACAGCCGGGCCAATTCCCGAGATAGTGCAGCACGGACGAGACGCGCTGCTCGTTTCTCCGGAGAGCTCCACCGAGCTTGCCAACGCAGTTTGCAGCTTGTTGGAAAATCCTGAGCGGAGTGCCAGCCTGGGCGCGGCAGCTAAGCGAACTGCACTTGAACGATTTCAGCCGCAAGCTGCGGCCGATCAACTGGCGAGCATCTATCGCGCAGTTGTCGATGAGTCTCAAAGCGCTTCAAGGAATCAACCGCGCCAGACTACGACTAGAATGAGTGGCTTAGGTTTCTAGGTCAATTGCTAATATGTCCACCGCCCAACACCAGACCGAAGCAGTCATCGACCACTTCAATAAATTATCCTCGAATAAAGACTGGTCGCGCCTATATGCCGTAGCTGACGGCAAGACGTATCACTTCCATGTGCGGCGTACTCGCGTGCTGGAACTTTTGCCCGACCGACTTGGGCGCGTCCTGGACGTCGGCTGCGGTCCCGGAGTGATGGTCGAAGCAGTACTGGCTCGTGGCGGTACGTTTGACGGTCGGGACCTGTCCCCGGAGATGATTCACGAATCGCGGGAACGATTTGGACACTTGGCAAACGTCAGCTTTAAGGAAGGCAATATCGAAAAGATGGACCTGCCGGACGAGAGCTTCGATCAAGTTATTGCGATGGCCGTGATCGAATACTTGAAATCGCCCGATCGTGCTTTAGCGGAAATTGCCCGGGTGTTACGTCCGGGCGGCGTTGCGGTAATAACCATCCCTAAACGCCTGCACATCGACAAGATGATGGTTGCGGCCACCCGCCCCTTTCGATCACTAGCCCGCGCCCTGGGCTTCGCAACCGGCGATTTGCTGCCGCGCCTATGCCTGCAGCCGGACGAGTTGGACGCCGCCGCCAAAGGAGCAGGCTTAATTCCCGAAGGAGGATCACAATACAACTTCACGCCAGTTCCCTATCCATTTCCTCGTATCGCGCCGAAGCTAGCGATGCATTTAAACGCGCCCTTTGAACGGTGGCATGCTAAGAGAGGCCCGCTGACATCTTTTCTCGCGCACGGTTACGTTGGCCGTTATCGCCGACCCTGACTACTTAGCCTGCTATGAAGAAATTAATATTTCGTCTGCTGTACGTGTCGGGGGTTGTGCGGGCGGCTGCCTGGCTCAACCGGCGGCGAGTGATGGTTCTTTGCTATCACGGTGTCACGGAAAGAACCACACGCAACCCAAAAGACCACTTTGGACTGCATGTGAGGCATGACCGTTTTCTGGCGCATCTGGATTTTTTGCGGCGACACTACAGAATCGTATCTTTAGAAGACTATTTAACGTCAAGGCCTCAGGCAAAAGCTCTGCCTGATTATTCCGTAGTATTAACCTTCGATGACGGATATCGAAATTTCTTCACCGCGGCCGCGCCACGACTCGCAGCTCAGGGGATGACAGCTTCCGTATTCTTGATTACCGACCGGGTTCGGAATGATGAGGCAAGAGTGGTCAACAATTGGGTCGAAAGCGATGATGAGACATATCTTTCCTGGGCCGAAGCGCAACAGTTGAGCCAACAAGGATTCGAATTTGGTTCGCACACATGCTCTCATCTAAAGCTGCCGGAGCTATCCATGATGGAGATTGAGCATGAACTTCGTGACTCCAGTGCGGGAATTACGCGTCAACTGAAAACCGAGGCCATACCTCTGGCATACCCTTATGGTTTGGCTTCTCACGGCATTGCCACCACAGCGAAGTCACTAGGATATGTTTGCGCCTTGACGACCGACACGGGTTTTATCGACGGAGAAACAAATCTTTTCATGTTGAACCGGACTTTGATCGGTGATGATGATGACGTGGCGGCCTTCGCCACCCGTGTCTCAGGATTGACTCGCTGGTTGAGTCGCGGGTCGGCGCTGTGGTAAGAGAATATGGCTCCCAGTTTTTTCAGAGGATTCAAACTAATCCCGTCGGAACTAGTCTGTGTTTTAGTCTTCTCTCACACCTTGAGACAACATACATATGACGATTAGAAAGACCTGGCGGGCCAAACTACTGCTGTTAGTCATTTCGGTGGTAGTAGGTTTAGCAATAGTTGAGCTTGGGCTGCGGGTCGCCGGATTTTCTCGCCCCTATTTTTATACTTACGACGAAGATCTTGGTTGGATGTTACGCCCCGGCACTTCCGGATGGTTTCGCAAAGAAGGTGAGGCCTACATTCATGTCAATAGTAGCGGCATGCGCGACGATCGCGAGTACGTCGCAGCGAAGCCTAAGGATACCTTTCGCGTAGCGGTGCTTGGCGATTCATTTGCGGAAGCTTTGCAAGTGCCAGTAACGCATACTTTTTGGTCGGTGCTGGGCCAGGAGCTAAACAATTGTCAGCCCTTGAAAGGGCAGCGTGTGGAAGTGATGAACTTTGGCGTCAGCAGCTACGGAACGGCCCAGGAATTAATAATGCTTCGCGATCGCGTCTGGGCCTTTTCCCCAGACGTAGTCCTGTTAGCTTTTACTCCGGCCAATGACGTGCGCAATAATTCGCGCGCGCTGGAGCGCGACGAGCTGCGGCCATACTTTGTGCTGAAGAATGACGTTCCAGTGGCGGACATGTCCTTTCGCGACTCTGCAAGTTTCAGACGAAAACGAACATTCATTAGCAGCACAATGTACAGCCTCATTAATTACTCACGACTCTTACAGCTCATTAATGGTGTCAGGGACGATATCGTGACGCGGCGCGCGGCCCAAAGTCAGATCGGAAGTCAGGCTGGAAGTGATGCTGGTAATCAGGTTCAAAAGCCTTCTCAGGATACGGCGACTGCTAAAGCAACTGAGATGGGCATCGATGACAAGGCTTACACGGAACCAACCGATCCCGCATGGCGAGAAGCCTGGCGGGTTACGGAGGCACTACTCTCGCAAATGAATAAGGAAGTAACGAATCACGGGGCAAAATTTCTGGTAGTAGTGCTCACGAGTGGTCCGCAAGTGACTCCTGACCTGCAGCAACGCGAAGCCTTCATGTCGCGGTTGCAGACCAATGACCTGTTTTACCCCGAGCACCGAATACAGACTATCGCCGATCGTGAGCATTTTGCTGTCCTGAGTTTAGGGCCGGTCTTTGCCAAATACGCGGCGGAGCATCAAATTGCACTGCATGGATTTGGCTCGTTCTTGAATTTGGGACATTGGAATGGCGCGGGACACCGTTTGGCGGGCGAGACGATTAGTGAACGCCTTTGCCAACAGCTAATGAATAGGTCATGATTCGAAAACTAAAGTTTATGACGTCAAGGGTTTGACTGAGTCTGAACGGAGAGGACGGTAGTTTTGACTTCCAAGAAAGCATTAATCACTGGAGTGACAGGCCAGGACGGGAGTTACCTTGCCGAACTACTCATCGAGCATGGTTACGAGGTTCATGGCTTGGTGCGCCGGGTTGCGCTTGAGGAACCACATCGCAGATTGAACCGGATCGAACATTTGCTCGATAAGATTACCCTGCATCCTGCAAGTCTCGAGAGCTACCCCAGCATTTTCCACATCGTAAGCCGACATCAGTTTGACGAATGCTATCACCTGGCAGCGCAGAGCTTCGTTGCGGAAAGTTTTGCGGATGGTTTCTCGACCATGAACACCAACATTAACGGCACCCACTACATGCTGGCCGCGTTACGAGAGCTTCAACCGGGTTGCCGTTTTTATTTCGCCGGGTCATCCGAAATGTTTGGCAAGGTAGCTGAGGTCCCGCAACGAGAAACCACTCCTTTCCATCCGCGCTCGCCCTACGGCATCAGCAAGGTGGCCGGCTTTGATTTGACCCGCAACTATCGCGAAGCTTACGACATGTTCAGCGTCAGCGGAATTCTCTTTAATCATGAGGGTCCGCGCCGCGGCTTTGAATTTGTTACTCGTAAAATCACTTCAGCCATTGCGCGCATTAAGGCGGGAAAGGCCTTGAAGCTGCCTCTTGGCAATCTGGAAGCGCGCCGCGATTGGGGACATGCCAAAGATTATGTCCGCGCGATGCACTTAATGCTGCAACAGAAAACGCCGGAAGACTTCGTGGTAGCCAGCGGCGAATCTCACTCGGTACAGGAGTTTTGTGAGCTGGCGTTCAGTGAAGTCGGTCTTGATTATCGTGAACATGTCACTACAGATGAAAATTTCTTTCGACCCGCGGAAGTAGATCTTCTCGTTGGGGATGCCACCAAGGCTCGCTTAGTTCTCGGTTGGGAGCCGGAATATACGTTCCCTGAGCTGGTTAAGGAAATGGTGCACCACGATCTCGAACGCGTGGTGTCTATTCCCGAAAGTCGAGGGCAGCTCATACTTGATGCCAGTTAAGCAAAAGTTCGGAAAAACGTTGAAATCGCTGGTAGCAGAAATCCGTAACACCCCTGGTCGAATCCTTCAAAAGCAAAGCGTTCGTTTTTCAAGGCCAGGCGGGTTTTCGTCCTGACATGCACTATCACCTCATCGGAATCTGCGGAACCGCAATGGCAGCGTTGGCGGGAATGCTGCAAAGTCGCGGGCATCATGTTACGGGGTCCGACGAGAATGTTTACCCGCCGATGTCTACCATGCTGGCATCTTTGGGAATCCCGGTGATGCAGGGTTACGCGCCGGAACACCTGGAGCCAACACCTGACTGCGTCATAGTCGGCAATGCGATTCCTCGCGGGAACGCTGAAGTCGAGGCGACGCTCAATCGCAAGCTGCTATATCGGTCACAGGCCGAAGTCGTAAAGGAAGAATTTATTCGCGGCCGCCGCTCGCTGGTAGTTGCCGGCACACACGGCAAGACAACGACGACGGGTATTGCCGCCTGGGTTATGGACCAGGGCGGCCTTGACCCAACTTTTTTGATTGGCGGCGTCGCGCAGAATTTCGGCGTCAGCTTTCGCGTTACCCGAAGCGACTATTTCGTCATCGAAGGCGACGAATACGATACAGCGTATTTCGACAAAGGCCCCAAGTTCATGCACTACCTGCCCGAGATCGCGATCGTAAACAATGTTGAGTTTGACCACGCAGACATCTATAACGATCTTGCTGCTGTGAAGTTGGCTTTTCGACGGTTGATGAATCTCGTGCCGGCGAACGGCAAACTAATTGCCGGATGGGACAGCCCGAACGTTCGCGAAGTAGTTGCCTCGATGGGCCGGAAACTTTTTACCCAACTCGAGACCTTCGGCACGAGCGAAGATGCGAAGTGGCGCCTTTGCGAAATGGACTTCAGCGGCGAGTTGAGCCGCTTCACTGTAATTAGCGAGGGCAAGGAGTGGGGCAAGTTTCAGACCCCACTCATCGGCGACTTCAATCTACTCAACTGTCTGGCGGTGATTATTGCGGCCGATTCATGGGGAATCACCCGCGACGTCATTGCTAATGCCCTGGAGACTTTCAAGAACGTGCGGCGGCGAGTCGAAATAAGAGGCGAGGAACATGGCGTCACTGTGATTGATGATTTTGCGCACCATCCAACGGCAGTGCGCGAAACGCTGCGCGGGTTGCGGAATCGATACCGCGAGCGACGTTTGATCGCAGTGTTCGAGCCGCGCTCCTGGTCGTCGCGGCTGGCAGTTTTTCAAAATGAATATGCGAATGCCTTCGCATCTGCTGATTACGTGGTGATTTCCAGTGTCTTCGACAGCCAAAAAGTTGTGGAGAAGGGACAGTCGCTCGACACGAAAAAGTTAATCGCAGATATTTCGCAACAGAACAAGCCGGCATTCGAGCTTCCTAATGCGACAGAAATCATTGACCATCTGTTGCCCCAACTGCGAGAGGGCGACGTAGTTGCAATAATGTCCAACGGTGGTTTTGATGGAATACACGAGAAGCTGCTTGCTGCGCTCAAAGGACAGTAGCCGGAACGTAGTGGGCAGTCGGCAGCAAAAGCTACTGATCATTCAGCGCAAGTCATCTTTTCTTCTGCCTACTGCCTTCTGCTTTTCCCGCTCACTGCCTACTGCTCACTGTTTCAGGCCGCTCCACCAGCAGTGGCTTCGGCACACCCTTGAGATTGTCCAGCGCGCCCTCAAGAGTGTCGGGAGCAACCTCCACTCGCGCGGTAAGCACTCGTTTTATCGGTTTCGGTAAGAATTTGCCCGCCAGCATAGCCGCGGCGCCCACGAGTTCTACGACATCTCCACCACCACTCCAATGCTCGCGAACTACCTTGGGATCGGTGTGCTCCATCAGCCGCAACAACGTTAACGCGATGAGGTAGGCGTCATCAATCTGTCCGACAAAAGGGATCATGTCGGGAATCAGATCGAAAGGGATCAGAAAATATACTATTGCCCCTGCAACTAGCGCCCGCTCGGTCTTTGGAACCCGCGAGTCGGTCATCAAGCGCGCACAGAGCAATAGCATGTTTGGTATGAATAGCAGCAGATTTTTAAGCCGCCGCTTAGCTAGAAGTGCAGACATTGACCCTCCTCGAATGATCCTGGCTGCCGGGTTCTTTGGAGTCGCTAAGTTATCACGACTTCAGCTGTGTTGTAATGCAAACTGTCAGTTTCTGCCACAAGCTATCGGCTTGCTTTACAGCAAGCGAGTTCGCTAGACTCACCGTTCTCGTACAACACACTAACCGTTTCTCTTTTATGGACATTCTTGAAGGAATTCGCCAGCGCGCCGCCTCTCGACCTCAACACATCGTGTTGCCAGAAGGAAACGATCCGCGCATAGTGATGGCGGCGGCCATTTGCGCGCGAAATCGCATCGCGCAAATCACTGTGCTTGGCGATGAAGCCACGATTCGGGATACGGCCCAACGCGAGGGCGCAGACCTCACGGGCGTCGAAGTAATAGACCACAAGCGCGCTTCCGATTTCGAAAAGATGGCTGCGCTCTTTCATGAAATGCGTCGGGCAAAAGGCCTTATGGCGGATGAAGCTCGCACTCTAATGTCTGACCCGCTTTACTATTGCAACCTAATGGTCCGTCTGGGAAAAGCAGACGGCTCAGTAGCCGGCGCAACTAACACCACTTCCCACACAGTGCGCGCAGCACTTCAATGCATTGGCGTGCGCTCGGGATTCAAATTAGTTTCGAGTTTTTTTTTAATGGCGCTGGCAGACACCAGCTTCGGTCATAACGGCGCCTTGATCTTCGCCGATTGCGGAGTAGTCATCGAACCCTCCGCGTCGGAGCTGGCAGAGATTGCGCTGGCTTCCGCTGATTCCTGCCGTGCTTTGCTGGGCACAACGCCACATGTCGCAATGCTTTCGTTTTCGACCAAAGGAAGCGCCAAGCATAAACTTGTCGACAAAGTGATTGAAGCCACGAGAACAGTCAAAGCGCGGGCTCCGCAACTTGAGATTGATGGCGAACTGCAAGCCGACGCTGCGCTGGTGCCATCCGTGGCACAGTCGAAAGCTCCGGGGTCCCCTATCGCCGGCCAGGCCAATGTTTTGATCTTCCCTGATCTCCAGTCGGGAAATATTGCTTATAAGCTCACGGAGCGGTTGGCAGGCGCTACCGCCATCGGCCCGATTCTCCAGGGTCTGGACAAGCCCGCCAACGATCTCTCTCGCGGCTGCAAGGTGGCAGACATCGTCGATGCAGTAGCCATAACCGCCGTGCAATCCCAGGCGCGTAAAGCAGCCGGCTAATAACCAGGAAGTTTACAGTTCAACCTGTAGCTTGCGTTCTTTCGAGATAACGGCCCAAAGGTTGAACTAAACTTTGAGTTTTAGGCAACTCCGAACTGCCTTCGTTTGCATCCAACCTCGGTCAAATCAGTCCGAGAGGCAGGCCATCATTTTGTTCCGTAGACATCTGCACGCGATCCTCTTCATTCTGAGCCTGGGGCTAACTATCTCAGCTCAGGCCCAACAAAAAGCCCAACCGATTTCAACCTCCACACCGCCAAACGAACAGGAAGAACCGGTCAAGGTTTTCACTGAGGAAGTGCGCCTGCCCGTCGTCGCCGTGGATCAGTATGGTCATTATGATCCGGCTGTTGTGCCGGAGGACATTCTCGTACTCGAAGACGGCGTAGCCCAGCAGATCAGAAGCGTTCGACATATTCCCGCGAATGTCGTCCTCGTTCTTGACACCGGTGGTGAATTGAGTGGACTCGGCGGCCTTTCAAAGAAGACTAGTTTGACGCGCGACGTCGCTATCCAACTAGTGAAACAACTTTCAGCGAGCACGTGGTTGGCAACAATGCAGTTTAATAACTCGGTCGACTTACTACAGACCTGGACCCGCGACCGTTCTGCCACTCTGAAAATCTTGAACACCAAACTCTCGTCTGGTAAGCGCACGCGTTTTGCGGAAGCAGTGGCGGCGGCTGCTCAGTTATTAAAAGATCGCGCTGAAGGCAGCCGACATGTGGTCTTCATCACTGACGGAGTCGACACACCCGGCGGAAAAACTGATCGGGCCCAGGCCCTCAAACAGTTGGCAGCGACCAGGGCCACCGTTCACATAATTAGTTACACGGAGTTCGTCCGGCAGAAAGATCCTAAAAAACATCCTGCCCTCGAGACAGGACAACTTCCGATATCCCATAATCCGATTTCCGCTAACGATCCGACTCTGGCGCCCGGCGAAACCCGCAGTCCAACTTATGGAGTGACCATTAGATTCGATCCTGCCATGCGGAGGCAGCGCAAGGCCTATGAGGCTGAACTTAAGAAGAGTCAACAGGTTCTCAATGGGCTGGCGGAAGAAATGGGCGGACAGATCTTTTTGCCAAAGACAAGCGAGGAAATGATGCAGCAAGCGCGGGAAGTAGCTCGCGAGATTGGATCCGAATACGTGGTGACCTACCGGCCGAAGCGCCCGCTAGCCTCGGCGGAAAAAGGCGAGTATCGGCGAATCGAAGTGGCCTCCAGACGGGTTGGATTAAGTTTGCGATCGAGACGCGGGTATATAGTGCCTACGCAGCCCTAAAG
>JALYSR010000091.1 GCA_030854715.1 Acidobacteriota bacterium
GCCTGGCGCCGCGTTGCTGACAAGCCTTCAAATAATCAATGCCGTGATATCTAGCGCGAGGGCCAAAGCGGCGCCAGGCCGCCGCACTCCAGGGAGTTCAGCCACAGCCATGCATGTCTCTCCCCCATATTGGCGCGAGCCTCTAAGTTTGCGTTACATTGAATTCGGGCAAACTAAAATGGCGGCAACCGCATCGGAAAGCATGCCCTTTGTTGTACTTAATTACCTTGCCGTCAATAAAACCCTCTCCCCGGGGAAAACTTTATGAACAATGAATATTTCAAGCGGTTTCTGTCGGCAGCCGCTATTGTCTTCAGCCTGTCAGCGTTAGGTCAGGCCCAGTCAAGCCGGCCACGCCGGGTCGTGAAGCAGCCGGAAAAGCCTGCGGAAGAACCGTTGCTCCGCCCCGAACCAAAACCAAGTCCAACGGCTAGAAACAATTCAAACCAGCCACTGATTGATGTGCAACCTGTAAGGCCGGTGGTGAACACGGTAGGTGCCGGCGACACTTCGCACGCCTATCAACTGCTTGAACAAAAACAGTTTGCTGCGGCCGCGAAAGAAGCCAAAGATATCGCCGCACAGTTTCCCAACGATGCCGAGGCTTGGAAGATCGCCGGCTTTGCCGAGCTCAACCTCAAACAGTATCAGCAGGCCATAAGCGATTTGGAAAAGGCCACCCAGCTTCAGGAAGTTTTGAAGCGGGATGATCCGAACACGGCGGATGCGCTGGCCCAGGCTTACGTGCTTTCTGAAAAATTTGATCGCGCGCTGCCTTTGCTTGTGACTGCTACAACCCGCGCAGGAGTCCAGCCGGATCCGGCAATGCTCTACTATCGCGGTCTTGCCGAATACAAGACGGGCAAACCAGCTGACGCCGAACGAACTTTCAATGCGGTGGTTAAGGCCAACCCCAAAGATTCTTTGTCACTCTTCTACCTGGGCCAAATCGCCGTAGGAAAGAACGATCTGGATGGCGCCATTTCGGCTCTCAACCGTGCCACCGTCAACGATCCGCGCTTCGCGGCTGCCTGGACGCTGTTGACGTCCGTCTATCTTCGGCGCGCAGCCTTGAACACTGACGCTACAAAAGCCTCGGCTGATTATTTGAGCGCAGTGCGTGCGGGTGAAGGTTTAATAAAAGTCAGAACAGACGCCGAGGCGGTAACTCTTTTTGGTCAAGCCCTTATTGGCTCCGAGCAATACGTGCGGGCCGCGGCGGCGCTCGAGCGCGCCACGCAGGCACCCGACGCCAAGGGCGTGACGTTTTATCTACTGGGAATCGCGCAGTCGCGCGCAAAAAATTTCCCCAAAGCCATTGCGGCCTTGCAAACCGCGGCTCAAAAATCGCCTGATGATATCAACGTTTATCGCGAGCTTGGGTATGCTTACGAAGTGACCAAGCAGTATGCGAAAGCACTGGCTGCTTACGAAAAAGGCCTGAGTCTGGCGCCGGCTGATTCAGACTTCAAGGAAGCCGCAGAGCGAGTGCGACCGTTCGCCAAATAGGAGAAGCCCTACCCGTCAGGGAGGACTTAATAATTGGGAGCCCTTGCTAACGCGCGGACTTCCGCCATGAGGTTGGAGGTTATTCAATGAGATTCGCTGCAGTTCTATTGTTAAGCGTTGTTATGGGTATGGTGGTATATGCGCAACGGCCGCGGAGTATCGATACCAGCACCGCAACAGATGCAACCAAGTCCGCGCCGGCTCCGGCTCCCCAACCAATGAAGGCGAAGTATGAGGGCGGCGTTTTCGGTTATAGCCAAACCATGGACGGTACGATTAGCTTCGACGACACCAATCAGCGACTCCTTTTCCGCAATCGGGTAGGGAAGGAAGTGTTTTTCATCCCCTACAAGGCTGTAACTTCTGCTTTCGCAGATACGCAAAAACGGCGACCCAGCGCAGCCACCGTGGCCAGCAATATTCCTTATTTTGGTATTCCCCTTGGTTTCATCAAGAAGAAGGTTCGTTATCTGACTCTTCAGTACAACGACCCCGACACACACGCGGCCGGAGTTACCAGCTTTCGCCTGGAAAATAAGAACCTCGTGGATTCAGCGGTTGTGACCCTGGCAAACAAGGCCGGTTTGCAAGCGCGCGGTGAAGTTTACGTGCGTAAGTAAGATTCCGCGTCAGTAATTGCGGGGCCAGGAATTCAAAAGTTGATTACGTCTGGCCCTTTCCTGGGTTCTGGCCCTTTCCGCTGCCAACGACCCACCTCGCGTAACCCGACCTATCCGTTGGTCTCCATTGAGAATCAACTCACAAGCCTTGAATGCGTACTCCTCAAAGTATTCCAACCTGGAAGCCAGGACTACCCAGGCGTTTTTTCCTGAACGCCATAACTGGCGCTTCGGCAATTCTGGAAACTCCCTGGCAAGACTTTCAAGGTGCTCGATTGTGGTGTAAAGCCACATGCCGTTTGACCCCGGATGCTTCACGCTATCGCGAAGCGAAAAGAGAAGTTTCTCATCCAGATAGACTGAGGTGAAGCCAAACATTTGCTTGATGGTGGGACGGATCGATACCAGCTCATCAATGACAAACGGAAAAGGGAATTGTCGCTTTACGGCAGGAATGCTCATAGCTTCAGGTGCGAATAAGTCGAATCGGTCGTATAGGTCCTATTGTATTCCCTCTTTGATGAATCTCGTTATCTCTTCCACGACTCGCAGTGGCATTTCTTCCTGCAGAAGGTGACCGCATTTGTCGAATATCACCAGCTTTGAATCTTTGATGAGCGAATTCATTTTGTACCCCGCTTCCACCGGAATGAGCGCATCCTCCGCGCCCCAGATAATTAAAGTCGGGGCCTTGATCTTATCCAGTTGGTTTTCGATCGGAAATGTTTCCGCTTGTGCGCGCGCGCGGTAAGCCGCCAACTGTCCAGAGCGAGTCTTGAGCGGCCGGTAATAATTGGCAACGCGCTCGTCCGTGACTTTCGCGCGGTCGTAGAAACTTTTTTCCAAGCCCTGGCGGACTAGTCTGTCCGACGTCAAAGCCAGAGCCATCAAAACACGACCGGCAACGGGAACGAGAAGATAGCGAGGTGCCAGTGAGCCGGAGCCGCTAACGTTCACACCTGCGCTATCAATGAGAATCAATCCCTCGACGCGCTGTGGGTTTTGCAAAGCAAAGTTTAGTGTCACTTCACCGCCCATCGAATTGCCACACACCCAGGCCCTTTCAATATTCAGCCGATCGAGCAGGTGCGCGATCAATGTGGCCTGCGCGCGCCTGGTGTAATCGCCGTCTGGCTTGCCGGAAAAACCAAAGCCTTTGAGGTCAACGGCAATCACGCGGAAGGTTTTCGACAAAGGATCGAAGACGTCCTTCCACGAATAAGTGGACGAGGTGAAACCGTGTAGCAAAACGAGTGGCGTTCCCGTTCCTTTTTCCTGGTAGTGAATGCGCACCCCATCAATTTCGACGAAGTGGCTGTATTCGGAGTTGGGAACACCATCCCTAACTTCGTCGAAAGAAACGTCAGCCGGTCGCGCAAACCAGAAGACGGTGAGCGCCAGCGCCGCAATGACAATCAACGCGAGCAAGACTTTGAGGAACTTTTTCAGCATAACCGGAGTCCTCGTGGACTTTTCCGAAAGTGGTTATTGACTTGCCGCCATCTTTAGCTTACAAGTCTGGCTTACAGGCAATCGATCTATTGATTTCCAAACAGAAATAAAGGACTGCCCATGAACTCAATTCTAGCTGCCGCCCTCTTAATTGCAATGTTGTCCCTGTGCAATCTTGCCGACAAAACAAAGACGGATGGCAACTCTGCCCCGCCGACTGCCGAGAAGCAGAATACAAACAGTTCCGAAGCGGATCGCGAAGCGGTGACGGTGGAATTGATGAAGCTCGAATATGAGCTGACTAGCGCCAGCTTGAATGGAGATATCTCGGCCCTGGCTCCGCACATAGCTGAGAACTACGTCGGCACGGGGGCCGACGGCACAATCCAAAATAAGAACCAACTATTGGCGTCAACCAAACGCGACAACATGACCAAGTCCTGGAAGATTACGGATGCCCAACTGGTCAGCCTGAGTAACGATTCGGCGGTATTGAGTTACATTCAACAGCAAACTTTGAGAAATGGCAGAACTTTCCGCGCCCGCATCACCGACACTTTTGTGAAGCGGGATGGAAAATGGCTGGTCTCGGCTGAGCAACAGACGCTAATCAGATAAGCGACAACGGGATCTACTTTTGATTTTTACCTCGCGCCCTACTTCACGTTCATTCCGTCTTTAAGGCGCCCTGGATTCACTTTGCCGTAATCGAATCCACTTTATAGTACCGGGCAGCGCATTTGTTCTTCCAATTTTGCGCGTCTCGCTCCAGCTGCAACTCAGTCCTGGACGCACCGAATCTTGATTCCAAGTCGTCTAAGCCATCACGCTCAAACATCGAATGGATCTTTGTCAGTGAGGTAAGCAAGTAGATATGGCTTATTCGGGCGCGTCGCGAGCCACGCGCGAACCCGTTCGATTTCGGCATAATCGTCCGGGCCGAATCTCGAGATGTAGATTTGTTCCAGGCGTTTCTTCCTCGCCTCTTTTTGCGCTCCATCCTGCCAAAAGGCGGTGAACATCGAATTCATGTCGTCATGAAGATTGCGCTCCTTCAAAGCTTCCCACTCATTCCTGTCAAGCCAGACCCCTTTGCAACCTTCGCAATGATCGATCGTAAAACTGAAACCGTGTCCAACGAGATACTTGACCATACGGAACCGACACTCAGGACAGTCGATATGAAGGCCGGGTTCGGCAAGCGTCAATCCGCTGTCCTGGTCCGACCGCTCTGGCAGGTTGGGCCCGTGTTGCTCCAGCCACTTCCAATACTCCGCTCCTCTGATCCAGTTTCCATGACACTCGTGGCAGTTAAAAAATGTGAGACCAGCCTCCAGGTCCGTCGGCTGTAACTGAGGAGACTTGCAGACCGGACACTTCATAGTCACCACTTCGTGTTTTTCAATTGAATTGGTTTGCATATCAATAGCTTAACAAAGCGGAAGGCTTTTGTGTCATCGCCGGTGAAGTCCCAACGAGGGCCGTCTCCGGTGATGACGAACCACCAGAATACGTACTCGGTCGCGGACGATACGGAATAGAAAATGATATGGAAATCTTTCGAGATTCGCACGCCTCAAGTCGCGCTCGCGAATGTCGTAAGCTTCGGGGGATTCCGGCGGCTTTTTGAAAGAAGGATCGTAACTCGCTGTAAAACTCGTCCGCAAGTTTTGGCCCGGCGACATCTTCGTAGTAATCCATGATCCGAGAGATGTCAGAGGTGACTTGTCGATGAAACTCCAAACGCATCAGCCACGCCGGCCCTGGATGTGGGAATCCAACTCCGAGAGAGAGATGGATTGAGCAGGATCAGCATCAAGCTCCGCGTCGCGTCGCACCGCTTCCGCAACGCCTTCATCTTCGTCCGACAAAATACCTGGAAGGGAGTTGAGGAGATTCGCGGCCAGCGTTGCCCGTTCATGCTCAGTTAAGTCGAGCGCGAGCTTTTCTACTTCAATTATGGTGCTCATGAGCGAAGGATAACTCTGGGGAAGGTAAGAGAGCAACAGAGTAACGTGCTTCAGCGACAGTCAGGCTCGCGCGCGGGACTTAGACATCAAAGCTAAACTAAATAGCCGTTCAAGTTGCGGCTTTACTTCACTGTGGGCATGAGTCAAGGTGTCAACTTCTTGGCTCTCTGTAAACCTCGCCGAGCCACTTCCCCTCGGGATCGAAGTACTCCGATCTTTGATATCCGACTGCATTCCAGATCGAGTCGCAGTATATGTGCGTAAGCTTTGGACATCGCGCCATCCAAATGGCGCATCGCCAATCCGTTCTAGCGGCAGTTCCTGCAAATTTTTGATAACTAGCCCTGTTAAGAACAGATTCTGGCGGTCTATCGGATGTGATGAGAGTACCCCATTAGTACCACCTCGATTATCACCAACATAACACGGTCTTCTTACTAAAAGCTTACAACCAGCGCTTAGTGGAATTTCGCGGATCGCAACACCGATCATTCTTTCTTCGACGCACTTCGACCGTCAGGGAGAGGGAAATCTAGTGCCAACCTAACAAAACGCATGCCGAAGAGTACCCGGCGTCGCGGCCTCCGCGAATAGGACATCGATGTTTTTAGTTCCGGGATGAGGAATTGGTTTTGCGTTGAGTAAATATGGAGACCATCCGCCAACGATTACGTGCTCATGATTCAGCCCCGACACGATCTCTTCCACTTCGCCGAGGAGAGCGTATGATGCATCCAAGACTGATTCATACGACCGCATAATCTACTAACCTTAGATTGTCTTTTGATAAATCTCCGCACCTGCCGCGACAAACTCTTCTGCCTTCTCTTTCAACCCGACACCCAGCGCAGCTTGTTCATCGATCTCTTTTTGCGCTGCGTACTCGCGCACGTCCTGCGTAATCTTCATTGAGCAGAAGTGGGGGCCGCACATGGAACAGAAATGCGCGAGCTTGGCACCTTCCTGCGGCAGCGTCTCGTCGTGGTACTCGCGCGCGACTTCCGGATCGAGTGAGAGGTTGAACTGATCTTCCCAGCGAAACTCGAAACGCGCTTTCGATAACGCGTTGTCGCGATACTGCGCGCCGGGATGACCTTTGGCCAGGTCGGCAGCGTGGGCAGCGATCTTGTAGGCGATGACGCCGTCTTTCACGTCTTTCTTGTTGGGCAGGCCGAGGTGTTCTTTCGGCGTGACGTAACAAAGCATCGCGGTACCGTACCAACCGATCATCGCCGCGCCGATCGCGGAAGTGATGTGATCGTAACCGGGAGCGATGTCAGTTGTCAGTGGTCCAAGCGTGTAGAACGGCGCTTCCTGACAAGTCTCAAGCTGCTTGTCCATGTTCTCCTTGATCAAATGCATGGGAACATGGCCCGGACCTTCGATCATTACCTGGCAGTCGTACTCCCAGGCGATCTTCGTCAACTCGCCCAGCGTTTCGAGTTCGGCAAACTGCGCTTCATCGTTCGCGTCGGCAATTGAACCGGGCCGCAAACCATCGCCAAGTGAAAAGGAAACGTCGTAAGCCGCCATGATTTCGCAGATGTCGCGGAAGCGCGTGTAGAGAAAACTCTCCTCGTGATGAGCGAGACACCACTTGGCCATGATCGATCCGCCGCGACTGACGATGCCCGTGGTTCGACGAGCGGTGAGTGGAATGTAAGGCAGCCGCACACCGGCGTGGATCGTGAAGTAGTCAACTCCCTGTTCGGCTTGTTCGATCAAAGTGTCGCGAAAGATTTCCCACGTCAGGTCTTCAGCTTTGCCGCCCACTTTTTCCAGAGCCTGGTAAATCGGTACGGTGCCGATGGGCACAGGCGAGTTGCGAATGATCCACTCGCGCGTGGCGTGAATATTCTTACCCGTCGAAAGATCCATCACTGTGTCTGATCCACATTTGATCGACCAGCGCATCTTTTCAACTTCATCATCTATAGATGACAAGACGGCCGAGTTGCCGATGTTAGCGTTGATCTTGACGAGGAAGTTACGGCCGATGATCATCGGCTCGCTCTCGGCGTGATTAATGTTCGCGGGAATGATCGCGCGGCCGCGTGCGACTTCGTCACGAACGAATTCAGGTGTGACGTACTCGGGAATTTCAGCGCCGAATGATTGGCCGCTGTGTTGATGGAACAATGAATCGCAGGAGTTCTCTGCCCCACCGTTGCGGGCGAGACGCCCGCGGTCCCGGTAAGCGCGGTCTCGATGTTCGCGAACCTCGGTACTCTCAGCGTTGAATGCTTCGCGGCCGAGGTTTTCGCGGATGGCGATGAACTCCATTTCCGGCGTAATAATCCCCTGACGCGCGTAGTGCATTTGCGTCACGCAAACTCCGGGCTTAGCACGCAGCGGTGTGCGGCGCAGGGCGGGAAAATCTTCGAGGCGATATGGGCCAGCAACGGCCTTCTCTTTTTGGCGCGCCTGGTTTGCGGCATCAAACGTGAGGTAGCCATCGTCGATCGGTTTCAGCTCACGACCTTCATATTCCTCCACGTCACCACGCGAAAGAATCCAATGGCGGCGCAGCGACGGCAAACCCTCGCGCACGTCAGTATTGCTGGACGGATCGCCCCACGGGCCACTCGTGTCGTAGACGCGCACCGGTGGATTTTCTTCCAGCGACCCATTGAAGTTACGCGTCTGGTTCTGCGCTATTTCGCGGAATGGAACACGTACGCCCGGTTGTTTACCTTCGACGTAAATACGGCGCGAATTTGGCAGTTGGCCTTCGTTAGTTGAGTGAGTTGTTTCGATCTCGGATGGTTTAATTGCGGCACTCATAAGCACTCCTTGGTTGGTCCGATTGCCTGGTTACCGGTCTGAATCGCTGTCGCCCGCTTCGCGGGCTCTGAAACAAGAATGGGTTTCGATCCCAGGGTGGCGCGCTGCGCGCTTACCCTGGGCTTTGTCATGTAACGCCTTCGGCGCAAAAGCCAAAAACAAAAACCGCTCTACCCGGATCAAAAGGGATAGAACGGTCATGAAATGCCTGTTTTCTCCCTTCGACGGTGCTAACCGTATCAGGTTCAAGGGGTCTCACATCACGTGACTCTCAGCCCGGATCATTTGTAGATCGGGGCTCCCCCGAAAGCTGTTTATTGTCAATTTCTCACTGGCGATTCTAGAACTCTTCGGCCACGAGTGCAATGGCGCGACCGCTGTGCAACAATGACGATTCGCCCGACAGCAGAAAGAACTAATTAAAATTGAAGTGAGAGAGGAAACGATCATGGCAGCAGAAATTGGTAAGCGCTTTCCGGATTTTAGTTTGCAGAACCAGGACGGGAAGAATGTGAAACTGGATGACTTCGCCGGCAAATGGCTCGTGCTTTATGTCTACCCAAAGGACGACACGCCGGGTTGCACAATTCAGGGAAAATCCTTTACCGCATCGAAGCAGGACTTCGACGATGCGAACATCGCGATCGCCGGAGTGAGCGCCGACGACGTTGAGTCGCATAAGAACTTTTGCAACAAGTTTGCTTTTACGATCGACTTACTTGCCGATCCCAATCATGAACTATTGACGGCGGCGGGCGTCGGACAAAGTGACTACAAAGGCACGATGTACTGGAACCGCACTTCCTTTGTGATCGATCCGGAAGGCACGCTGAGAAAGATTTACGAGAAAGTAAGTCCCGAAGGTCACGAGCGAGTGCTATTGGACGACATTAAAGCGATGCAGTCGAAGTCTCAACCGGCTTCAGCTGGTTGACATTGATTGTTCGAGATTAACCACCGATAAAACTCATCGAGCGCGAGGGCGCGACGAACTCAGGATCGTTGATATAGTGGCGCGGCTCCTTCTTCAGCACCACGCTCTCGATGTACTCGACAGTTTCTGATCTCGTCGCGCCGGTTCGAATAACATCGCGTAACGAATGCTCTACGGTCGAAAAAAGGCAGGTGCGAATTTGGCCGTCGGCGGTAAGGCGTATACGTGAGCAGGCGCCGCAGAACGGTTCGGTGACGGGAGCGATGATGCCGATCTCACCGGGCGCATCGTCGGCAAAGCGATAGCGCGAAGAAGTTTCCGAACCTCTCTCCACATCGATCGGGACCAGTTGGAACCTTTCGTTGATACGTTCGCGAATCTCACGTCCCGAAACCACCATCTCACGCGACCAATCGTGGCCTGAGTCCAAAGGCATGAATTCGATGAAGCGCATCTTCACGTCGTGTTCGCGCGCGAAGCCGGCAAAGTCGGCTACTTCGTCTTCGTTATGACCCCGCACAATTACCGCGTTAATCTTGATTGGATTCAGGCCTGACTGCTTCGCCGCTTCAAGGCCCTGAAGAACCCGGTCCAGAACGTCAACTCCGGTCATCTGCTTGAAAGTGTCGCGCTTCAAACTGTCCAGACTGATAGTGATGCGATCAAGTCCGGCATCCTTCAAGCCCTGGGCGCGGTCAGGCAGAAAATAGCCGTTGGTTGTGAGCGCGAGATCGTGGAGTCCTTTTGATTTTAGGCGCGCGAGTTTTTCAATGATGGTTTCAATGTCGCGCCGCATCATCGGCTCGCCGCCGGTCAGACGAATCTTCTCAATTCCCAGCGAGACAAATATGTCCGAGACGTATTCGATCTCTTCGTACGAAAGCATCTGCTCTTTTGGCGCGATCGGCGGCTCGCCATGTGGCAGGCAATAGAAACAACGAAAATTGCAGCGGTCGGTTAAGGACACGCGAAGGTCGCGTATCGGACGGTTGTAAGAATCCTTCAAAACCCCAGAGGCGGTTTTGTTCTTACCTGCCAGAACCTTCATGCGGTGATGATACGCTGCCTCTACCTGCGTTCCAAATGTCACAGCCTAGCCGCAAGCGCCGATAGGCTGCTACGATCATTTGGCCCTGATTTTCGCGGTATTACAGGTCGTCGTCGAACAAGCTCGACCGCTACCGGCTCTAGAGTTCGAGACAACGACAGTAATAGTACTTATTTTTGTCTGGCGTAAGAGCGTGCTCTTTATCCTGATGATCGCCCTCGTTCTTGCCCTCGTCTTCACCATGCGGTTTATCGTTGGGCACTGAATGCAATGTGCATTGTCCGCGGCAACCCTCCTGTCGTTCGCAATACAGTTTGCCATCCTGGGTTACGCGCAAGAGACATTTACCGGGGTCTGACTGGTTGGGAAATTCTTTAGGCTGCCTATTGCAGCCCGTAAGGAACCCAGTCGTACCAATCAAGATCACGAGAGCAGTTACGAACAGTGCGATACGCAACTTTCCGAGACAGTATGAAGAATCGAAGGCGTTTGTGAGATTCATCGCAAGTCCTCCTTATTTTTGGTGAGCTAATTCCGAGTCAATACAAACAGAATACACCGCCACCTCAATTTTGTAACGAACGTGCGGGTAGAGTAACAGTTGCGAGAGGGGCTGCAATTTTCGTTGTCTTCAAATTCCAACCAGCCATTTAGCGGCATTGCCCACGTATGTCTTGATATCTTCGAGCGCTTGCGGGTTGCGCTTGTAACCATCGCCTGGCGGCTCAGCGACAAAACTCGGACACCCCATGTCCGTATCCCAATTGTAATCTGACAGGTGATGAAAGCTGGATTCCGCGATGCCGCGCCCGAGCTCGTTGCCATGATCGTCCTTAAAACTTTCGAAGGCGACGACCAGATTGAATGGACGATCAGTGACCTGGCTCTTACCGGTAGCAATGACGTGCGCATGGTCCTCACCTTCTGGCACGCCAACCGCGCCCTCGTGAGGATGGGCAGGAAAGAATTGAATAACACCTCCTGGCGATTTGGGATTGCGCATCAACTGGTTAGCGGGTTCGGCGATGATTGTCTGGTAGTCGCCGTTCGCCCCGGAGTGGTAATTGGGCCAGGAGATCGATGTTGTGTATGGGTCGTCTGCAATTTGCCGCGAGGGATCGGGCTCCGGATTTTTAGAATGAAAGAAATGGGCACGACCAATGCCGCCGAGTGTGCACAGAGAAGTTCCGAGGTCCTGGTGGTCACGCGTGGCCAGGATACCGCCGCGTCGCTGACGGAAACGTGTGATGCCCTGGCAGTCGGGCACGGTAAGGCCATCGCCGGTATCGATCGCAAACAACCACAGCTCATCAAAGTCGGTCGCATCAAGCGTGCTGAGTATTGGATCATCACCGGCGGCGTCTGCTTCGCGGTCGCGACTCGTCACCTCGTAAAGGGAATTTCCGGCCGCGTCTTTCAGAGAACCAAGTTCGTCACGCAATAGAGAAAACCGGCCAATGTGCCAATCATCTTCGGCAAAAGGAATGGTGGTTTGCAGCAAAATGCGTTTTGGAGTCGTCGTCATGTGTCTTTCTACTTTTCAAACAATAGCGCTAAACCTCAAACCTATCTAGCAACAGACGGACAATTGCGAATCGTAACCATGAGTCGTTGCCGAGTCCGGGGATACGCGACGCGGGCAGCCCTGTTACTTGCACTTCTGCAATTATTGGATTAAAAATCTGTCTAAATTCTTAAGCAACACACTACAGCATCGAGCCGCAAATTGCCTCTGCCGCCAAGACTCGGAAACATCTTCAATCTGCAAATATAGCGACAACTACCTGAAACCCACATGAAACGCTGCCCCACCTGCTTCAGAACCTACGAGGATGATTCGATGAAGTTTTGTCGAATTGACGGAGCTCTGCTTGCGGGGATTACCTCTGAGTCGCAACAAACGCTAATACTGCCGGCGCTGGATCAAAGGACGGCCGATACCACAGGTCTGCAAAATCCGGGAGCACGGGCAAAACTCTCCCAAATTACTTTTGACGAAGCGATTGAAGAATATCCCACATGGTCACCCGGTGGAGACGAACTCTTCTTTAGCCGCGAGCGGGCCGGCCTGAGGAAAATCTTCCGCAAGAATATTGCCACTGGAGAAGAATCGCAGTTAACTAACGGAGACTTCGATGACATTCAACCAGTGTGTTCGGCGGATGGCCAGACGGTGCTGTTTGTTCGCGCGCGCCAATCCCATTTGAAGCTCGAGCCGGGCGACGTGTTTGGTATGTTTATCGACGGAGATATTTGGGCGATCGACCTGCCCTCTGGCAAAGAGACGAGGCTGGTCGAGAATGCGTTTAATCCCGATTATTCTCCCGACGGTAAACGGATCGCATTTGATGCATCATGGGTTGGACCACGGCGTATCTGGCTGGTCGATAGTCATGGCCACAATCCTCAACAGATCACTTCTGACACTTCCGAAGGAGTAGTGCACGTCCGTCCGCGCTGGTCGCCCGATGGCACTAGAATCGTGTTTCAAAACATCGAGCGCACAAAATTCGATGTGCGCATATTTGACCTCACCAATGGACGATCCACGTGGGTTACAAACGACGCGGTACAGGACATCAACCCGGTCTGGTCTGCGGATGGAAGATACATATATTTTTCGTCTTACCGCGGCGGCGGTATAAACATCTGGCGGGTGCAGGTAGCTGCGGACGGCTCTCCTTCGAGTTTGCCTCAGCAGCTAACAATTGGCGCGGGGCAGGACGTTGAGATTGCCATAGCGCCGGATGGTAGGCGCCTGGCGTTTTCAATCCTGCGGCAGAACGCGGACATCTGGCGGCTGCCGGTTTCGCCTGAGACCGGGAAACCAACCGGTGCACCACAAGAAGTGATCACGACAACACGCGAAGACAGTCGTGGCTCATGGTCGCCCGATGGGAAGTGGATTGCCTTCAACTCCGATCGTACCGGCGAGATGAATATCTGGCTCTACTCGATTGCGGAGCGGAGTTCTCGCCAGTTAACGAAGGGACCCGGCGGTGATTTTCAAGCCAACTGGTCACCCGATGCGAAACACATCGTATTTTTCTCGTCACGCGCCGGCACTGCGGATATCTGGGCGGTGGAAGTGGCGACCGGAAAATTGGCATCTGTAACAACTACCACTTCGATCGACGTAAATCCTTTCTATTCTCCTGACGGCAAATTGATCGCCTACAATTCCGATGAAAGCGGCCGCCCTGAGGTTTGGGTAATGAATACTGACGGGACGGATGCGCGGCGGCTAACGGACGTCGGGGTTGTGGGGCACTTCCTGCGCTGGAATCAAAATGGGGATGCGGTCATCTTTCGGTGCCCTGGTCAGGGTAAACCGCAGACACTCGTAGCCCCGATCGCTGGTGGCAAGCCGAAAGTCTTGGGTGAGATTGCAGGAGGTGCGCACATGTCATTCTCGCCGGATCACTCACGCATCATGGACGTAATTGGGCACAAGACGCTTTGGGTTTCACCGGTTAATTCAGGCGCGCCGGAGAAAGTTTTTGAATTCGACGATCAGGATGTACGAATCGACTATCCAGTTTGGTCGCCAGATGGAAAGTGGGTACTGTTTGATCGCTTCAGACCGCAGGGCGGAGACATCTGGCTTATAGATATCGACTGAGAAGTCAACCTCTTTAGCTACGCTTTCTGCTGTCCTAAAAGCAAAACGGACCTTCGCAAACCGTTAGTTCAAGTTTGCGGCGCTCGCTGGGCGACTCGCGTTCTCGCAGCTCTGATGGCAATACTGATGGGTCGCCCGGTTTGCCGACAGCAGCCATGGCGTCGACGCTGTACCCTTCAGGTATGTTGAGGGCCGTGCGGGCCCGGTCGAAATCAAATCCCTGCATCCCATGAACAACCAGACCTTTGAGCCAACCTTGCAGTGCCAGATTCTCCCAGGCTGAACCGGTGTCAAATGAATGTGTGACGGATGGTTCACCATTCATATCGAAAGTCGTTTTTGAGATGAACAGTACGAGAGCTGCGGCGTTTTTGGCCCAGTTCTGATTAAACTCCACCAGCAGATCGAAAAATAGCGGCCAGTGTTCGCTATCGCGGCGAGCATAGAGTATGCGCCACGGCTGGTTGTTATAGGAGGAAGGAGCCCAACGCGCTGCCTCGAATAACACCATCAGATCTTCGTCCGGGATTGTTTCACCCGTCATGGCGCGCGGCGACCAGCGATCGAGAAAGAGTTTGTCAATCGGATAGTCGGCTTTTCGTTTTTCACTTCCCTTAATCATCTACGTGTCCTTCCGGTCTAACGAAGAAAAAGTTCGAGGGCCTGTCATAAAACTCGGGGCTGATTTCCGTGGGGTGGTGTCCTAGGTTGAAGACTTCTCTGTGCGTCCTCTGTGAACTCTGTGTCTCAGTGGTGAATCTTACGTGGCAAAAGCTCACCACAGAGACACGAGAACACTGAGATCACACAGAGAAACTGAAACCAAGACACTCCCTGCGGCGCAATTGATGACGTTTACTGTAATCCCTATTATCATAGCCCAACAGAAGCCATGAGGGGCCTCATTCAGAGGTGTTTTCGACGAGTC
>JALYSR010000100.1 GCA_030854715.1 Acidobacteriota bacterium
GGTGAGTAGCGCTCGGGTTTGAGACCTCAACTCACCCATGTAAAAAAAAACTCTCGCGCTAAGTAAGCGCGAGAGCCAAAGCTCTTCGGTTCTTAGCCTTTTCAGGGGAAACGCTGCAACATACCTCGGCATGTCGCGCGCATGTTCATACAGGTACACATGCAGCGACAGACTGGTGTTTCGATCTTCATAATGTTGGATTTGTGCGACACGGTGACCAAAAGGTAAACAATGATCATAGCCCAGTCAACTCAATTGTTTTTATCGACTGATAAATAATATTTCGCTATCCCGCTCAGTTGCGCGGCGTATAGTTTGAATGAAGACTATCTGAATGAAGACTGCTATTTGTTGAGTATTTCCAAATCTGCGTAATCGGCGTAATCTGCGGATAAGCTTCGTCGGAGTGCCCAATGATCTTTCCATCTACCAGAACCGCAAACTTTCATTACGCAATTCGAAACCTGGTTAATGCTGCCGAAGCGCTGGAACGAGCTCGTGGCAGCGTAATCTATCTGAACATTGGTGACCCACAGGCCTATGGGTTTCGGCCGCCAGCTCATGTAGTGGAAGCTGTTGCGCGGGCCCTGCGGAACAGTTTTACGGGCTATGCACACTCAGCCGGCTTGCCGGCTGCAAGAAGTGCAGTTGCCACTTATGCGACCGCCCTCGGAGCGCCGACCACCCCTGAGCAGGTGATGATAACTTCCGGCGCCTCGGAAGCAGCCGACCTGGTGTTGACGGCGCTGGCTAACGATGGCGATGAAGTGCTTCTACCGGCTCCGGGCTACCCCATCTATCCCGCCATCCTAAACAAGCTTGGCGCAAACGCGCGTTATTACCGGCTTCAGAGCGCGCGCGGGTGGCAACCCGACGTAGAGGAAATAGGCTCGCTAATCACGAAACGAACGCGTGCGCTCGTTTTGATTAATCCGAATAATCCCACCGGATCCATCATCCCGGATGAAACGACCAAACAAATTCTGGAAGTAGCCGCGCGGCACAGTCTGCTGGTGATCTCCGACGAAGTTTACCGAGAACTATGTTTTGAGCCGGGGTCCCCAGCCCGGGATCCCCGGAGGCGCAGCGCCGCTGGGGTGGCAAACGGGCAGCCCGGCTGGGGTGGTGGTGATCCACCGACATCCGCTTCCGTTCTGGCGAAGGAGATGGACCTGCCGTTAATCACTTTGGAGAGCCTGTCGAAAACTCACCTGGTGCCGGGCTGGCGGGTCGGTTGGATGCGCTACACTCATGAAAAGGAGATGCGTGATCTGACAGAAGCTATCGGTCGCCTGGCAAGCGGACGGTTGTGTTCGCCAACGCCGGCGCAATACGCTGTCGAACCCGCGTTGAATGGAAGTCGGGATTTCCAAAGAGAGTTTCTAAGCGAGCTTAAGAGCAGAAGGGACTTCTGCGTCGAGCGCGTGCGGAAGAATGATGGCCTATCCTGCGAGATACCCGCCGCAGCCTTTTACCTGATGATCAAAGCCGATGGGCTGGGCGATCGTACGGATGAAAGTTTTGTGCTGGACCTGTTGGAAGAGACCGGCGTGCTGGTGGTACACGGCTCCGGATTCGGAATGGATCCTCACCAGGGATACTTTCGGATGGTCTACCTGGCAGACGAGGCTACGCTTGCAGGGGTTTTCGATCGTATCGATCGATTCATGGCGACCGCGTGAATAAGGGCGCGAAATCCAGGGAGGCTGAAGATTTTCCATACATCAAAATACTATCCGCAGATTACGCGGATTGCGCAGATTACAGAGACTGAGAACGCGCAGGCTGCTCCTGGAAGTCAGTCACCAGCTGACTGTTGTGTCGTTTCATAATCTGCGTAATCTGTGTAATCTGGAAAATCTTTGACTTGCAATAGGAGTTGCACATGACCGCACGCAACAAAGCGCACGGCATTAACACCCAACTGGTCCACGCGGGTGAAAGAGGGGTGCCGCCTCAAGGCACGCCTGTCTCGCATCCCATCTACGCCAGCACCACGTTTACCTACGATTCGATGGCCGAAGTGGACCAGGTTTTCGCAGGAGAGAAACAGGGCTACATCTATACCCGCTACGGAAATCCCACTGTTGCAGCACTGGAAGAGGCGGTCCGTGTGCTCGAAGAAGGCGCCGCCGCTTGCGCCTATTCCAGCGGCATGGCCGCGCTCCATGCTGCGATCTTCGCCTGCGAGATCACTCCCGGCGCAACGATCCTGGCATCGCAAGATCTCTATGGCGCCACGATTGATCTACTTTACAAGATCTTCGGCTCGTATGGGATTAAGGTCATAACGGCGGATTTCTCAAAACTGGATGCTTTGAGAGCGAAAGCTCTTGAGGTTGGACCGCAGGTGTTGATCGCCGAAACGATTTCAAATCCGCTCCTGAAGATTTGTGATATTGCCACCTGCTCTGAAGTCGCGCGTGAAGTGCGCGCAAGGTTCATCGTGGATAACACATTCACCTCTCCTTATCTTTGCCAACCTCTCAAGCTCGGCGCGGACTTCTCAGTACATAGCGCAACGAAATATCTCGGAGGACACGCGGATGTGATGGGCGGAGTGGTCGTCGCGCGTGACGAGGTGGACCTGCCAACGCTGATCGGCGTGATGAAGCTTGTTGGCGGAATCCTCGGTGTTTGGGAGGCGCATGAAATTCATCGAGGGTTAAAGACACTGTCCGTGCGCATGGATCGACAATGTACTAACGCTGCGACTCTGGCCGAGTCCCTTTCCAGTCACAGCGGAGTTTCCCGGGTTCATTATCCCGGCCTGGCACCAGCGCAGAATCTTGCGGTTATGAAACGCGTGCTCCGCCCCCCTCATGCGGGTGCTCTGGTGTCAATAGAACTTCAGGAGAATACACGCGAGGCCGCCTTCCGTTTTATGGATGCGCTCACTCTATGCGTACGTTCCACGAGTTTAGGCGATGTCTTTACGAGTGTGTTGCATCCGGCGACAGCTTCGCATCGAGAAATGGCTCCGAAACGGCGACTTCAATTGGGGATTACCGAAGGGTTGGTGCGAATCTCCGTCGGCATAGAAGACATCTCAGACATTATTGAGGACATTCAGCAGGCGTTGGAGAAAAGTGCGGCTTAGCTACCAGGCGATGCCGTAGTCTTCGCCGTGATTGCTGGAGCCACCCCAGATCGTGCCATGCTTGCGATCAAGGAGCAGAGCATTGATGGGTCCGGAGGTGCGCTCCTCAAAGGTCAGCTCGTAGCCCATTTTCCTTAATTCCGCTCTCACCCATGGCGGCATTGACTCGGCCAGCAGAATGCGACCCGGTCTCGACTCGTGGTCGCCGAAAGAGCTGCGCATCTGAAAGCTGTTAACGTTTGGAGCTTCGACGGCTTCCTGCACGTTCATACCAAACTCGACTACATTCAGGAAGAATTGCAAAAGGTTTTGATCCTGACTGTCGCCTCCCTGCACTGCAAACGCGAGGAACGGTTTGCCATCTTTCAGAACAAGTGTAGGCGTGAGTGTCACTCTCGGGTGCTTGCCCGGCTCGATCACATTGAATGGGCCCTCAGCCGGGTCAGTCACGAAGCTCTGCGCGCGTTGACTGAGGCCGACACCAGTGCGACCCGCAATCACAGCCGGCACCCACCCTCCGCTCGGCGTCACCGATACAACCCACCCTTCCTCATCCGCCGCCTCGACCGAGGTCGTGCCCGCATAAAATGCTCGCCTGAAGTCGCTGTCCGAGGCTCCATTAGTTGGGGAGCTTAGGCTGACAGGACGGACCGTGTCCTGATTAGCTTGAGGAGAAGAAGGCTTGGCGGGAGTTTGGATGTTCCACTTTTCCAGCAGCGAACTGTAAGGGTTCTGCTCGCCCTGAAAAGGGTACGGGTCGCCCGGGCCAATTGTAGGGTCGTTTCGCTCCCAGTTAATCTGTTTAGCACGCTGCTTCGAATACTCTTTCGACAGTAAGCCTCGCATCGGTTCGTCGGGAGGAAAATACGGATCACCGTAGTAGAAATCTCGGTCGGCAAAGGCAAGACTCATGGCCTGGTAGATCGTGTGAATGTAGCGGGCGCTGTTGTAACCCATGCTACGCAGATCAAAGTCTTCGAGAATGTTCAGCGCTTGTAGCATAGCCGGTCCTTGCGTCCATTGGGAGAGCTTGTAGACTTCGGCGCCTTTGTAGGTAGTCTTGAGGGGCTCTTCTATTTTCACTTTCCAGTTGGCGAGGTCCTGCTCGGTGATGAGTCCTCCCTCCTCCTTGACGCTGCGCGCAATCTCGCTCGCGATGTCACCACGATAGAAACGATCATACGCAGCGTAGATCGCTTCTTTCCGATTCTTCCCAGACGCAAGCGCCTGTTGCTCAGCCTCGACCAACTTGCGCAGCGTCGCGGCCAGGTCCGGCTGGCGGAAGATTTCTCCAGGTTCGGCCGCTTCGCGCTTCTGTCCGAGGTGCGGCAGTAAGACTTCACGCGAGTAGCGCCATTCCTTCAGTCTCTTCTTCTCGCGCTCGATTGTGTTGGCTAGCTGCGTTTCGATGGGGTAGCCATCGGCCATTTGAATTGACGGCTCAAGAACATCTTTAAGACTGAGTTTTCCATACTCGGCAAGCATGACCAGAATGCCTCCCGGTGTGCCGGGCGTAACCGCCGCCAGAGGACCATACTCTGGCGGATATTTCATGCCTTTCGACTTATAGAACTGTGCGGTTGCGCCCGAAGGCGCAACTCCGAGAGCGTTAATCCCGATCACTTTGCCTGTGTGCGGGTTGTAGATAAGTGCCTGTGTCTCACCGCCCCAGGAGAGCGTGTCCCACATAGTCGAGGTGGCGGCGATCATTGCGCAGGCGGCGTCAACGGCGTTGCCTCCCTTCTGAAAGGTCATTGCGCCAGCGGTAGCACCCAACGGTTTCCCGGTTATAGCCATCCAGTGCTTCCCATGAAGAGGAGGTTTTTGGGTGCGCTGCGCAGTGAGGCTGCCAGGAAACGCGAGAAGCAACGTCGCTGAAATGAAAAGACTGAGACCGAGGTTTTTCAGTTGCATAGGCATCTCTCTCTTCGCTCCGGATCAGGAATGATGGCTTGAGTCACTGCATTGCATCCCGCTTTTTTTGCATCGATTCAGGGATCTGTCAAGACCGTTCCCCGATGACACCGCGAAAACGTGGGTTGTGTCCCTCGCGCTGGCATGCTGGCAAACTGAAGGCGCCGCCCACTCGGTCCGGGTGATCAAGGGAGTGCATTTCTAAGAAGAATACAGCAGGAGGCTCGGAGAGTCGCCGTCTCCGAGTTCTCTCGTACATAACATTGCAAGAAGCCGCTTTCTTTGATAGTATACTCGCCGCACGCCGCACCGTTACCCAGCCGAACAGTTACTCGGGGTTTCCCACATTCTTAACCCCCAGGAGGAGAAAATTTATGTTTAAGAAGCTAGCCTTAGCCGTTCTAGCATTGTTGGTTTTAGGGGCGACTCTGAGCTTTGCATTCACTCCTAAACCCGCATCCTCTAAATCCTTTTTGCAGACAGAATATCCAATCACGGTAAACATGAGGAAGTATCCTGCCTGGATGGAGATGCCCGTTCAAGTAACGGAGATCAGAGTAAAAGGCAAGAGAGTTGAGCTGGATGTGCCGTTTCTGCACACGGAAGACTGGCTGCGTGACTTCTCAGTCGTCGTCAAAAACATATCGGACAAGCCAATTCTCGGCTTAAGCCTCAATCTTGAGTGGGCGACTGACTCGAACGACGGCATCCCATATATCCCAGAGACTTTTATCTACGCTGGACAGCAGTTTCAATTGGGTCCGGATGGGCCTGGAAGGAAGCTAGTTCTGAAGCCTGGCGAGACGATTGAGTTGTTTGTCGAACAATCCTGGTGGGAATCTCATAACAATCATATCGCTGGTAAAGCGCACGAGGCCCACAAACAAATACCAGAGACGATACGACGCAGCGCCACCTTGAAATACGACTACGTAGGTTTCGACCCTGACAGTGCCTGGGTGCATGGTTTCTATAGCTATCGTGACCCCAATAACCAGAATCGCTTCATCGTAGACGAAACCCGGCGTAAGAAAATCTCGCGGATTTTCAAACAAGAGGCAGAACAGGCAAGGGTGCTGAAAGCCAGCTATGTGCTTGGTGGGAGTTTGCCTGGGTGTCAGATATATGACAGCCAGGGCCTTACTACCTGCACTCTGTTTAATTGTCCTGGTCAACCACCGGGAGCCTGTGCCGTGCAAAAAGATAATTCACACGATGAGTTTCCAGGGTGTACGAGATACTATGTTTCAAAAGAGTGTATGAAGAGTGTTAACCAAGTAGTCGTCGCCTGTGGTTGTTGTCAGACAACGGCAGAACTGAATTGCGCTCAGGTCTGTACCTAATGTGAATAATCAATGTCAGCTTGAACGCCTGTCACAATTGAGTAGGTCGCTGGCTGAAATGCTTCAGCCAACAGTTTTTTCGGGATGCTCTCTCTTAAAAAAGAGGCCCTGAGAAGGTTGGTGGTTTTTTATTTTCTGAAGTGTTCTTGAGGTTCTATAAGAAGACTTGGAGCCGGAACGGAAAAAGCGAAAAGGCGCAACAGTTTTTGGACTGTCGCGCCTAATCTTATGTGGTTACTGTCCTCACCCCAGCAACCACGTGGATGGAAGGATTCACCAACCATCTAGTTGACGCTACTATATCGCGCAATTCTTTTATTGGCAACAGTCGAAAACCCTGAGGCCACCCTCCACGTGATTTTCTAACATAAAGCTCGGATGCTCAGGCTGTCGTCAAGCTCCCCGGAAGAATTAGGAACCCATTAGCGCCAAAAGCTCGAGAGCGTGCCCGTCAGGATCGTCGAAATAAACTGAAACCGACTTCATCCATTCATGGTACACGGGCTCCGACACCGCGACGCCCTTGTCTTTCAACATCTGCGCCGCTCGATTAACGTCGTTTTCGGTAACGGTAAACGCAAAATGCTGTGTGGGCCATTCGCTTGTATCTTCCTGGAGCACAACCATTCCGGCATTGCCGCCAACATAGAGGAAGAGCCAGTTCCGCCGGTCGTCGCGGATGCCTTCTGTTAACCCCAGCACATCCTTGTAAAACGCCTCGGCCCGAGCAAGGTCTTTAACGCGGATTGCTATTTCGTAAACGCCCTTTATCGGTAACACAGCAGCGGCACCTTTTTGTCTGGGATTGATAGCGTTGCAAGTTTACCCGGCGACACAAGGAACCAACAAGAGTTTAGCCGGACGGAATTGATCTGTTCTTCAACTCGCGGGATGCCGGGTTTACCGCTCAGCGGAGGTTTTCCCCGCAACCTTCTGTGGCGCATTAGCATCGGAGAACTGCTGCTTTGCCTCTCCCGCTTGCAAAAGCAATAGACTCTTGCTAAACCTCGTTGGTGAAATGTTCGTTTGGAGAATCGCTATGAATAACATTCTGCGTCCCCTATACACTTTCGTAGTCGTACTTGCTTTTGTTGCTCCAGTTGTCGCTGACACCATTCATTTGAAAGACGGCAGCGTGATTCGCGGCCAGGTAATTGGTTTCAAGGACCAACAATTCACGGTTTTGATTGGCTCTGGCTCCCAGGGCCGCCGTAGCCGAACTTTGATCTACACGGAAGACGTTGAGTCAATCGAGTTTGACTCCGCGACGACGGCTGCCGCTTCAGTCCTGTCAAACGACGATACAACGTCGTCAAACGCACCCGCCAGCACGACGCAGCCCGTGTATCAGCCGCCGAGATCCAACCCGACAAACGATTCTAGTCGCACCCCTGCTCGGACCAGCACCACTCCATCTTCGTCGGTGGGTACACCGACTTTTTTCACAATTAAAGTGCCGGTTCGCGCAGACAATGCCAATAACGGTTGGACCAACAGCGGTCTGGTAGTTCGCAAAGGCCAGCGGCTGCGAATTAGTTCCACCGGTCGCGTGTCGCTAGGAGGCGGTCGTTTTTCAACTCCAGCGGGAATTGCCGGTTCGACCGATAACGACAAACTGATGCGCAACGAAGCAACTGGAGCTTTGATTGCAGTTATCGGAGACGATAATGACGATTTCCTCTTAATTGGAACGCGGCGGGATTTCGTTTCCCAGCGAGACGGCGTACTGTTTTTGGGAGTAAACGAAGGCAATCTTACTGACAATACCGGCACTTATGATGTTGTCATAGAGGCTGAGGCCGGCAGTGCCCCCCGCTAAGACCGGTCTGTCAGTAAACTTCGCTTTGCGTATTGGCATCAGACCTCAGTACCCAGTGTGTTGAGCGCGGACTAAGATATCCAAGCCTACCCACGTTTTCGCGTCTGCTCGTCTCAGGTGATGTCATGAAACTCTCCAAGCACGCTCTCTATTTTTTCGCATTCATTCTAATAACAGCTCTGCTCACCAGCACGACTGCAACTCTAGCGCCGGCACAATCACGCCGCCAGCCCCCTGCGAGTAATCAAAAGAAGAACAAGCGTCCCGGCGAAACGCCTCAGCCGGGAGAAAAACCGGAAGAGCCGCTGCCACCTGATCTGACCGGCAAACCCCAGGAAGCCGAAAAACTTTCAATCTCCACCCAAATCGTGAACGTTGACTCCGTCGTTTACAACAAGAAGAGCGGCCAGATTGTTACCGGCCTGAAGAAGGAAAACTTCGCTATCTTCGCGGATGGTGTTCAGCAAACCATTACCAACTTTTCAACGCCGGAAGCGCCGATTACGGTGGCGATGGTCGTCGAGTTTAGCAAGTGGTCCGAGATATTCGGATCATATGGCAGCGGGGGATACGATCCAGGAACTTACGAGGTGATTCGCCCCACTGCGATGTTTCTCCAGCAGTTTATCAAACCGCCTAATGACTATGCGTCAGTAGTAGCCTTCGACATTCGTCCTACACCGCTGACAGATTTCACAAATGATCCGCAGCGAATTGGGCAGGTAATAAATTTACTCCTGCGCAACTACCCAGCGTTTCGGGAGACCAATCTTTTTGATGCGCTGAAGTTTGTGCTTGTCGGCGGACGGGGCGATTCCGTTGTGCTCGAAGACTCTAAATCGGAAAAATCCGACTACTCAGGTTTGGTGAGCGTGCAGGGCCGTCGCCGGGCAGTAATACTGATTGCCTCCGGCATCGATACGTTCAGCAAGATCAATTACAACGACGCGCGCAAAGTTACCCAGAATGCCGGCATTCCCATCTATATTATTGGCACCGGTAATCTCTTCTATAAGAAATATGAACCCTACCTTGATGCCACCGATAGCATATCGGGAACGCCCGGACGACTGACATTTCTTCAGGCGCAGAACACGCTAACCACGTTTGCCAAAGAGAGCGGCGGCGCCTACTACCCGGTTACCTTCCCGGGCGAACTTCCCAAGGTCCTTGGTTCGATTAACCTACTCTTGCGCAGTCAATACAGTCTTGCGTTCAACCCCGGTGATGTTCGGGACGGTAAGCAACACAAACTCAAAGTCAGTATTGATGTGAATGGCGACGGCGTTTACGACGACAAGGAATACGTAATCCAGGCGCGGCAGTTTTACAATGCGCCCAAGCCGGACGGAAGCACTGCGAAGTAGGCAGAAAGCGGTAGGTAGTAAGCAAAAGGGAGCGAACCGTTTCGCTGCCCTTTTCTTTTGTCTTCCTTACAAGTGATAGGCTTTGAGCGTGCATAAGTCAGATGTGATAGTCATTGGCGGAGGCGCCGCGGGTCTTTTTTGCGCGATCGAAGCGGGAAAGCGAGGTCGCAAGGTCGTCGTGCTGGAGCATGCGGACCGGATTGGCAAAAAGATTGCCATTTCCGGAGGAGGCCGTTGCAATTTTACCAACCTCAATACCACGCCGGACAATTTCATCTCGGACAACCCTCATTTCTGCAAGTCAGCGCTGGCCCGCTACACGCCCTCTGATTTCGTCTCGCTCGTGGAGAAGCATGGCATCCCTTATCACGAGAAAAAGTTAGGGCAATTGTTCTGTGATGGTAGTTCAAGCCGAATTATTGAAATGCTCCTAACGGAATGCAGCGACGCTGGTGTTGAAATTCAATGCGGTGCGACGGTGCGCAACGTCGCACGGTCAGAACCACCTGCGTTAGCGGGTGGATCGGGTTTCGAGGTCAAGACCGGAACTGAAACCTTTGTGTCTCAATCGCTCGTCGTTGCCACCGGCGGTTTGTCGATTCCGCCTCTCGGGGCTACGGATTTCGGCTACAGTCTGGCGCGGCGATTTGAGCTGAAAATTATCGAGCCGTGGCCGGCGCTGGTTCCCTTCACACTTTCCCGTCAAGTCCTGCGCGAGTTGGCGCCTTTGAGTGGAGTTTCGATTGACGCCGTGGTGAGCTGTCGGGGCAAAGAATTTCGCGAGAACCTCCTCATCACGCATCGCGGCTTGAGCGGCCCCGCAATCCTGCAAATCTCTTCCTACTGGTTTCCCGGATTGAGTGTGACTATCAATCTGCTGCCGGACCATGAAGCGCTCAAACTCTTACGCGAATACGAAAACAGGGAGATTTCGTTGGCAAACTTCCTCAGCCATTATTTGCCGCACCGTTTTGCCATCGCCTGGTGTGCACTTCACTATCCGTCGCAGCCTCTAAAACGCTACACACCCGGCCAGCTTGCTGACATTGCCACCAAACTAAATCACTGGAAGATTACGCCAGCCGGAACTGAAGGCTACAAGAAGGCGGAGGTTACTGCCGGCGGTGTCGATACCGGAGAGCTCTCTTCGCAAACTATGGAAGTAAAAAACGTACCTGGACTTTATTTCATCGGAGAGGTAGTGGATGTGACGGGCCAACTCGGTGGGTATAACTTCCAATGGGCCTGGGCGTCAGGGTTCGCTGCGGGACAGTGCGTGGAATCAGGGGCAGACGGCAGGAGCAGGAGGCAGGAACCAGGTTTCCAGTTACAAATGAGAAATGAAAAATGAGATATGGAAATTTTCCATTTGTCATCTCTCATTTCTCATTTTGTCATTGAAGGCGTCGGGTGAGATGGGGTTCTCCGACTCCCGCACGAACCTCCTGTCGCCTGCTCCTGCGCCCTGCTCCTGCCGCCTGCCACTGTTCTTCAGGCCCCATGCAGCCGCAGGCGAAACTCATCATTGATTGCGATGATCTCCGTGCGACGGTTTGAAAACAAACTACTCGCGCGCAACAACGTAGGCAGGCCACCCTGCGGTAGTTTCAATCCATAAGCAGGACTCGAAAACATCGCGGCAGTTTGAGGATTTAGGCGCTGCGGCACGCCGTAGCGAATCGCTTTTTGTGCAAATGGAGCAAAGCCCGCGGTGCGCCGGGGATTCATAAGTTCAATTGAATGATCGAAGATATTCAAGCGCGTAGGTTGATCACGCAAGGCGAGGTCGCGGTGAACGAGTAGATTACAAAGGCCTTCGCTAACAGAACCGCGATGATAGTTTGCCCGGGCGGCAACGGGACTGTCCTCAACATCGGCGGCTGGAAAATTTCGCGGCCTGGTGTCCCATAAATCGCAGTAGCGGCCAATGAAGCGCAGCATGGATTCATACAAAGTGAGGAGTTGGCCGGTAATACTAACGCGCTCGATCACGGGAGACTGCACCGTGTTGCCTGCATAGCGAGTCGCGGAGATTGACGAGCGTGGCGAGAGGGCGGCAACACGATCGTCACGACCGAAAAGAAGCAGGCCCGCAACTGTCGGCACTACTTCACCGGCGTGCTCCGTAGCCAACAGAAGATCCCGTTGGAGTACTTCCTTCGTTGGATACCCGTTTGCGCCAGCTTTTTCAAGAGCGTCACCTTGAAATTCGCGTAGAAAACTCCACAGGTGTGCTTCGTCAACATCTGCAAGGGTAGCGCCGAGAGCCGGTAGGTTTTCAAACCTAACCGGCCGGGCTTCATCAAATATATCTGACAGCTCCTCGGGAGTAGCCTCGCGTTTTTCTGAACCAACGCGCAGGTAAAACCGTCCTTCCGTGGTGCGATACGGCCGCCGCTTCGCTTCAATATCGAGAACGACAACCCGCCGGCCATTGTCAAAAGCTATCCGGTCGACGTAAGGAAATATCGGGGGTTCAACATCTTCTCGGCAGATGCGCACCAATTCTTCCTGATCGCTTTCAGGATCATCGACGCCCTCAATGCGCAACTGGTCGTTAACTCCAAAGACCATAACTCCGCCGCCAGTGTTGGCGAGGGCCACAATCTCCTGGGCAATCTTTTCCGGATTAGAAAGCTTTACCTTGAGTTCAAGGAAGGTGTCTTCGCCGCCGCGAATCAGTCGCAGCAGCTCAGTCCTGGAAGTCTGCGGAGCAGGAGTGGAAAGATAGTATTCCTGGAACGAACGCTCGGTAGAGGGTTCGTGTCGCTGGTTACTGCGAAATCTTCTGCGAGCCATTTGTGTATTGGCGGGGCCGCTTTTCTTGAGATCCCAATTTGAAACTGAGATTCGCCCGCCCGGACGTCTAATGAAACATCGCTGGAGTTGTTGGATTAACAAACACTTTCAATCGTTTCCTGGATCGTTGACAGTCTCGAGTATTTCCAGTTCCCTCTGCTGGAGAGAATCGCCCTGAGACCTAATCGCCAGTAGATAAAAACCTGCTGAAAGCACCGCCAGAATGGCGAGTGTAACATATTCGATCAGCAAACTCTGCGCGAGATAACCTACCGCAGCCGCTGCCAGGGGCACTAGCGCAAGTAGGATTATCATTGGGATCAGAAGCAGCCCTACAACGCCGGAAACGTTAAGCCGCTTGCCAAACTTCATGCGCTTGGGGAAGCGAACAGAGAACCAATTTCCTAATACAGACATCAGCGGAACGAAGGTAAGAAAACTGAGGGTCGCAAAAAGCAGGGCCCCGAGTGTTAGATCTCGAAACACCAACTGATTGACCAACAAGAGCGCAGCGGAAAAAATTACCGCGACGGTTGAGATTGCCAGGTTCTTTCCCAGCAGTATGTTTTTCCGATCGATTGGTGAAAGTATTAGTGTGCGCATCCCACCATGTTCAAAAGCAAACTGATTGCAAAAAAGTCCGGACAGAATCAGAAAGACATACAATATCCCGGTCGTTGCCATTAACCCTTCACCGTATTTGAAGAAGTCGGCGGCGTAGGCACTCCCTTGAATTCCCTCGGGATCAAAATGCCGGCGGTTCATTAGCCTGATAGCGATAAGCACCAGGGGCATTAGAGTCATCATGCGAAGCTGCGCGTTCCGCATCACGTAACGCAGTTCCTTCTCGAAAATCGCGCCCACGCCCGGCGAGAGAAGTGGAATTTCCCACCCAAAATAATCTTCACCCGGAAGTGTTGAGGTGATTTTCGGGCGTACTTGTCGCTTCTTTCCGCCTCCGAGAATCGCGCGCCGCGCCAGCCAATAAGTGATGGCAATGAGAAGAATAATGTACGCGCTCGCAACGGCCAGTCCGAGCATGTATGGCGCCGTACTTTCACCAACTAGTCCGTGGGTCAAGGCAAAGGCTATTGCGCCGGGCGGCGTCCAGCGCAGGCCCGAAACCGAGCCCGCATGGCGAAAAAGCACCGGCGCGATTTGACCAATCAAAGCGCCACCGAGACCCGCAAGCACGCCAATTAAGGCCAGCAGAGTTTCGCCGCGAGTTCTTTTCCTGCGAATCAATGAACCTACGGAAGTCGACACCCATTTTGATAAAGCGATTCCTAATGCAGCAGCCACTAAAGCCACCAGCAGACCGCGCGCGATTTTTCCCGATGCCAGCCCAGCGCCGATTCCTATGGCAATGATCGCTGGAATGGCAAACACCGATTGCAGGCTGACTACTTCACTGACGAAATCGACTGCAAATAGCTTGCGCAAACTGATCGGGTAAAGCAGAAGATTGCCCGGATCGAATTGCCGGCTGGCGCCGATGCTCAGCGGCAAGGTGGCCCATAACAGGTAACTCATTGTAAAGATTGAAAAGAAAATAAACTCTGCCGAGGGAATGACGGGTACACCTGACATGGTCTTTGCTTGAAAATTCTGCAGAGCCATTTCAGGGGCAGTTAATGCGTAGGCGGCAATTCCGAGACCGAGGGCAATGAATAGGGCGAGGGCCAGCGCCGCCAGCATGCCCAGCACAGATGCAATGCGATTGACAACAGCCTTGGACGAACGCAATGAATTCCTGAACAGCGTCCACTTGAGCCAGATGAGTGTTGTGAGTTGGCGCATACGAGTGCAAACAGCAAACAGCAAAATACGAGCTATCCCTACGATCAGTTTCTATGTTTTCGTCGTACCACTACTTTTCATTCTATACTCCACTTACCACATTCCGCTGACTACTGTCTGCTGTTTTGCTGTTTACTGTTTACTGTTTACCGTTTACCGTTTACCTCCATGTCTCTCAACAATCCACACGCAAGCGCCTACGTCGGAATCGGCTCCAACCTGGGTGACCGCGCTGGTAATCTGGTGCTCGCCATCCGCGGCATGCTCGACGCAGGCTTGGAGGTCAATAGACTGTCGCAGGTCCACGAAACCGAGCCCGTGGAAACTTTCGCGCAACCAGTTTTTCTCAATATGGTGGCGGAGTTGCGCAGCGAAAATCTTCCGCCTCCGGAAAAACTCATGGCGCGGCTCCTGCAATTGGAGTTGTCGCTTGGACGAAAGCGCGAGGTCGCGATGTCGCCGCGCACCATTGACCTCGATCTCCTTCTCTACGGCAATGAAACCGTCAACACTGACTCCTTGACTCTACCTCATCCGCGCTTTCATCGCCGCCGCTTTGTGCTGGCGCCTTTAGCCGAGCTTGCTCCCCAGCTCGTTCACCCCACACTTAACAAAACGATTAGCGAACTACTTAATGCACTCGATGACGACTCACAAGTGAAGCCGTGGCGCCCGTAGTGTAGAGTTCAAGCTTTAGCTTGGTCTTTTGGAACCCGCACCCTAAAGGTTGTACTCTGAACTTCTTGTGTCCCAGCCGTCCCTTTTTCCCCTTTTTTTCGTTTTGCCGTTATAATGGCCCCACTTGCTAACAAGCCTTCCAAATCTTCGAACCTGGCCGATAATTGGCACGTGCCGGCTCCCCAATCGGGCAGCCCCGTTGTGGAGCTAAATTGGCCGCCGCCGAGCGTGGCCAGAGAGCTGAAACATGCCCTATCTCAAGCCTGAACGTCCCGAAAAAGTTAACGCCCCGTCGTTGAAGGCAAGCAAACAGCGCGGCGAGCGTTTGGTCTGTCTGACCGCCTACGACTTTCCCACGGCCCGTATTGTTGATGAGGCAGGAATCGACATTATTCTTGTCGGTGACAGCCTCGGAAATGTTGTGTTGGGTTACGGCAACACGGTGCCGGTTACCCTCGATGAGATTCTGATTCATCTGAAAGCTGTGCGACGGGCGGTACAGCGTGCATTGCTCGTAGCCGACATGCCTTACGGTTCGTTTCATACCGGCGCGGATGATGCGGTCAGAAATGCGCTGCGGCTGGTAAAAGAAGGCGGCGCTGAAGCTGTCAAACTCGAAGGCGGCCACAAACGTGTGCAGCTCGTGAAGCGACTGGTTGACGAAGAGATTGCCGTGATGGGCCACATCGGACTGACCCCGCAGTCAATCAACAAGCTCGGCGCATATCGCGTGCAGGGTAAGACAGCCGTCGCCGCACGACAATTGCTCGATGATGCCCGCGCGTTGGAAGACGCGGGCGCCTTCGCAATCGTGCTGGAGGTCGTGCCGCGCGAAATTGCCAAACTAATAACCGAAAGCGTCAGCATTCCCACGATCGGCATCGGAGCAGGCGTTCACTGTGACATCCAGGTCCTGGTGTTACACGATATGCTTGGTTTGTCGTTTGGAAAACTGGCACGCTTCGTTAGGCCTTATGCAAACCTCAATCAGGTTATGACTGATGCGGTCAGTCGCTACGCCGACGACGTCCGCAACGGGACGTACCCTTCGGACGATGAATCCTACGCCCTGCCTGCGGAAGCTGCTGAAGAACTCAAGATCACCGCTCCTGCCAAAGAGCCACCAGCAAATGGTTCCAACGTCAGAAAGTCCTGACCGTTTTCCCAAATAACTATGGAGATCATTAATCGTCGCCAGCGCATGAGTTCCGTCGCGCGCAAAATTCGCCGCGAGCAGGATCGGACTATCGGGCTGGTGCCTACGATGGGTGCGCTCCATGAAGGTCACCTCAGCCTGGTGCGAGAAGCTCGCCGGATGTGTGACGTGGTCGTCGTGTCAGTTTTTGTGAATCCGACCCAGTTTGGCCCAAGCGAAGACTACGAACATTATCCTCGCGACCTTACTAAAGATACGGCGATCTTAACCGACTACAACGTTGATTATATTTTTGCCCCTTCATCCGAAGAGATGTATCCAAAGGATTTTTCCAGCTACGTAAATGTTGGGGGACTTTCGAAGCCACTCGAAGGGCAGACCCGGCCGGGCCACTTTCGCGGGGTCGCCACCGTAGTTGCAATTCTGCTCAATACGGTGCGACCAGACTTTGCGTTCTTCGGTCAGAAGGATGCGCAGCAGGCTGTGATTATCAAACGGATGGTCAGGGACCTGGCTTTCGATACCGAGATAGTTGTCTTGCCAACCGTCCGCGAAGATTCGGGCCTCGCGATCTCTTCACGCAACCTGTACTTGAGCGCTGAAGAGCAACAGTCGGCCTCAGTGATTCATCGTGGGTTGACGACGGCAAAGGAGGTTTTCAGGAAGGGCGAGCGACATGCCGCCAAGCTCGAAGAGATTGTCCGCATAACTATTGAGTCTGAGCCCCGCGTTCGTGTGGATTACGTGAGCGTGGTGGATGCGGAAACCCTTGAGAAGCTGGATAAACTCGACGAGCGCCCGATCCTGATCGCTGTCGCCGCCTACGTCGGCAAGACTCGCTTGATCGACAACACAGTGCTGAACAGGGCAAAGAAAGATGCCGCCGCGACGAAAGGTTAACTGCTCCCACACTCTGCGTTTCCTCCCTCCTTTGCTAGAATCTTTCACGTCAAGTTATGCGTGATCCAAACAAGCAAAAGTCTCACATAAAGTTTGTCCTGAACGGCGATCCGGCGGAGGTTGCGTTTGCGCCGCACAAGACGCTGCTGGAAGTGTTGCGGGAAGATCTGGGCTTAACCGGAACGAAGCACGGATGTGAACTCGGCGAGTGTGGCACCTGTACGGTGCTGGTCAACGGACGCTCGATTCTTTCCTGTTTGATGTTGGGTCTCGACGCCGAAGGACAGGAAATCAAAACCATCGAAGGGATGGCTGATGGCGCGCAGCTTCATCCCTTGCAAGACACCTTCGCTGATACAGGCGCTGCCCAGTGTGGTTATTGTTCACCCGGCTTTTTGTTAGTAGCCGAAGAACTCTTGAAGAAGAATCCAAATCCTTCGCGGGATGTAATCAGGGAAGCTTTATCCGGAAATCTTTGCCGCTGCACCGGCTACATCAAGATTTACGAAGCAGTGGAACTGGCCGCTGCCCGCATGCGGGGCGAAGAGATGGAACTGCCGCGCGAGAGCGTCTACGGCCTCGAATAATTGGCCGCGGATTCGCGCGGATCAGCAGTTTTGAGTTGTCTCTCAAGATCGAAAGTCTCTAAGGAGATTATCTACTTGAGCGACTTATTGGATATTGAATGGCTAAGAACGGAAATAAAAACGGAAAGCCCTTGAAGGTTATCGGCAAACCTTTTCGCAAGGTGGATGCGCGCGCGAAGTGTACCGGCCAGACTAGATTTGCCGACGACATCGTGTTACCGCGCTTGCTCTACTGCAAGATCCTGCGCACGCATCTTCCCCACGCTTTAATCAAGAGCATTGACACTTCACGGGCGCTGGCAATGCCCGGGGTTTTAGCTGTTATCACCGG
>JALYSR010000106.1 GCA_030854715.1 Acidobacteriota bacterium
CCGCTGAGCTTCGACGTGCTTGTCCGTGTGCGCAGTGCGTAAACGAGTGGACGGGTCAGCGAGTACTGAAACCGGAAGCCGTCTCGGAAGAGCTGACAATAGCTGACCTCAGCATTGTGGGACGCTACGCCCTCAACTTTCGCTGGAGCGACGGCCACGAAACCGGCATTTACAGTTTTCGCTATCTGCGAGAGCTGGGTGAAAAATAAAACCCGATTAAGGATTAGCCCTTCGTGGCACAGAACTGGTTATGAACGAACAAGACTTCTTCAATGAAAAGCAGGAATCGAAAAAGGCAACCTACAGTTGCCCTCACTGTCGCGAGCGAGCGGAGTATGACGTGCGCTGGTTGAAGCGAACCAAGAAAGGCGCTCCTCCGCGGGGCGCCGGCGAGCAGGATCGTATGAGGTTTCAGAAATCGCGCGACTACATGGTCCGGATTGATGACATGCTGGCATGCAGAAGTTGTCGCCGGCGATTTGAAATCCCCAGTTCGCAGTCGGTAGTTTTTATTTAGTCGAGCCTTTCATCGAATTACAGCCCGCCCGGTCCTCTTTCCGAATGTCCCGCAGTGGGGTTGTGCGTGCTGATCTACGGAACTCAAAAGGAAATCTGGCAGCTTGACATGGAAGGCAAAGAGCAGCACCTTGGTAAGGTTGAGACGCTGTTGGAAAAACCATACGTGCCTGCGAGGGAGTGTACGCATTAGTAACAATCCGCAGCTTTGAGCCCCCTCACTCGATCCCAGCCGCGGGCGCACTCTTGATTATGCAGGGCCCTTTCGGCACCAATCCGTTCCGGCACTCGTGTGGCGTGGGGTTTGCAGGGAATGGCGCAAGACTGGTCAACGACGCCCGTTCTAAGAGGGCACCAAGAATTAGGGAACTCTGTTCAGGAAAAATCGTTTAACCGAAGCACTACCAAAAAGGTCAGGATATTAGGGTTTTTGAGATGTCAGAAAAGAAAACTATTAAGGTAATCAAGAAAAGCGAGCGGACGCGCAAGGAAAAGCCTGCGCCCAAGGGGAACACTACGGCCCAAACCGCGCGCGAAATGGTTCAAACCGTGACGAACTGGGTTAACGAGCTTCAGCAGAAGCGGCGCGTCGAAACTGCCCACGCGATCAAATCCCTGCTTTCCGACGGTCCTCGTCCCAACGAAGCCTAAACGCTTGGTTTGGTCTCGATTCAAATCTAAATAAACGTAGTCGGGAAGAACACTCCGAGCGATCCGTTAGCGGGTTGCTGGTTGGGCGATCCTCCTTGACACACACCAGGCTTCGCCTAAGAATCAACCCGTGTTAAGAGATCCAGGTACCCTTCTTATCATATTGCGCAGCGAGCCTCAGCAATAATTAGCGTGTGCAGCCTCACCAAAGGACGAGCCGTCATGTCAAAAAGAACTTCAGCAATAGGGAAATTAAAAGAGGCGCGGCCGATTTCTGAAGGTATTAGAAAGCCTCTCGCTCCCCCGGGTCATCCGTTGACCCACGCCAAACCGGAGGAGAAAGCAAGACCCGCTGGTCGCAAAGCCAAGCACAAACGAAAAGTGGAAGTCGCCGACCAGGATAACGAATAGATCTCGGTCGCTACATTCTGATCGTCAAGCAAAACTTTCCAATGACAACTCCACGCGAGAGCAACGAGAAAACAGTTTCGGTGGCCTTCATTCAGGAATCCCGCCGGCTCCTGAAGGAGGAGTATCTCCCAAAGATCGAGCGCTGCCTGGAGCGGCTAACTGACCAGCAGATTTGGTCGCGTTCGAGTCCGGAATCCAACAGTATTGGTAATCTGATCCTGCACCTTTCGGGAAATGCGCGCCAGTGGATTGTGTGCGGACTGGGTGGTGAAACCGATACACGTGCACGCGATTCCGAATTTAAGGAACGATCAGTCATCCCTCGCGAAGAATTGCTTTCACGTTTACGCAAAACGGTCGCAGACGTGGATCGGGTACTCGCCGGATTCGATTCTTCCTTGCTGCTGAACAAATATCGAATACAGGGAACTGAATCAACCGCACTGGACGCAATCCTTCACGTAACGGAGCATTTCTCGATGCATGCGGGACAAGTCATTTTGATTACTAAGGTATTGACCAGACGCGATCTGCATTTTTATGATTTGTAAGGCTTTGCGCGGTCGCAGCGCTTTGTCCCTCATTCGTCTTAAGCGTCCCGTCCGGCTCTAAAGCCGAGACGCGTATACCGCCTACTACGTTACTCCAGCATGTGGGAAATAGACGAGCGTGCGCACACCGTTACGAATCACGTTCGAGCAAGCCTCCGTCCAGGGAGGTCGGCATGGGCTCAGTTCGCCTGTTAAGAAAAAAACTTGAACCTTTAGGGGTGACGCTATGAATGACGAGGGAATTGATTCAAGGCTGTGGCCGGACATGTGTCGGAAACTAAGCCAACCGTTCGCCTCTCTTGGTTCGACTGGGGTCTTGCGGGAGTGTTGATGTTTTTGCTGTTCTCTTTCCCTGAACCGATACCAGGTCTGCTTTACCTCTTATAAAAGGAGCGCCTGTGAGCACACGTCCCTACCTTCGCGCTACATGGCTGGAATCACCCTGCCGACAATGTTCTACTCGTCATGACCTTCTTCACGGTCGCGAGATACGTCTACGACATTCCCGTTCCCATCGAGCGCATTATTGTGTTTCCGATGGCTATAGTTCCCAACCTGTGGGGAGCCTGGAACATGCTCTACCTCTTCCTTGAGTCGCGCCGGCGACTTCCGATTGGCTTGCATGGTGCGATTATTCCCTTTGTTTGGGCGACCCTGGCATTCACCATCACGAGGATCATTGGTTTTACGATTCCGGCATTCGCCGTAGCGATCTTTCCGTTCGTCTTCCCCGCAGTTGTTTTAGTCCAATGTCTCCTTTGGAAGCACGTAGTCTCCTTTCTTTAACGGATGGGAGTGGCTTGAAGACATGAGCCTTAGCGTAACGTACTTCTTCAGACTGGGCTTGCCCGCCTTCAAAGGATCAACCTGATGCGACAGCGAATGGATGTACCACTCATAAAACTCTTTAACGATGACTTCAGGAGGGCTGCCCACCGGAGGAGGTGAGGTCGTGCGTCGTGCGGCGACCGGCGCGCTACAGATCGTAATTATCAGAGCAAAAAAACAGGAGCATGTTTGTTAGCTTCATAGAGTTGTTCCCTAACAGTTTGAGAGCGTCTAACGAACGCTTCGTGTCGAGTCATTTACCGATGCACTCGTTGGTTTCAAGCAGCCAGAAATCCGCTCCTTACCGCTTCCGCCCAATCATGCCGCAAGGTTCTTACCGCTTCCCGATAAGCGAAATCTTTAAGATTGAATTTGCGAATAGCCTGATGCGCGCTTCGCTGTTTTGCCTGACTATCAAATGTCATCGATGACGTGGCGAACACCCACACGGGTTCAGGAGTGCCGGTCGGCCGAGAAGCTGGGGTTGGGTGTCGCGCGACGCCGGGCACGCCAGAGATCATAGCCGTCAGAACAAAGAACAAGAGCACATTGTTAACTTCATAAGTGGTTGCCTCACATGCGAGAGTGTTTAGCCATCAAGCGGCGTCCAGCTATTTGCTGCCGCACTCGTTCGACGGAACGAGATCGATGTGCATAGCGCCGCTACCGCTTCCGGCGATTGGCGCAGTAGCGGTTCCGGTTCCTTTCAATAGGATCCCGGTCTTTTGGGGACCGGATCCTTCCAGAGTGTATTGGCCCATGCCCTCGCCGGAGACTCCGTTGGTGTAGGAGTACCTCCACGTCCCGCCTGTTGATGAGGACGGCACGAACTCGAACAAAGGCATAAATGGGTTATTGGTCGTGAGGGTAAAAGGTTTTTCCAAATCGCAGATGACTCCCGAGAAAACGGTGTCGCCTTCTTTCCCGCTGGCGCTGTATCCGCAATGCAAACTAGCCAAAACCTCACGCAGCACCTTGATCTGCGCACCATAGGCTTCGACTTCTTCCTGTGCCCGGTCGGCGCGATGCATGGTTAGATAGGGGCGATAGTGAATTCTGTTACAAGTACTGATGTGCACCTGCTCGTGAGCTTCCAGCGCCGCCGCGATGCCGGCACAACCCGACGCCTGCTTTGCGCGGTTGAATAGTTTCCCGGCGTCTTCACTAAAGGCGCAGAGATCCGCGTCCGTTTTGTCGGCAGGGAGGTAGTCGGGATCCGTGCGGGCGTCGCCCCAAGAAACATAATCGAACGCATTGGGACCTTTGTAGTCAGGTACCTCCTTAAGACCGCGACGCGCCTCCCCTTCGGCGAACTGCTTCAGGGCATCCGTCGATGTGCCTAAGTTCATCGTGCGTAGTTCAGGAATCTTGTTGCGGAAGGCCTGCTGCAGAAGCAGCGCATTGAACAGCTCAGCCTGCAATGCTTTGAGATTGCTGCAGTCACACTTGATATTCCCATCCGCTTCGGGCTGAACTGCGGCGGTGGAGGTGGACGGGAAGACCACGAAGCTGGAAGGCACCAGCAGAGCGACGAATGCCGGCACCATAGCAAACATGATTAGAAAGCCGCGATGCCAGCGAGTGGCCTGATGACCGAAACTCTTGAGCATGATTGGTCCACTCAAATAAGGCAGAACCGCGGAGACGGAACCGCCTGAGAATTGGCCCAAGTGCCGAGGCGGGAAAAAGGTGCTTGAGCCGTGTCCAGCATACAGGAGATCTGAATCAATTGTTAGTCAATGCCAACCGCGTCCGGTTGGAGCAGAAGTCGGCTTAGGCATTGGCGCAATAAGACCGACACGTTACTTGAGTCAATGTTGGTAGAAACGAGGTTTGCTTGCCGTTGTCGTTGAAAATCGCCCACCGCTACTGAGACATACCGCTACTGAGAAATGAGCATTCGCAATGCAGACGCCGTCAAAAAGCCGTCAACGATTTTTTTGCGAGTCTGCAAACAAAAGAAAGGGAAGCGGTTGTGGAACCGCTTTCCAAATCGATGCACACCGGCCAGATCATTCTGCTCACCAAGATGCTGGCGAATGTCGATTTGGTCTTCTACGATTTTTCGACGGGCAAACCGGTTCACACCTGGCATGTGGCGAAACGCCCTGTTTAGAATTCAAAGACTTTCATGTGGAGTTGCTTGGTCACCACGCTAAAGCCGCGTTGTGAATGAGAAGTCGAAACACAGAATGAATCAGTACCGGTAATCTTCCCATCTTCCAAAACTTTGCGATTCATGATTAATATAGTGGCCTGAATACAGTCTTCGAGTAATATTGTTGAAGCAGAAATGCTGCACTAATTAATCTTTGGAGGTCGCGTCTGAATGACTTACGTCGTTGCCGAACCTTGTGTTAATTGTCGCTATACCGACTGCGCACTCGTCTGTCCCGTTGAGGCCTTTCATCTCGACGACGACATGTTGCACATCAATCCGGAAACGTGCATTGACTGTGATGCCTGTGTTCCGGAGTGTCCGGTGGAGGCAATCTTCGCTGAGGCTAATGTGCCGCCGGAGTGGGTCCACTTTACGCAGATGAACGCCGAGAAATCTCTAAGTGGCCTGCCCACGATCACGGCGCGTCTGGATCCGCTTTGCGAAAATGTTGCGGCGTCTCACTAGGTTAACAATGGACAAACGCACAAAGCGGGTGCTTGGTGGCCTCGCACTGGCTGCCGGAGCGGTAGGAGCAGCCGGAGCCTTCTTAACAAAGAGGAAACGGATGTCGACAAAACCACAGCGAGCCGCAGATAACCCTGAAAGCGTCTGGGCACGCCCCGGAATGACGGTAACGTTTCGAGCGGAATTGATGCCGGGCCGTGATCGAGAGGAACGGACGGCACGAGTTAAGGAGCTTCTTCCCAGCGGTCGCGTGCTGCTGCACGAAGTCTCAGGTGAACACGCCAAGAACGAGTTCGATCCTATTAGCTAAAGTCCCAAGTCTCAAGTCCCAAGTCTCAAATCAACGTCCGTTCGGGCTGAACCCTTGAGCCGAAGGGGACGTTGAACGTTGGGCTTTGGACTAAGAAACCTACCAGTTATAGATCTTGCCGGGTTCCATCACGCCAAGACCCGGAATCTTCAAAGCAGTCAGTTCCTCAACAATTATTTTTCGGTAGGCGGGCTTGATGTGCACTGCAAGGATATCCAGCCCATTGTGATTCAACTTATGTAGTTCCTGCTGCAGGGAAGCAGGCGTGAAGTGGCGTGAAACTTCAGCGAGGTCCGCCATCGAATCGGGGAAAGATGCTTCAATCATTAGGGCGTCTATCCTCGGCGCTCGATTGATAATGTTCCAAAACTCCTGAGTTTCCATGGTGTCGGAACTAAAAGCCACGGTGCTCCGTCCATCCGACACCACCAGTCCAACCGTTGGCACGATATGGTTTACAGCAACCGCTGTCACAGTAAGATGGGCCACCTTGAATTCTTGGCCTACGGGAATCGGAACATACTCCATCACTGGCCCAAAATCGTTTTTCAGTTCTGAGAATCGCGGGTAAACATTCCAGTTGAAGATATCCCGCTCCAGCAGCGTGATCACTTCCGGAGTTGCATAGACGCGCACCGGACTCTTGAGTGTCGGATAAAGATCGTCAATGAAGATTGGTAGCGTCGCGATGTGGTCCATGTGAGGATGGGTCACGATGATGTCGCGAACTTTTTCACGCTGCTCGGCATTCAAACCCAGGGCGAGGCTGCCGGCATCAACCGCGACACACTCATCGACGAGAAAACATGTCAGACGTTGTTCGGAGGTTGCGTGGCCCTGGCTATCGAAGGTGCTGGGTAGGAGTTGGATTTTCACGAGTCCGTTCGAGGATCAACCCATCTTTACATGTGGCGCCGGTATAAGCCGAAGTATAAGCCAAGCAGCGCAAAATGGGCGAGTCTTATTGATCCGGCAGCAATTCATTGGCCGCGCAGTCGCGTGAGCAACTCCTGCAACGATTGCCGGTAGGCCGCTTCACGGAGTTGCGCGTCGGCCGAGGAAATTCCCCGGGCAACGCGGCTCCGATGGAAAGCCAGCTCGCTCGCCGTTTGATTTAGCTGTCTGCAGGCCTTCCAGCTGCCTAATCCTCCTCGAGAAAATGCATTAAAGGACGCGCCCATTCGACCAAATATCGTTCCAAGTTGCCTGTACTCTTGTTCAGTCAGCAGGCCGCCTTGAAAGTCAGGATTGAGAAACTCACGGACAATCTGGCCCTCTCGGCGCAGCGCCAGAGCAATTACCACGAACATGATGAAGAAGGCAGGGACCATGATCAGGATGTACATCAGGATGAAACCTGCGCCACCAAACATGACCGCTGCACCATTCCAGATACTGTGCATCGCAATGGCGGCCATCAGCCCCACAATCGGCGTGATAAATTTAACAGCAGTGTTCCGCGACTGACGCGCAAGGCCGAGTCCAATTCCTGTCAGGCTGGTAAACATCGGATGAGAGAAGGGAGCTAGTGCTCCACGAAGAATGAACACCAGGGTCAAACCGCTGCCGCCCGCTTGCATCACAGCGCGGCCGTAGTACTGAATGTTTTCAGTCATGGCGAAACCGAGACCTACCATGGCCGCATAAACAATGCCGTCGATCACGCCGTCAAACTCATCCTTCTTCCAAAAGAAAAAGATGAAGAGGATCAGAGCCTTGGAGCTCTCTTCCACAATAGGTGCAGAGATGACGGCACCAAAAGCCTGGCCGGCCCGCGCGTCTTGGGTGAGTAGTGTCACCGCCAAACCGCTCGCTGTGTTAATCAGGTAGGCGAAGAAGACAGCCACCAGAGCTCCCCAAAAGAATGCAGTAGCCAGCATCCAGACGGGCTCCGCCTCGTAGCGATCGATCCAGAGAACGAGCACCAGGTAGAGCGGTACCGGCAAGGTCGCCGAAACGAGACCAATCAGCAGGGCGATCGGACCAGTTTCGACGCCGATCAATAACAGGACAATTAGGCCCAGCAACAGAGCTGCCAGCACCGCTGCGATTCCCATAATGATCTTGATCGCACTGCGGCTGCCGGAAGGCGTTATTGGTTTCGCCGCCTGATAGTTTCGTATTGCTGCGTTGTTGGCAGGATCGTTAATCATAGCGGTTGAATATTAATGTGCCGGGCGTGCGCCCTAATCGGGGACTTTAAAAACAGGGAATGATAAACGCGGCAGAGTATATACAGAGAACGATTCAAAGCGCGAGGTTTTTATGACGCTTCATGGGTCAAGTGTTGCGGTTTAGCGGGCACACGTTTGGGCACGCCCGCCATCGATTGAATAAGTTGCGCCCGTGATCCAGGACGCCCGGTCTGAGGCCAGGAACGAAATTAGTTCGGCAATCTCACGTGCGTCGCCAACTCTCCCGAGCGGATGAGTCTTCTTCGAGTGCTCGAGAAAGGCTGCGTACTGTTCTTCCGTCTGGCCCCCACGCTTGTGGATCTCAGTAACGACGACGCCGGGATTGACTGCGTTTACGCGGACACCCGCGGCGGCCAACTCCAGCGCAGCGCAACGTGTCAGCTGGTCGAGTCCAGCCTTTGAGACACAATAAGCCAGCACTCCGGGGAAGGCCCGCAAGCCTGTCACACTGGAAACGTTAACGATATTGCCCTGCCTCTGAATCATCGTTGGCAGCGACTTTTGCATTAGGAAAAACACCGCGCGCAAGTTGATGTTGAGCATGGCGTCCCATGCCTCTGTCGTTGTGTTTTCAATAGTTCCCGAAGAAATATGCCCGGCCGCATTCACCAGGATGTCGATCCCGCCAAAACGCTCAATCGCTTTCGAGACGGCCAAGGTGGCTCCGGCTTCGGCGGAAAGATCAGCCTGAATAGGTAGGAATTGGGCGCCTAAACGCTCGATCTGCCCTTGTAATTCGTTTAGCGCCGTTTCATTGCGTCCAACTGCAGCAACGCTCGCGCCCGCTTCAGCAAATCGCAGGGCGGTAGCTCGTCCTATGCCCGAGGTCGCGCCGGTTACCAGCAGGACTTTGTTGGCAAACTCTTTGTCCATTCGTTTTTCCTTTTGCGGTCTGATTACTAAATAGTCCCGGAGCCAGGTAGTGAACCGTTCGGAGCACTACCCGGAGCCAGGTAGTGGGTCATCCCACTACCCTGAGCCATCCTATATTTGACAGCACAATACTAAAAAGTTGACTATGGTGCGTTACGTTCCGAGGCGTGAGCCGGTCCCTACCCATCCTACTGTAGATTACGACTGCACAATGGCCATACCGGCTTTTGACTTATCTTCTGAGAGAAACGCATTTGGGTAACAACTCCGCCGACGATTTTTTTGCCAGGAGTGCGCGATCGCAAGTGCGTCGCTCGGGTGAATTTGCGCGCAGACGCGCGCCGCGCGCCAGGATGCCCTCGAGCGCTGGGTATCTCGTGGGCGCGTTTGTCGTAGCCATAGGATTGTTCCTGGCACTGTATTGGATGCTGGTCAGTGGTGGTGATGAGGCTCCCTGGGTTCCCGCCGGGCTGGCAGCCAGCGTGGTGTTGCTGGTGGCTTTGTCCGCGCGCGAAGTGGTAATGCGCCGAGCTTGGACGCGTTATCTTCTCGATCAGGGAGATGGATCTTCAAGCCACACCACTCGTGATAGTAAGGGATCTTCGCGAAAGTCGCATTCTACTTCGTTACTATCCGCGGCCTGGCGTACGATTCAAAAGCAATCAGAAGAAGCTGACTCCGCCTCCAGTCCCGACTTTCATTTTGATGTCTTTCATCTTTGCCAGGATTATCTCTCAACAGCAGACGACGCATTGAAATCGAATAGGTTGCCGGCCGACAAGAGAATTGCAATTAAAGCTGGCCAGGAGCGCGTGAGAGCGCTTCAGAAACACCATCTGTTGACCTGGGCCAAAGATTCGTCTCGCTCGCTTACGTATGAGGCACAACAACGTGCTCGCATCTCAGACAAGATAGAAGCGGCAAACCGTGCCCTTCAATGTCTGGAATCGGCTCAAAAGTTTTACCCCGGCGAAATGGAATTGAACGATTCCAGCGTGGCCATTCGTGAGTTTATCGCTTCGGTCAAGGTGGCCCACTGGGTCGAGTTAGCGGAGCGTTCCGCATTCAAAGGTCATTATGGTCGTGCAATTGAGCGCTATAAGGATGCGCTCTTTTACCTCAACCGCGATACCGTCAAAGACGAGGTTAGAATCCCGGGCGTGGAGAGCATTGAGCGCGAGATTGAATTGTTGCGGTCTCGGCTGCGGGCACAGAAAAACGGTAAAAATCAGACGTCGAAGCACGAATGAGAATGGCAAAGAAAAGGCGCAAATGATTGCTCAAAAGTGCCCTCAATGTCGTAGTTCGCGAATAAGGAAAGGGTATAAGCCCACGCCCTGGATATTGCGTGTGGTTGGCATCCATCACCTTTTATGTAATCATTGCAACTTGCTTTTCACGGGTTTTGCGCTGGGGATGACGGGAAAAAGTGGCCGAAAAAGCCGGATCGAAAGCAGTTCGGATAGAAGTCACGTTGACAAATTCTCCGGTCCAAGGGACTAAGTAGTTTTCTCAGACATCAAAAGCATCGATTGCGTCCACTGGTTCATCTTTGAAGGGTTGATTTGAATTTCGCGATTACCGCGATCCTGTGAGGTTGTTATGAAAAGAATTTTAGTAATAGTTGCGATTCTAGGTGTTTTGGCTGTTCCAACTTTGGTTCGAAGCCAGGATCAGCAAGGCGCTCCGCGGCCGGGCCAGGATTTCGGCCAACCAACAACGATGGATAATCTGGGACTCAAGAACTATTTGGTCGGTCCTGGTGACATCCTGGATGTAAGAGTTTTCGGGCAGCCCGATTTAAACTCGATGGTGGAGATAGATAGCGACGGCAATATCAGCTCACTTCCGTTCCTGGATCCAATTCCGGCGGCATGTCGCCCCGAGAAAGAGATTCAAAAAGCGATTTCGACAGCTTACGCTAGGTATCTCAAGAAGGCACAGATCAGCGTTCGCGTAGCGTCACGAAACAGCCGGCCGCCGGCAACCGTATTTGGCGCGGTTCGTGCTCCAACGCGAGTTCAGATGAACCGTAAGGTGCGGCTTAACGAATTGATGGCCGTCTCTGGAGGATTCACGGATCGCGCGGCGGGCACAATCCAGATTCTTCACACTGAACCGCTATTGTGTCCCGCAGCAGGCGAGGAAGAACTAGCCTCACCAATAGATTGGACTGACGTTCATCTAAAGGTAATCCAGATTTCTGACCTTAAATCGAATAAGATCCAGGCTAATCCTATTGTTCGCCCAGGCGATTATATTTTGGTTACCGAAGCAGAACCGATATATATTACTGGGAGTGTTGTTTCGCCCCAGGGTATTTACATGCGCGAACACCTCACCATTCGTAGAGCTCTTGCCATGGTAGGTGGCCCAAGTAAAATAGCCAGGACCTCCGATGTGCGAATTTACCGTCAAAGGCCCGAAACCGGGGAACAACAAACAATCCATCTCGACTTTGGGGCGATAAGAAAGGGCCAGAAACCGGACATTGAGCTTCAGGCGTACGACATCATAGATGTACCCGAGGCAGGGGCGCTCGCGCCTAGCCGTCTCACCCAAACTCTGTTGGGAGCGGTAACAGGAGGCTTTGGCGCCGTAGCGTCGACCGGGGCCTCGCTTCCTCTGCGAGTTTTGTACTAGAGAAGACCGCGGAACCGGACTTATCAACTCTAGTTCTCATAGAGTTGAGAAGTGCAAATGCACCTTCTTATTTCAGCAGTTGTTCAGTTAGGAGCCAGGGAATGCCTTCAACCTCGACCTTAGTAAGAGAGCAACGTCGCCGAAAAGCGATCACAATAGTGTGGCTTGCCATCCTCACGGCTGTCACCGTCTTCCTGCTTTATAAGGAGATGATCGCCGTTCTTTACATACTTGCCACTCTTGGAGTGACCACATTATTAGCCGTGGTCGGGATGGCTGACTTAGCTCATCATGAAACCAGGTCTCTCGATCCACAACGTGTTGATGATTCCGCAGCGATCGGAAGTGGTATTTCCTCCGTCGCAGAAAACAGGAAAAGGTAATCCGTTGGGTAAACCAACTGAGCAGTGGGTCCCTGTAAGGTTCGTTCCTGCATCATCGCGCATCTGATTCGCGAGTTCTTTTTCCCCTCTAACATTTCACATTTTTGAGAGCGGCAGGCGGTTGAAAGTTTAATCGGACTGTTGCATAATCCGGCTGCGTTCACCTCCCCGGTGAACGAAGTGGTCGCGTGGGGTGAGGACACGTGGCCTTAGGGCGGGAGCTGTGGGAGGCTCCTGCCCGCTTTTTTTGACACGAGCAAAATGGATTGTCATGGAGACTGCGAATCTGCTTGACGCAGGATCGAATCAGCGTAGAATTCCGCGAGTTCAGAGCCAACCATGGAGAGGATGAAGAGCCGCGTTTGTTCCGGCGCGCTTGGCCATCAGGGATGCCCCTTTTCGATCGAACAAGGCGAAACTTCAAGCTCTGGTTAAATAGGGGCGGCAGGCTGTCGGCTTCAGCCGACGATCAGCCCGGCTCTCACAAACAACATCCCTGGTGGAAGGTGATGTGTTTGACGGGGGTCGACTATTTTTCGACACTCGGTTACCAACCCGGTATTGCGTTTCTGGCTGCAGGCGCTCTCTCGCCCGTCGCAACTCTAATTCTGGTCCTGCTCACCCTCCTCGGCGCGTTGCCTATTTACAGTCGAGTTGCTCAGGAAAGCCCGCATGGAGAAGGCTCCATCTCAATGCTCGAGCATCTGCTCTCGCGTTGGAAAGGCAAGCTCTTCGTTCTCGTCCTGCTTGGCTTCGTGGCTACGGATTTTATTATCACTATTACTCTCTCGGCCGCGGATGCTACTGCTCACATCATCGAGAATCCCTTTACGCCGGAATTATTGAAGCATCAGGTCGGTATCACGCTGGTGCTCGTTGCTTTGTTGGGCGGCATTTTTCTGCGTGGCTTTAAGGAAGCGATTGGAATCGCCGTCATTCTGGTTGCCGCATATCTGCTGCTCAATATGATCGTTGTCGGATTTGGCTTGTATCAACTCATTTCGCATCCTCATTACTTTCCGGAATGGAGGCAAGCGTTGGTTCACCACCCGAGAGTGCACGGCAACGCGTGGCTTATCGTGGGCGTTTCGCTGATCCTGTTTCCCAAATTAGCGCTGGGACTCTCAGGTTTTGAAACCGGCGTGGCGGTAATGCCATTGGTCAAGGGAGACGAAGACCTAACCGAATCAGACTGGGAGGACATACATAACACGCGCGCGGGTCTTGCTCCCGAGCCGCGTACGCACCAACTGCTTGAGGGTCGAATCAGAAACACCCGCAAGCTACTACGTACCGCCGCATTGATCATGAGCGTATTTCTCATTACGAGCAGTCTCGTGACTACGATGATGATTCCGGCCGAAAAATTCCAGGAGGGAGGCGAAGCAAACGGACGTGCGCTGGCATACCTGGCTCACCACTTCTTCGGCAACATATTTGGCTCAGTCTATGACCTGAGCACGATCGCCATTCTTTGGTTTGCCGGCGCGTCGGCAATGGCGGGACTGCTGAATATCGTCCCACGCTACCTGCCCCGATACGGTATGGCCCCGCAATGGGCGCAAGCTACGCGACCACTCGCCCTCGTGTTCACCCTGATCGCCTTCGCGGTAACGTTAATCTTCAATGCCGATGTTGATGCGCAAGGCGGCGCCTACGCCACCGGCGTGCTGGTATTGATGACTTCAGCGGCGATCGCGGTAACGTTGGCGATGCGCAAGCGAGGTCAAAACTGGATTCCTTTTCTGATCATTGCGATCGTTTTCGCTTACACGACGATTCAAAACATCCACGAGCGGCCAGAAGGCATTAAGATCGCGTCGTTCTTCATTCTTGCTATCGTCCTGGCCTCACTTTTCTCTCGCGTTTGGCGTTCAACTGAACTAAGAGTTGAGCGTATTGAAGTCGATGACCAGGCGCGTGAGTTCATTCGCCAGGCGGCAAGAGGCATCGTACGAATTATCGCCAACCGCCGTGACACGGGAGATGCGCTTGAATATGAAATTAAAGAGAGAGAAAAGCGCACCGACAATCACATTCCCACCAACGAGCCCATTCTTTTCTTTGAAGTGACGCCGGGCGATGCCTCGGAATTCTCAGGAGTGTTACAGATTCACGGAGAAGAAGTTGACGGATATAAGGTCCTGCGAGCTGTGTCGCCCGCAGTGCCGAATGCGATTGCCGCCTTCTTACTTTTCCTGCGCGACGAAACCGGTAAGTTGCCGCACGTCTATTTCGGTTGGAGTGAAGGCAATCCGCTGTCGTACTTAATGAAGTACATCGCCTTCGGGGAAGGAGATACCGCGCCCGTTACCCATGAAGTGTTGCGGCAGGCTGAGAAGGATCCGGAGCGTCGACCGATTGTTCACGTTGGCGGCTAAGGAGGCGGAATATTTCTCACTCTTGGATACAGACTCGCAGATCACTTGGCTTGAAACGCTTCGAAACTTAAGGAGTGCGGAAAAGGAAAAACTCAGGCGTTTGCGGATTCGTTTGTTTCGTTCCTGCGGCCGGCAAGGAAACACGACCGACAATAAACCGGTCGGCCCTGGGAAGGATAGAAGGGAACCGTCGTTTGCTGTCCACATTGCGCGCATTGAACGGAGACTTCGATACGCTGCCGAACCCCGGATGTCTGGGCTGCCGTAATCGCAGCCAGCCTTTCATTCTTCGCCTGCTTGCACGGCTTGCAACGTTTGGGTTCGTTCTTCAAGCCCTTGTCATGAAAAAAAGCTTGTTCCCCCGAGGTCCAGATGAAATTCTCGTTGCAGTCTACACACTTGATGGTGCGGTCTGGGTGTTCAATCTCGGCGCTTGTTTCCACCTCACCGACTTCTTCCCTTTCTGACATGATGAGCTCTCCCTTGGGTCGGTCGATTGCCTATGATCCCAAATGTGTTGGCGGGGCCACTCGGAAGCGGTTCTGCCGTTGTTCAAAGAGGAGCCGCTATTTGTCCTGGCGAGTATCGGGGTTGAGCTTGGGCTTGCCCTCGAACAGGCGGAGCGGATGTTGAAAAGTATATCTATGGCGAAATTGTGTCAAGGTTAAAAACCGCATATTCTTAAGAACGAACTTACTAGTGAAGACGGGCTGGACTTAGGGAAATCCATGAAAGTGCTTGTTATTGGTTCCGGAGGCCGTGAACATGCGATCCTTTGGACCCTAAAACGAACCTCCGCGGTACCCCTAAACCTTTATTGCGCACCAGGCAACGGTGGAATTTCCCAACTGGCCGAATGCGTACCCATTTCCGTCAACGACCACTCCTCGCTCCTGGAATTCGCAAACTCGGCAGATATTGATTTGACGATTGTTGGTCCCGAAGGTCCGCTGGCTGCAGGGATCGTCGATGAATTCGAAGGCAGCGGGCTACGGATTGTGGGACCCAGCCAGGCGGCTTCGCGTTTGGAATCAAGTAAGTCGTTTGCCAAGGGTTTTATGTTGCGGCATGAAATACCGACGGCTCACTACCACACTGCTAGTTCTGCGGCAGAGGCCCTCGAGTCACTGCGAAGCGGAAAATTTGGAGCGCCCGACAGTCCAGTTGTTGTAAAGGCTGACGGACTCGCCGCCGGCAAAGGTGTCATAGTGGCGCCATCGCGCCGAGCAGCCGAACAGGCGGTTTCCGACCTCACCAGTGGCGGCATCATCGCTTCGGAAGCGTCGAGTCAACTCTTGATTGAAGAAGTCCTCAGAGGTAGAGAAGTTTCAGTTCTGCTGTTCGCGGATGGCATCGACTACGCGCTTATGCCGCCCGCACGAGACCACAAACGTGTGGGAGAGAATGATACCGGACCCAACACCGGCGGAATGGGAGCGATTACTGACCCTTCCATAGTGGATACCCAGACGTTGGATCAAATCGTGCGCGAGGTTGTCGAGCCTACTCTTAGGGGAGCTTCACAAGAGGGCTTTCCTTTTCGCGGCATTCTTTTCATCGGTTTGATGCTGACCGCTGATGGTCCAAAGGTACTCGAGTACAACGTGCGTTTCGGCGATCCGGAAACGCAAGCCATTCTCGTAAGACTGAAGTCCGATCTCTTCCAAATCTTCCAATCGGTGGTCGACCAGGATTTGCGACATACTGTTGTCGAGTGGAGCAATCAGTCTTCCGCATGTGTGGTATTGGCGAGCGGTGGCTACCCGGGTGCTTACCAAACAGGAACTCCTATAGCCGGACTTAACCAGGCCGTTGCGAGTGAAGATCTACAGGTTTTCCACGCCGGTACGTCTGTGTCTAAGGATGGCACTTTACTGACTTCAGGCGGGCGTGTCCTTGGCGTAACGGCAGCGGGAGCGACCTTAGACCAGGCGCTGGCCCTTTGTTACGAAGAGATTGAACAAATCAAATGGGATGGAATGCAATATCGGCGGGACATAGGCAGATTCAATGAGGCGTCAAAAGCAAGAATCTCAGAGTTCATCTATGAAGCGGGGTTTGGTGTCAAGAGTTGAAGTGAACAGACTTCGACTATGACGCCAGAGCGCCCTATTTGTTTTGCTTAGCTGATAGCTCTTTGACATGAGACTGAATGTTTT
>JALYSR010000126.1 GCA_030854715.1 Acidobacteriota bacterium
TGCGCCGTGACTCCGATTGTGACCATCGCTTCTGCCTTCCACAGCTTGTAAGACTTCTTTCGCGCTCTCGCCCTGGACTTTGACGACAGTGTATCCGGCCCGCGAAAGTATTTTGGGAATTCCGCGCACCAGCATGCGATCTTTTCTCCTCTGCGACTCCGAGAGAACGCCGCCGCCGACTGCTAATTCAAAAGGAGAGTAAAGGCGCGCGCGCTGCGGCTGCGAGAGTTTGCGCCAGGGCAGCAGCGCTTCGTGCAGCTTTTTCTTTTTGTCCGTCTTCGGAGCGTAGCGCCAGCCGGCCTCCAATTTCTGTCTCATCCAGCGCTCGTGTTCCATCTCAGCCACGGATTCCAGATCAGGTCCGGGAAAGTTAAAGGGCGGCTCGTTGCTCCGCGCCGGCCTCATGACGTAGCCGATGAGGGCGAGCTTGTTGGCAATATCGCGCACGTTGCCGCGATTCTGCTCCTTCTCATCATCAGGCAACTTTTGATAAGGCACCAGCGCACTGCTTACTTTTCGTTTGTCATCCGTCTTTGGGCCAAGACGATAGCCTTTTGCCCGCAGCCCGGCACAGAAGACTTCATGCGCCGCTTCCGCCAATTTGTCTAAAAGCTCGCCTCTCAAATCCATGCTTTGCACCAGCGACAAAAAGTTTTGCGCGTCAACGTGAAGGTCTAGCTGCGCTTCCGCGGGAAGCGAAGAGCGTTCGAACTGGCTCTTGCCGGTGAGCACGCTCATGGCGATGATCGACTCCATCGAGCGAACGCCGTGCTGGTACCGGCGCGTGTGCAGCAGCGCACGCAATACACCTGGATCAACGCGCAGCACTTCGCTGCCTTGTTCATCCTTGTGAAAGAGCTGGCGCGCGTCTCGGTACAGAATTGAACGCAGCAGGATGGCGCGGCGGATGATGTAGTACGGGTCGGCTTCGGTTTTATCATCCCGAGATTCTTGCCGGTTCGGTCCTAAGATGTTGACATAGCCTTTCAACCGACTAACGAAATCAGGCCCTTTTACGGCTTTGAACGCTTCATCTTTCGCTCCCTTGTCGAACGCCTCCATCGTTTCGCTGGTCCCGCCCGCGAAGACAAAGACGGCGCGCCCAATCGGGTGCGTGATCTGTCCTTGCTGGAACTTGCCGTCCTGCATTGGCGCCAGAAAGTAGCGTAACCAGCCCAACGGCTGATCTAGAAATGAAGTGTCAAACTCATCCCAAAAGACAAGCGGGAGTTTTCCCGACAGACCGACGTCTCTCACTTGATGCAAAGCGTCAAGAATCTCTTCCGGCGTGCGAAACTGCGAGAGGTTGAATTCGCGGCTTTCGATTTGATCGGGCAAAAGAGACTTCGCGACTTCTGTGACGCCGAAAGACTTGCCGGCGCCAGGTGCGCCGAAGACCGCGATGGAAAGAGGTCGCTTCGGACGACTCTGACGACAATACTCTCCGACGAGCGCGCGAATACTGCGGAAGCTCTCGATCTCTTGCCGATCAACCGTCAGCAACTTACCGAATTGTCCCAGCGGTACATTCTTCAAAACTGCTTCAGCCCCACGTAATACTATCTCCTCAGCTACCTGAGCCAGAGCGCCCGTGTAGCGATCTTCCAGAATAGTCCAGAACCCACCTTCCGGGGCCTTCTTCTCGTCTGCCTGCGGCGGCGTCAGGAAGCGAACGGGATCCTGCACTTCAGCCACGGCAAACGAAAAAGATTCTTTGACGAGTTCCTTTGCAATCACCTCAACGGGAAAAGCAAGTTGAGCCTGCGGCACAGTTGAACCTCGTCGCCCGTAGCCTTCCAAATGAAGCTTGCGCATGGCGGCAAGCCCGCTCTGTATGCCTTGTTCGATGTTTGGTTTGTCCGGCGAGAGCATCAATTGTCCGGCGATGCCCGCCGTCAGACAACTCGTATAGCCGATCATCCCGCCCCGATGATTCTGTTGCCAAACGCCTTCGATCACTTTCGGATCGAAGAACAAAGTGCATTTTGTCGCCACACGACCATCCGTTTTCGTTGCCTTTGTACCTGAAAGGAGTATTGCGCCGGCCGTGTCGAATGAAACCACAACGTGCGCGCAATGTGAGAGGGCGTTAACACGCGGGTTGTAAACCAGTTCCCAGGCCAAATCCTGCGCAGTGCGCTCCCAGGAGAGTTCGCGGCTGATTTGAACTTCCGTGAGCCTCAAGTCATTAACCGTCATGACCACGATCAGCCGGTCGGCGCAGGTTTCATGCAAGTGCCTCCACAACTCGCCGCTAGCAACGGGACGGGCCATCTTTAGCAGAATCCAGGGGCATTGCTTTTTATTCTTCACCGCGTTGGGCCACAGCTCAGGGCGTTTGCGAAAACCTAAATCAGCGTCGTCCAAAATTACGATGCTCGCCTCAGAAGTGTCGCCCACTATCTTCTGACTGCTCTCTTTTTCTTGATCGTTTGACGTGCGCGCATCGAGTCCAAGAAACTCCTCCACGCGCCAGACGCGCTGCTCTTTGTCAAACGGCGGGTGCTCTCCATATTTGAACAGCGACCACATAGCATAGGAGTGGTGATACCGCGCGTCACCGGGCCGCACCGCTTGAGCCGGTGCGGCCATCGAGCGAACTTCCCAATCGGCTCCGCTGCTTTTGCACTCTCTAGCAACGGCCTTGACCAAATCGGCCAACAACGATGCGCCCCCACTCTGGCGATAAGCGCGCGTGGAATCATCAGCCGTCCACTCACACGCTCCGCCGCTTTCAGAGCGTCGGCTGCGCGCGAGATTCCAATCGACCGTCACATCGCCCGAGATCAGAAGCACTGGTGGTGACTTCGCGGCGCTTGCCATCTTCAATACCTTTCCAGCAGCGTGGCTCTCGAGATCAAGAGGCTGCTTCTGTGGGCTGATCCCAAACGCTTTTTGTTTAGATCAGATCCGAATAAAGCCTCCAGGCTTTTGGTAACTTTCTGAAGAGGTTGCCTATTCGGAGACTTGTATTACGAAGGCGCTACCCTAAATGGAAGCACAATTGTAGCGAAGTTGGCATGAATGTTCTAGGGAGTGATTTCTTGGTAGTGCCCTCAAGTACAAGGTTAGGACCCCTACCTTTTTCGGTTAGCGGTTCTGTTTTTGTCGTTTAACCGCACAATTCTAATGAACCTCTTTACTTTCTAACTGTCGCGCACCCCGCACATGATGTGGATTACAAAAGGGGAAGGAATTTTGAAATGCTCGAAATCCTTGGTGGCTGCAAGTTTCGAAAGGCAAAGACTTAGTTACGGCTGAGATGGTTCATAATCTCTGGTCGGCATTCAAACTCTGCCCAACACCTAATTTCTTTGTGACGCCGTTGTGACGTAGCTGCAGATAAATCCGCACCCGCAGCATCTAGCTCCGTATAGAAACGTATAAATCCGCGAAAAATCGTGGTGGCTGCAACCTCTTTTGATGTCAGTTAATTAGAAGAATAAGCAGATCCGCGTTGGCAATGCGGAGGCCAGGAGTTCGACCCTCCTCTGCTCCACCAAAAACTCACATCACTCCAATGATTTAATCACACGTCCATTGGTTGGTCCAATTTCCCGCTTGGCCAATACTTGGACAGAAATTACAGCACTTCACAGTAAAGAACGGTAAGCAATGGCAACGAATGTGGAAATTCTTCTCATTCGTGAACTTGCAAGTCTCACATTCATGGCAACCTATTGGATTTGCATGTAATGCGGAGGTCTGGGCCAAGTTTCTACCTCACTTTTTCAGGTTACAAAATGTGACCTCAATCTAAGGCATTACTCTTCAAGTATGGAATCTTCTTTGTGGGAACGCCTGCTGTCCTAGCCTAAGGGGGATTTCATGGTGGTTGGTGGCACGGACCGCACTGCGACTACCTAGGAGTAGCTCAAAACTCCTAAAGCGTGGGCCGACAGAGTTGCGTTCTCGTCCACTTCGTCCGGCTGACTCAGAGCGAAGGCGACTGCCTGCGCGAACGATTTCCGCAGGAATTGCAACCTCTTAGATTTTACGCATGCTCTCCGCGATGTCCGGCCGCGCCCTCAGAGTCGAGCAGTTCGGAAGATGTAATGATCGGGAGGGTAAACGTTCGGTCTGCAAGCGGAAGGAATAGTCGTGCCGACCAGCATGGGCGGGTAAACATTCCCCGTGGTGGACAGGCGAACGACGTCTGCGACCTGATCGCAGAGATAGCCCTCCAATCTCTTTCTGTCGGGACTCTGAATCGAAAAAGCGATCCGGTGACATTTAAATCCTCTGTTTTGTCTTCATCGCTTCCATCTGACTTCAAGAACAGAACTGCGGTGACAGGGATAATCCCAGTCGGTCCTAGTTTGATCTTACTTGAATGAGATTGCCCTATACCGCCTTCTGTCTTTCTGGCATAATGACTACTCCACCGCGCACATCTAAAGAGTCGTTCTACGGGCAGAAGAACATGAAATACATGAGCCTGGTTTTCTTTGTATTAATGACATCTTCTGGGGCCCTCTCCCAATCGTCTGGGATAAAGACCTACTGCAACCCTTTAGATATCAACTACCAATATAATTTCGAGCAAATCAACGAAAAGATATCCTACCGTTCGGGGGCTGATCCGGTCATCGTCAACCACGAAGGGGAATACTACCTGTTCGTGACGATTTCAGGGGGATGGTGGCATTCCAAAGATTTGCTTCATTGGAACTACGTTGTTCCCGACAAATGGCCGATGGAAGACGTCTGCGCTCCGGCTGCTCTTTCCGTGCGCGGCACGTTGTACCTGTTTCAATCGACATTCGATCAACGGCCAATTTTCTCGACGACGACGCCTGAAAACGGACATTTAGAATTCTTCAATCGCTGGCTGCCGCTCTTGCCTCCTAGTACCGCTGGCCCCTGGGATCCGGATATTTTCCACGATGATGACACCAACAAGTGGTACATGTATTGGGGCTCTTCAAACGTTTACCCCATCTACGGTATCGAACTCGACTTCAACAACCGGCTCGTTTATATCGGGAAAGCAAAGGAACTTATCTACCTGCACCCTGATATGCACGGCTGGGAGCGCTTTGGGCCAGATCACCGAGATATCAACACGAAGCCCTTCATCGAAGGGGCATGGATGACCAAATACAGTGGCAAGTACTACCTGCAATACGCCGCTCCAGGCACCGAACACAACGTTTATGCGAACGGCACATACATAGGCGACCACCCGTTGGGCCCCTTCACCTATGCGCCTTACAACCCCATATCCTACAAGCCGGGCGGGTTCATGACCGGGGCTGGACACGGTAATACCTTTCAGGACAACTATGGCAACTACTGGAACACTGGCACGCCTTGGGTAGCTGTCAATTGGAACTTCGAACGGCGCATCGCCATGTTTCCGGCAGGTTTCGATCAGGACGGGCAAATGTTTTCCAACACGCGCTTTGGTGATTTCCCACATTTTCTACCAACGCGCAAGTGGGCCAATAAAGACGAGTTGTTTACGGGCTGGATGTTACTCTCGTACCGCAAACCCGCCACGTCCTCTTCGATTAAGGATAATTTTCCGGCCACAAACATCACCGACGAAAATCCGCGTACCTTCTGGGTCGCGAAGTCCAACAAAGCAGGAGAATGGTTGACGATTGATTTGCAAGATGAATATCAAGTGAAAGCATTGCAAGTGAATTACACAGACTACAAGTCGAACATCTTTAAGAGTGATTCGACTGTTTACACGCAATTCAGAATGTACAGCTCAACCGACGGTCAGAAGTGGAGCCAGATCGCTGACCTTACTCACGAAAAGCGAGACCGTCCGAATGCATATATTGAACTGCCCAAGCCTGTGAGGGCACGATATATCAAGTACGAGCATGTGTACGCCGCATCACCCAATTTGGCCATCAGCGACATCCGAATCTTTGGCAACGGCAAAGGCCTTCCCCCTCAGACGCCTGCCAACCTCTCGGTACGTCGTGACACTGATCAGCGGAATGCTTTCATCGCTTGGGAGAAAGTCCCTGGAGCTGTGGGCTATAACGTCCGGTGGGGCATAGGTAAGAATAAACTCTATGAAACCTATCAGGTCTTTGCCGACCAGGGCAACACACTTGAACTTCGCGCTTTAACAACCGGGCAAGACTACTATTTCGCCATCGAAGCCTTCGATGAGGACGGTGTCTCGAAGGTGAGTGATATCGTGTACTGTAAGTGAGTCTCTATAGCTAGCGTCACGCGGCACGGCGAGCCCGTATGGATGACGCGCTAATTC
>JALYSR010000155.1 GCA_030854715.1 Acidobacteriota bacterium
CGTGAGGCGCTTTGCGCATTGAAAACTGAAATCAAAAGTCACGGCCAGCTCTACATCGACCGGAGCGTTAAGCGTCGCGCGGTCTGGTGGGAGCGCATACGCGAATGGCAGCGCGAGCAACCATTACGTTTCACAGGTTCGGGCGATCAAATCAAGCCGCAGACCGTCATTCGCGAGTTGCACCGTTTGACGAACGGAGACGCGCTCATCGCCACCGACGTGGGGCAACACCAAATGTGGGCGGCGCAGTTTTATCCATTCAAAAGGTCAAGGCAGTGGATCACCAGCGGCGGTCTTGGCGCGATGGGTTACGGAGTGCCCGCGGCCATCGGGGCGCAGTTAGTACTCGGCGATCAGATGGTAGTCGCGGTGGTCGGTGATGGCGGTTTCCAGATGACTAATCAGGAGTTGGCAACGGCAGTGCAGTATGACCTGCCGATCAAAGTTCTGATTATGAACAACGGTTACCTGGGGATGGTGCGGCAGTGGCAGGAGATGTTTTACGAGCGCGCCTACTCGGAGGTTGACCTGTCAGTGTCTCCCGATTTCGTAAAACTGGCGGAGGCTTACGGAGCGTTTGGCGTCAGAGCCACACGGCCCGACGAATTATCGGATGTGCTTTCGGCCGGTTTGTCACATAAGGGAGTTGCGGTGATGGATATCGTCGTTTCTAAGGAAGAGAACGTCTTTCCGATTGTGCCCGCCGGAGGAAACTCGCGCGACATGATTGTTCACAGCGAAGGAGTCTAGGCATTGCCAATTGCCAATTGCCGATTAGCGCTTGGCGATTCGTGAACGGTGGAGGCGCCACCCGGTATTTCCCCAGAACATCAAGAGGGAAGCAGAAAGGGTCAACTATGCAAAAGACAAATCGGCAATCGGCAATCGGAAATTGGCAATTGGCAATGACATGAGACACACACTTTCAATTGTAGTTGCTGACCAGCCGGGCGAGCTTTCGCGCATCGTCGGTTTGTTTAGCGCCCGCGGTTTCAATATTGAAACCCTGTCCGTCGGACAAACCAACGACCCGCAATGGTCGCGCGTGACCATAGTAACGCGCGGCGATGATCGGACCATCGAGCAGATCGTCAAACACTGTTCGCGGCTCGCGCGCGTACGTGAGGTGCTGGACGTGACGATGCAACCCCACATAGAACGTGAGATGGCGCTAATCGATGTTGAAGTGACGCCTGGTGTGATGCGCCAGGAGCTACTGAGTCTGGTCGCGGTCTTTCGCGCCAAGGTGGTGGACATTTCGCAGACCGGAATGATCATTGAAGCTTCGGGAAATAAAGAGAAGGTCGAGGCGTTTATCGAGTTGCTGCGACCTATGGGCATACGCGACATCACGCGCACCGGCTGCATTGCCATCGGACGGTTGTCGACAGTAGATAGCTTAAGGCCGGCGACAGAAGAAGAAGGAGAGTTGGTCGCGGCAGTTAAGAATTAATAGGTCCTATAGGACTTATAGATTTCTGAGGAGAGGATCAAACCATGAAAGTTTTTTACGATAGAGACGCTGATGCGGGCCGTCTGTCCGATAAGCAGATCGCCATTATCGGTTACGGAAGCCAGGGATTTGCTCAGTCAAACAACCTGCGCGAGTCAGGTTGCAATGTGACCGTCGGATTGCGATCAGACAGTCCTTCACGTGCAAAGGCGGAACAATCTGGTCTGCGCGTGCGGCCAGTGGCGGAAGCTGCTGCCGAAGCCGACATTGTCATGATGCTGGTGCCGGATGAGCTAGCGGCCGACGTGTACGGCCGTGACATTGCAGAGTCAATGACGCCGGGAAAATATTTGGCGTTCTCGCACGGCTTTTCCATTCACTACGGATTTATCAAACCGCCTGAGGACGTCAGCGTCTTTATGGTTGCGCCGAAAGGACCGGGCCATTTAGTGCGACGCGAATACGAGAAAGGCGCCGGTGTGCCTTGTCTCCTCGCGGTGCACCAGGATCCAACAGGTGAAACCAAACAGGTCGGGATGGCCTACGCATCGGCTATCGGCGGAGGCCGTGCCGGCATTATCGAAACCAGTTTTCGCGAAGAGACGGAAACTGATCTGTTCGGTGAACAGGCAGTGCTCTGCGGTGGGCTAACTTCGCTCATCAAAGCAGGTTTCGAAACGCTCGTGGAAGCCGGTTATGCGCCGGAGATGGCCTACTTCGAATGCCTGCACGAAATGAAGTTGATTGTCGATCTGATTTACGAAGGCGGCATATCCGAAATGCGCTACTCAATCTCGAACACGGCGCAATATGGAGATATGACGCGCGGCCCATCCGTCATTAACGACGAGACAAAACGGCGCATGAAAGGTCTGCTTGCTGAAGTCCAGTCCGGCGCGTTCGCGCGCGAATGGATGAAAGAGAGCCGCAATGGACGCAAGCGCTTTGAAGAACTTACAGCGCAGACGAAAGAGCACCAAATCGAGCGGGTTGGCGCCGAGCTACGCGGAATGATGCCCTGGCTCTCAGCGGGACGGCTTGTTGATAAAGCCAGGAACTAGGGGACAAGCATTTGGTTTAAGAAATAAGGAAGGTGAAAGATGGGTCTATACGATTGGGATCGAATGAAAGCAGAAGAGATCACGGAACTCTATCAGAGAAAGCTGGCCATCGGTGAGAGCGTCACCGTGGCCCGTGTCGAGGTGAAGGAAGGCGCTGTCACGCTCTCTCACAGCCACGAAAATGAAGAGATGATCCTGGTGCTGAAAGGCAGTTGGCGCTTCCATCTGCCGAGTGGCGACGTGACGCTGGTGCCGAACCAGTGCCTGCGCATTGCGCCGGGAATTGAGCACTCTTCCGAAGCCCTCGAAGACACGGTCGCACTCGACATTTGCGCTCCCGCGCGGGCCGACTGGCTCAACGGTGCGGATCACCCTCTCCACTACGATCCGGACCAGTCGCTCTGGGCTGTTTAAGTCAGATGTCAACTGTCAGATGTTGGATGTCGGTTTGGAAGTCAGTGGTGAGTAGTCAGTAGTCCGTTGTTGTTGTGCGTACGATGGACGGCTCATTTGGGGGGCCAGTCAGATGAAAAACGGATGCAACTGACAACTGACCACTGACGAATGACCAGCATCTGGCATCCGGCATCTGCTTCTAGGAGGAACCCGCATGACCTTTGATGAATCTAAATGGGTGTGGATGAATGGCCGCGCGATTCCGTGGCACAACGCCACCACGCACGTGTCGGCGCACGGGCTGCATTACGGCAGTGGTGTGTTTGAAGGCATGCGTTGTTACGAGACCGACGACGGGCCCGCGGTCTTTCGTCTTGACGCACATCTTGACCGACTTTACGCATCCGCTGAGATCCACGGGATAAACATCCCTTACACGCGGGAAGAACTTACAAGTGGCGTTGACGAGATCGTGCGGCTAAACAATTTCCGCAGTTGCTACGTCCGCCCGATCTGTTATCTCGGCAGTGGCAGCCTCGGTGTGCATCCGGGTAATAATCCGGTTGAGGTTGTCATCCTCGCCTGGCCGTGGGCGCCTTACCTTGGCGCTGAAGGATTGAAACAGGGCGTGCGCGTAACCGTCTCGCCGTGGCGCAAATTTCAGTCGCGGATGATGCCGACAACAGCAAAAGCATGCGGCCAGTATCTGAATTCAATGCTGGCGGTGCGCGATGCCGTTAGCCGTGGGTATGCTGAGGCCTTGCTTCTAGATGCGGAGGGTCACCTGGCTGAAGGCTCAGGTGAAAACCTTTTCATCGTGCGCGACGGACAATTGCTGACTAACGACGAGCGCCATTCAATCCTGCTCGGCATTACGCGCGAGGCCGTTCTAAGAATAGCGAGTGATCTGGGTTATCGAGTAGAGGTCAGGGCGCTTGACCTGGAAGATTTGCTTGCGGCGGACGAAGCGTTTTTTACCGGGACAGCGGCTGAAGTGACACCAATTCGTGAAGTTGACGGGACCGCGATCGGCAAAAGCACACCTGGATTGGTCACAGAAGACATTCAGCGCGTCTTTTTCGCGGCCACTTCGGGTCGTGACCAACGATACAAAGGTTGGCTTCATCCCATTGATACCAAGACTGAGGACGTTAGCCATCAGTTACTTCAGGCCGTGTCTTAGAAAAGAACTATATGACTTATCGATCCTATGGAACAGCAATGAACGATGAAAACACCGGATTTAGAGAATGAAAGTCAGAAACGTTTGCGCGCAGCCCAGCGGGTAGTGATCAAGTTCGGGACGAGTATCGTTACAGGGTCGGGCGGCGATGTAAGTGCCGAGCGCATTGGGCCTTTAGTAGACTCCATTGCCAAGTTGAAAAACGCGAGCCGTCAGGTTGTGCTGGTTTCTTCGGGAGCGGTGGGATTAGGCGCTGGCCGATTGGGCTTGCATCAGTCGAGACTAAAGGATGTCGTGGTTAGACAGGCTTGCGCCGCAGTTGGCCAAAGCCTGTTGATGCACGCCTATGAACAGCTGTTTCGTCTGCATGACGTGAAGATCGCGCAAGTGTTGTTAACTGAAGACGACTTCACGAACTTCAACCGTTACACCAATTTGCGCCGCACTATGGAAAAGCTTCTCAAACTCGGAGTGCTGCCTATCATCAATGAGAACGATACGGTTTCGACCGCTGAACTCGAATACGACCAAAGTTCGGCGGTCTCCGGCAGGGAGCGCGTCTTTGGCGACAATGATCGACTTGCCGCGTTGGTAACGAGTAAGTTGGAAGCAGATGCACTTGTCCTGTTAACCAATGTGGACGGGCTTTTCCTACGCAAGCCGAGGGGTAGCAGGAATGGTTCTAACGATGAGGAGACAACGCTTATTCCGCTAGTCGAAGAAATCACGGACGAATTGAAAGCGATTGCCGAGGGCCCATCTGTTGGCGGGCGCGGCGGGATGTTGACGAAGCTGGAAGCTGCGCAGATCGCGATGCAAGCGGGCGGAGTTGTTGTGATTGCCAACGGAACGAAGCCCAGGATCCTGGATCGCATATTCGCAGGCGAGCAAATCGGCACCACGTTCATGTCGACATCGCGGATGGCAGGCAAACGGCGCTGGCTCACCTTTGCAGCGGGCGTGCGCGGGCGTGTGATAGTTAACGAGGGAGCGCGCGCGGCAATCATGGAAGGCAAAGCGAGCTTGCTCTCTTCGGGAGTCGTGCGAGTGGAGCAACAGTTTGCGCCCCAGGATGTGGTGAGCATAGCCGATTGTGACGGGCACGAATTCGCGCGCGGGATCACTAATTGTGCCAGCGAAGAGATGGCCCGGTTGATCAAGGAAACTTCCCCGAAACAAATGGGCGAGCGTGGCCGTGTCCTGGTCAAACGTGACAACATGGTCCTATCGGAGCAGAGATGAGTCAGGCAGCCGTTCAAGATTCGCCAGTTGCCAACCCGGCTGATCGCCCGGTTGAAAAATCGCCGGTTGCCGCTGTAGCTCGTGCGGCCAAGGCGGCGTCACGGCTGCTGGCAAGCGTTCCCGGCGAGCGTCGCGACGCTGCGATTATGGCTGCGGCTTATGTCATTGAGGAGCGGAAGCTGGAGATCCTCGTCGCTAATCAACGCGACTGCGAAGATGCCCTTAGCGCCGTGAAAGCGGGAAGAATGTCGCGGGCGATTTTTGAACGCCTGCGAATTAGCGAGCGTAGGATCACGCAGATGGCCCGAAGCGTCCGCGAGGTGGCGGGCCTGGACGACCCGCTGGGTCGCCAGCTCGCGGTCACTGAGTTGGATGAAGGATTGACGCTGTATAAAGAGTCGTGCCCGATTGGTGTCATCGGTATTGTGTTTGAGGCGCGACCGGAAATCGTTCCGCAGATTGCTGCGCTGGCACTTAAATCCGGTAATGCCGTAATTCTTAAAGGTGGAGCGGAAGCTGTACACAGCAATCAGGCGTTGGTATCGATCTGGTGCGACGCGCTCACTCATTTCCTTGAGATCCCGGCCGACTCGATCAACTTGCTATACACGCGCGCCGATGTAGAGGAGATGCTCTCGCTTGAGGATGAGATCGATCTGATCATTCCGCGTGGTTCGCGCGAATTTGTACGGCATGTCGCTCAGCGCAGCCGCATCCCGGTGCTTGGGCACGGTGAGGGAATCTGCCACGTCTATGTTGATAGCCTGGCTGACCTGGAGAAGGCATTTAATATAGCTTTCGACTCGAAGGTTCAATATCCCGCAGCGTGCAATTCGATGGAAACGCTGTTGGTCCATGAAGAGATAGCTGATGTGTTCTTGCCGGAAATGATCAGGCGCTTCCAAGCCGCCGGCGTTCAGCTGCGTGGATGCCCGCGGGCTGTAGAGATAGGAGTGGACGGCAGCCTTGTCGCTGTGAGCGAGGATGACTGGGGCGCGGAATACTCCGACCTAATACTCGCGATAAAGGTTGTGCACGACACCGACGAAGCTATCGAACACATCAATCGCTACGGCTCCGGCCACACGGAATCCATCGTCACCGAGGATGCCCGCGCGGCATCACATTTTATGGAGCGAGTTGATGCGGCGGGCGTCTACCACAACGTATCCACGCGCTTCGCTGACGGTTTCCGTTATGGCTTCGGCGCGGAACTGGGAATTAGCACGAGCAAACTCCATGCGCGTGGGCCCGTGGGCCTCGAAGGGCTCACAACTTACAAATACAAGTTGATTGGTGACGGTCAGACTGTCGCCAGCTATGTTGCCGGCGAGCGGACATTCAAGCATCGGAAAGTGAAGTGATGTTCGTCGAAGCCAGAAGAAAATCGATTTTCCATTTGCCATTTGACAGTTTTCATGTGCCATCGCCGGAGAAGCGCGACCACATAACAGACGTTAAAACGAAAAGGTTTTCAATGAAAAGTGAGAAATGGAAAATGAGAAATGGAAAATGACCAGTTCTGAGGTCTTAAATGGAGCACGGCTGTCGTTCATCGGTTGTGGCGTGATGGCCGAAGCGATTATCGCCGGCCTGCTTAGTAAGAATCTGGTGAAGACCGAGCAGGTTGTAGCAAGTCATCCACGCGCAGAGCGGCGCCAAGAACTCGCGGGGAAATATGGTATTCGTCTCTTCGAGCACAATCGCGACGCGGTCGAGGCAACTTCCTCAATCGTTGTTTTGACTGTCAAGCCACAACGCCTTGGCGTTGTACTCCGCGATCTAAAAGAGGCGGTCAAACCGGACCACCTGGTGATTTCCATAGTCGGAGGTGCGCGAGTAGAAACCATCGCTGATGCTCTGCAACACAGCTCAATAGTCCGGGCCATGCCCAACACGCCCGCGCAGATTGGTGAAGGGATGACGGTGTGGACAGCGACACCTGAAGTTAGTGAAGCTCAGCAAGCGCAGATTCATGCGATTTTCGGCGCGCTGGGACGCGAGATGAACGTCGATGAAGAGGGGATGATTGATATGGCGACGGCGCTTTCGGCGACCGGGCCGACCTTCACGTTCCTGGTGATGGAGGCGCTAATCGATGCCGGCGTGCACATGGGTTTTTCGCGTCACGTCGCGGAAGAACTCGTTTTGCAAACGATGCTTGGCAGCGTGCTTTTTGCGCGGGAATCGCGCAAGCACCCGGCAGAGCTCCGCAACATGGTTACTTCACCGGGTGGAACATCGGCGGAGGCAATCTATCAAATGGAGAAGGGCGGGTTGCGGACAGTGCTTTCGAAAGCGGTGTGGGCAGCATTTCAAAGAGCGACGGCGCTGGGCAAGAAAGCTAAAGAATAGGTCCTATAGGCCCTATATTCACTCCCATGAGCAACAACCGCCACCACAACCATCGAAGCAGCTTGATCACGTCTGGAGCCGAGCGTACCCCCAATCGCGCCATGCTGCGAGCAGTGGGTTTCGGTGATGGAGACTTCGAAAAACCGATCGTCGGGGTGGCGAATGGTTTCAGCACCATTACACCCTGCAACATGGGTTTGAACGATCTGGCCGACCGAGCGATTAGCTCACTCCGCAATGCGGGCACGATGCCGCAGGTCTTTGGCACGATCACCGTTAGCGATGGCATCTCAATGGGCACGGAGGGAATGAAATACAGCCTCGTCTCTCGCGAGGTGATTGCCGACTCGATTGAGACAGTATGTCAGGCTCAGAGCGTTGACGGCCTCTTGGCCATTGGCGGCTGCGACAAGAACATGCCGGGGGCCATGATCGCGATTGCGAGAATGAATATACCGTCAATCTTTGTTTATGGAGGGACGATTAAGGCCGGACACTACAACGGGCAAGATCTGACCGTGGTGAGCGCGTTCGAGGCTGTCGGGCAATACTCAGCACAGCGTATCGGCGTCGGCGAGCTGCTTGAGGTTGAGCGACACGCCTGTCCCGGCGCGGGTTCCTGCGGGGGAATGTTTACGGCAAACACAATGTCAGCGGCGATTGAAGCAATGGGCCTCAGCCTGCCCTTCTCATCGACGATGGCAGCCGAGGACCAGGAAAAGGCCGAGAGTGCCGCAGAATCCGCTGAAGTCTTGGCTGCGGCCATTGAAAAGCAAATTCTGCCGCGCGAGATACTCACGAGGAAAGCTCTCGAGAACGCGATTGCAGTAGTGATGGCAGTTGGAGGTTCGACAAATGCAGTGTTGCACCTGCTGGCAATTGCACATGCGGCAGACGTGCCCTTGACGATAGATGACTTCGAGGAAATTCGGCGGCGCGTTCCCGTGCTCTGCGACCTGAAACCTTCAGGGCGTTACGTGGCCACTGACCTGCACCGGGCAGGGGGCATCCCGCAAGTGATGAAGATGTTGTTGGCCCATGACAGATTGCACGGCGACGAACTTACTATCACTGGTCAAACGGTGGCTGATGTGCTTGAGAATGTTCCCGCCGAACCACGCATTGATCAGGATGTGATTCGCCAGTGGTCCAAACCCCTTTATCCGCAGGGACACCTGGCAATACTCAAAGGTAATCTCGCAACTGAAGGAGCAGTTGCGAAAATAACCGGCGTGAAAGATCCAAGATTCACCGGGCCGGCGCGGGTATTCGATTCCGAGGAAAGCTGCCTAAAAGCCATCTTGTCAGGAGAGATCAAACCAGGCGTCGTCGTCGTAATTCGCTATGAAGGACCGCGAGGTGGTCCGGGAATGCGCGAAATGCTCGCGCCAACTTCCGCCATTATCGGCGCTGGACTTGGCGACGCCGTTGCACTAATCACCGATGGACGATTCTCCGGCGGCACCTATGGCCTGGTGGTCGGACATGTCGCACCAGAAGCTGCGGTTGGGGGCACGATTGCGCTGGTGGAAGAAGGAGACTCTATAACCATTGATGCCGAAATGCGTTTGCTGCAACTCAATATTTCCGCGGAAGAGTTGCAAAGACGTCGCGAGCTGTGGAGTCCGCGCGCGCCGCGGTACAGACGTGGAGTGCTGGCGAAATACGTCAGTCTTGTTTCGAGTAGCAGTCTAGGCGCGGTGACTGATAAAGAAATATAGGGCCTCTATGTCCTATAGGATCTATACGTCGATTTAAGGACGATATGACCGACCGAATAGAAATCTACGACACAACCTTACGCGACGGGTCGCAAGGCGAAGGCGTCAACTTTTCTGTTGAAGATAAGTGTCGCGTTGCCGAACAACTCGACGCATTTGGTGTTGACTTCATCGAAGGTGGGTGGCCCGGCTCAAATCCGCGCGACCTGGCTTTCTTCGAACGCGCTCGCGCCTTGAAGTTGACGCATGCACGCATTGCCGCATTCGGCTCCACACGCCGTCATACGCTAACCTGCGACGATGATCCAAGCATTCAAGCGCTGCTCAAAGCGGAAACGCCAGTTGTAACAATCTTCGGCAAGTCATGGCTGCTGCACGTCAAAGACGCGCTGCGTCTAAGTCCCGAAGAGAACCTTGAGATCATCGAGGATACGGTGCGTTATCTGTCGGCCCGGGTGGAGTTTTTGGTGTATGACGCAGAGCACTTCTTTGACGGCTACAAAACCGATCCTGAGTATGCGTTGGCTACTTTGCGCGCCGCAGTCGCTGGTGACCCCCATCGGATCGTACTGTGTGACACCAACGGCGGCAGTCTGCCGGAGACAGTCGCGCGCGTGACGCGAGAAGTGGCGGAGCGGATACAGGTAGCGCTTGGCATACATTGCCACAACGATGGCGAACTCGCTGTTGCAAACACTCTGGCCGCCGTTTCCGCTGGTGCGGTGCACGTGCAAGGGACCATCAACGGTTACGGGGAGCGTTGCGGCAACGCGAACCTTTGCGCCGTGATTCCCAATCTTGAGTTGAAACTCGGTCGTACGGTCCTGGGTCCCGAGCGTCTGAAGAGACTGCGCGAGACATCGCGCTTCGTCAGCGAGATTGCGAACCTGTCGCTCGATTCGCGCGCGGCTTTCGTCGGTGACAGTGCCTTCGCGCATAAAGGTGGCGTTCACGTTTCAGCTGTCGAACGCAATCCGATGACTTACGAACACATCGTTCCGGAAACAGTCGGCAACCGGCGGCGTATACTGGTCTCCGATCTTGCGGGCCGGGCGAATCTACTTGCCAAGGCGCGAGAACTGGGAGTTGAACTGAACGATGAACAACGCGTGCTCGACGAACTGAAGCGGTTGGAGCACAACGGATACGAGTTTGAAGCGGCGGAGGCCAGCTTCGAACTTCTGGTCTCTAAACTGAAGGGCGCGCATCAACCATACTTCGAACTACTTGGCTTCCGCGTAATTGACGAACATCGCGGGGCTCTGATGCCGATGAGCGAAGCGACGGTGAAGGTCAAGGTGGGCAACCGCGTCGAACATACAGCGGCCAGCGGCAATGGTCCGGTCAACGCACTGGATAATGCTTTGCGCAGCGCGCTGCAAACGTTTTATCCGTCGCTCGCCGAGATGCACCTGGTTGACTATAAGGTGCGCGTGATTACGAGTAATCTGTCAGGTTCGGCGAGTCTGGTGCGGGTGCTGATTTGTTCTGGTGACCCAGGCGCCCAGTGGGGGACGGTAGGCGTGTCTGCGAATATTGTCGAAGCGAGCTGGCAGGCGCTGGTCGATTCTGTGGAGTACAAACTGGCCCGCGATGGAGTCGCGCCCATTTTCATAGAGGAAGGTCGAGACTCGGCATTGAGCGCGAGTGAATCCCAGAGTGAATCCCCCAGTGAATCGAAGGTTGAACTACGGCAAGAAGCAATTAGCTGATGCGTGACAATCTACAAGTAATGAAATTCGGCGGCACGTCTGTCGGAAATGCCGAGTGCATTAGTCGCGCGGCCGAAATCGTCGCGCGGGCGGCGGGCGAAGGGTCTGTCGTAGCGGTCGTCTCGGCTTTGGGCGGCGTGACCAATCGTCTCATGGAAGCCGCGCAAGCCTCGGCCACAGGCGACACGGACGCAGCCGGCAATCTCGCTGAGACACTTCGCCGTCAACATCAGGAAGCGATTGAGATTCTGATCATCGATGGAGACAAACGCGCGCAATTGGCGGCTGAATTGAAGGAGATCATTGACGAGGTAAATGGTCTTTGTCGGGGTACAGCGCTCCTGCGTGAACTCACCCCGCGCACTCTCGATGCTATTTCAAGCGCGGGTGAGCGACTCTCGGCTCGGTTACTGGCGAGTGCCCTGCGTGAATTAGGACTCAATGCAGTGGCCGTTGAAGCGACTGAGCTGATCGTTACAGACAACCATTCCGGACGGGCTGGACCGTTGATGGCGGAAACGCGCGCGCGCGCCACTGCGAGATTGGCGCCGTTACTGGCTGAACGATCGGTGCCGGTCGTCACAGGTTTCATTGGCGCGACTGTGGATGGAAAATTGACAACGCTGGGGCGTGGCGGTTCGGACTATTCTGCAACGATCCTCGGAGCAGCGCTGGAAGCAAAAAAGATCATTATCTGGACGGACGTTGACGGCGTGTTGACAGCTGATCCACGGCTGGTCCCCGAAGCGCGGACGCTTCAGGAAATCTCTTACAATGAAGCTGCTGAGCTAGCTTACTTCGGTGCGAAAGTCCTGCACCCGAAAACGCTGCGCCCGGTTTCCGAAGCAGGCATTCCGGTTTGGATCCGCAACAGCTTTTTTCCGGAACGCAATGGTACCAAGATTACAGCGACGGGCCATCCAACCAGGCGAGGTGTAAAAGCGATCACGGCGATGAGCAACGTGACTCTGCTTACCGTAGGCGGAAGGGGCATTGTCGGCCTGCCCGGCGTCGCGGCTAAAACATTCACTGCCGTCGCCAGCGCTCAAGCCAACGTCCTGCTTATTTCGCAGGCGTCATCAGGAAACGACATCTGCTTCATCATTGATTCGGGAGACGCCCCTCGTACAGTGACAGAGCTTCGCGCCGCATTCGCGTCGGACCTGGCGCACAAAGAGGTGGAACATATCAAGGTTAACGCGGATATCGCCATCATCGCCGTGGTTGGCGATAGAATGCGGGGCACGCCGGGGATCGCAGGACGCACCTTCAGTGCCCTGGGCCGGCGTGGGATCAACATCATCGCGATTGCGCAGGGGTCTTCGGAATGCAACGTTTCATTGGTTGTTGAAGCGGGGCTAGCGATTGAAGTGGTCCAGGCTTTGCACAGCGAATTTGGCCTGCAAAGGCGTGCTTCTCGTTTCGAGTCGGTCGAAAATGAAAGCGCGTTAGCGAGCGTATGATTGAAACCGAGAGGCTTCAAAAATCAGGGCAGGAAGACGCCGAGCAGCGTTGCATTGATCCCGCTTGCAACGCGCGCTTCGAGATCAATGAGAGGCTTTATGTTTGCCCCAGGTGCGGCGGTCTATTGGATCTCGTGCTGGATGCTCAATCCGACGTAGATCCTGAACGGCTGCGAGCTCTATGGACCAGCCGACTTGCGTCATTCGATCCACGCGACCGCAGCGGTGTCTGGCGCTATCGTGAGCTGTTACCTTTCGCTGCCGACGCACCTGTCGTCACCCTCGCTGAAGGCAACACGCCGCTCTACGATGCTCCACTTTCTGCCGCTTATTGTGGCCTTGATGCATTAACTCTAAAACATCAGGGTTGTAATCCGACCGGCTCTTTCAAAGATACCGGTATGACGACCGCTGTCACGCAGGCTCTCATCCTGCGTGCGCGGACGGTGGTTTGCGCGAGCACAGGTAACACTGCGGCGAGCCTGGCCGCATATGCCGCGCGCGCTCATCTACAGTGCGCCATTCTTGTGCCGAGGGGGCAAATCAGTCACAACAAGCTGGCCCAGAGTTTGGATTATGGAGCGGCGGTGTTGGAATTGGACGGCTACTTCGATGACGCGATGCGAGTGATACGCGAACTAGCCGCAGATGAATCAATTTATCTCGTAAATTCCATTAATCCGTTTCGCATTGAGGGCCAGAAAACCGTAGCCGCTGAGTTGTTGCACCAGCGTGGGTGGCGTGTGCCCGATCACGTGGTTGTGCCCGGTGGCAATCTCGGAAACAGTTCAGCGCTGGGCAAGGGTTTCAGAGAACTGAAGGATCTGGGGCTAATTGATCGCTTGCCGCGGCTGAGTGTGGTCCAGGCTGAAGGCGCGGCGCCTTTTGCGAGTTTATTTGGGACTGAATCAGATGTGCTGACCCCCGTCGAACATCCACAAACCTTAGCGACTGCGATCAAAATCGGTGCGCCTGTATCGTGGCAGAAGGCGCGGCGTGCAGTGGTCGAGTCGGGCGGAAATGTGCTGAGTGTCAGCGAGCAGGAGATCGCGGACGCGAAAGCGATCATCGGGCGTGACGGAGTGGGATGCGAGCCCGCTTCTGCGACCACTGTTGCGGGTATCAAGCGGCTGGCCGCGAGTGGGGTTATAGGATCGGCTGATGACGTTGTGGCCGTGTTGACCGGACACATCCTGAAGGACACAGACTACGCAATCAATTATCACCAGGAAAAGCTCTACATGCATGATCGGGCGCCGCACAAGACCAAGGAGGAGCGACGGCTCGCAGGCACTTACAGCAATCCGCCCGCGGGCGTGAAGGCAACTAAGACCGCGATCCTTGAGGGGCTTCGAAGGCATGAGCAGGAAGGATGAGCCTGGAAACTGGAGCGGTCGATATTATTGTCGATATTATTGAAGACGAGGCGGGTGGTATGTCGAAGCGCGCCTTTACGGTGCGGGTGCCCGCGTCAAGTTCCAATCTCGGCGCGGGGTTCGACTCCTTCAGTCTCGCATTGCAACTCTATCTGACGGTTACAGCCAAAGTAGTGACGGGGGCGAGCGCGATCTGCTGCGTCACCAGTAGCGGCGAGGGCAGCACCAGCGGGCTCCTGTCTCCCACCGAAGACAATCTAATCTTCCGGGCGATGAGTTTTGCTGCTGGCCGTGAGGGTTGGACACTTCCGCCGGTGCAGCTCGACGTGCAGAACGAGCTGCCACTGGGGCGCGGGCTTGGCAGCAGCGCCGCCGCCATCGTTGCAGGTCTCATGCTCAGTTCTTTGATTTGTAATGAAAAGCCTTCGCCGCAGACGGTCCTTCGTTACGCATTGGAGATGGAGGGCCATGCCGATAACGTTGCGGCGGCCTACCACGGAGGTTGGGTGGTCAGCTGTGTGAAACCGGACGGAAATGTGCTTGCTATCAAGAGGTCCTGGCCCGCGGATCTAAAAGTAGTTGTCGTTTCTCCCGATACGATTTTGAAGACGGCGGAAACGCGGAGCGCACTGCCGGGCACAGTTCAACGCCAGGACGCCGTCCATAATTTACAACGCGTTGCACTGTTCGGTGCGGCAGTGGAGGGTGGTGCTTACGATTTGATGTGGGACGCGATGCAGGATCGAATGCACCAGCCATTTAGGCAGTCTCTGGTTCCGGGACTTGCCGAGGCCCTGGCGATTAAGCGCCAGCCCGGCCTCGTCGGCGTGGCCTTGAGCGGTTCAGGACCCAGCGTCATCGCTTTGGCCCTTAATCACTTGCCTGAGATCGGTGAAACAATTGCGAATGTTTTTCGCAGCCATGGCATGCCGGCGACTGTGCGCACGCTCGAAGTCGACCGCGAAGGTTGTACTGCGACAGTGGCGAAATCATGATACAGAACCGGGAGCGGTAGCGACCGGATGTTCGCTTTCAATGAACGCCATTAAGGGTCTGGCTAAGCCGATAATCATGCCTGATAATCATTGACATCCAGCAAGATGGTCGGGTATAAGACAATTCGCGTGAGAATCGACGCATAACGTTATGAGCTTCAGCAGCACACACAACCACCACGGCGCACACCATCATGCCAACCATTATTGGCATCAAGGCAGCGCGTTGGTTGTGGGGAGAAAGCTGGAGTAACAAGAAGCTCACAACCGGAACCTTTAAGGACCCGCTGCCATGACTCAGAGTCAGGCGGCGGGTTTTGCTTTGGTGGGACAGGCATTCGTGCCTGTCCAACACAGAAACATGGATCAGATGACTGAACCACTCTCCAGAATTCCTACCGGCATGCGCTACTACTTCGGCCAGGAGGCGCGCCTACGCCGCACTGTCGAAGAGACAGCGATGACTATTTTTGACGGCTGGTCTTACGAAGAAATCACGACGCCCACAATCGATTACTACTCGCTTTTTGAGCACGGCATGGGGAAGACGGAGGCCCATCGCGCTTTTCGCTTTACGGACACTGATGGACGCCTCCTTGCCCTAAGGCCGGATGTAACGTCTGCGGCTGCCCGAGCAGCGGCCACTCTTTTTGCCGAGCGAGAGCGGCCATTGCGTCTGTGTTATGCCGCGCCGGTGTTTCGTCAACAACCCCAGTCGCATGCCGAGTGGCGCCGAGAGTCAACGCAGATCGGGTGTGAACTCATCGGCGCGAATACACGCGTTGCCGATCTTGAGGTTCTGGCGATCGCGTCTGAATTCCTGCGCCGTCTGGATCTTGAAGGCAATTACGTTATTACGCTGAACGATGTCGGCATCTTCAATGGGGTTGCGGAACGCTTGAAGCTGGATCCAACTTCGCGAGAGGAGATGCGGCAGTTGATAGATGTCCGCAATGCCGCTGACCTGGAGCGCTTTCTCACACCTCATTCTTCCGCCACGGAAGCTCAGGCATTCGCTCAATTGATGCAACTATCGGGCAAGCGCGAAAGCCTTGATCTGGCTCGCAGTGTGATTTCAAACGAACAATCCCGTGCGGCGTTGGATCGGCTTGAAAGTTTATGGAATGTCATTGAATCGTCGGATCTAACGCATTGTTTCGAGATCGATCTCGGCGATGTGGCGCGACTTGATTACTACACGGGGCTAACATTCAAGATTTACGTAAAAGGCGCTGGATACCGGGTAGGCAGTGGCGGTCGTTACGACGGTCTCACCGCCAGCTTTGGGAAGGAGGAGCCCGCGGTGGGCTTCGTGCTGGACCTCGACGCGTTAACCGACGTGGTTCGTCTGCGCCCGGCAGACTCGTCGTCGACGGGAACGCCAACAGAAGGATCACCCGAGCTGAGGGCGAACGATCCAGACGAGAAAGGCCCGAGAAATCCGCGAGATTCGGGAGATTCATCGAGTGATCCATCCGAGCTTTTTCTCGAAGCTTTGAAAAGGCGCGCGAAAGGTGAGCGTGTCTCATTAAAACTGAGGTGAACAGTGCCTGAATTAACCATTGCGGTCGCTAAAGGAAGATTGCAAGACGAAGCGTTAGCTCTATTGGCGGCTGCGGGCGCGGGTGTATCTTGCCAGGATCTATCCTCGCGACGACTGGCTGTAGACGATGAATCAGGGCGCTACCGCTTCATCTTCGTGAAGCCAGCCGATGTGCCTGTGTATGTTGAGCATGGGATAGCAGACTGTGGCGTGGTTGGCCGCGATGTTCTGCTTGAATCCGGCACTGACCTGCTTCAGCCGTTAACTCTCGAAATCGGTCGTTGTCACATCGTGGTTGCAGCGCGAACCGGCGTGTCGTTGAAGAACCTCGGTATGTTGCGAGTGGCGACGAAGTATCCACGCATTACCGCAGCGCATTTCGGTGCGCGCGGACGTCCGGTGGAGATAATCGAGCTTTCCGGCTCGGTGGAACTGGCCCCCGGGCTGGGCTTGGCCGACTGCATCGTGGATCTCGTGCAATCAGGCAGGACGCTTCGCGAAAACGGACTTAAGGAAATTGAAGTGATTGATGAGTCAACCGGACGGCTGGTGGTTAACCGCGCCAGCTATCAGTTAAAGGCGAAAGCAATCGCGAGTCTCATTTCAAATCTGAGATCTGAGATCTGAGATCTCAAATCTGAGGATTGATTATGACTCTGGTCGGAGGAGTTTCGGCGTGATCGAAATCATTCGCAGTCAGGAAAAAAAGCGACTTGCCGGCAGGCTGCAAGCAATCCGCGAACGCAATGTAGCTGTCGATGAATCTCTCGCAGGTGACGTGGCAGCGATCATTAAGGACGTACGCACACGCGGCGATGCAGCGCTGATTGATTACACCGCGCGTTTTGATGGGGTGCAACTGCGAGCGTCGGAATTGCGTGTTCCGGAACAAACGCTTCGTCGCTCGGCGCTGCGAGTCGATTCCTTTGTGCTGGAATCCTTACGTGAAGCGATACAAAACGTCCGTGCGTTTCATGAACACCAACGGGAAGAATCCTGGGAAATTACTCCGGCTGCCGGAGTTCGCCTTGGGCAGCGAATTAATCCAATCGCACGGGCCGGTCTCTATGTGCCGGGCGGAAGCGCCGCCTATCCCTCATCGGTAGTCATGAATGTTGTGCCCGCTCAAGTCGCCGGCGTGCGGCGCATCCTGGTGACAACTCCACCACGAACGCTGGCTGAAAATCCTGCGGTCGCCGCGGCCCTCCTCGAACTGAATATTACTGAGGTCTATGCCGTGGGTGGGGCACAGGCGATTGCCGCCCTGGCCTACGGGACTGAAACAGTGCCCCGCGTGGACAAGATCACCGGGCCAGGAAACAAATACGTAGCGGCAGCGAAGAAACTTGTTTTTGGAGTAGTCGGCATTGACTCGATTGCGGGACCAAGCGAGGTTGTGATTATCGCGGACGGTTCGGCCCGCGCGGATTTTGTTGCGGCAGATCTGCTGGCGCAGGCTGAACATGCCGAAGACGCATCGGCGATTCTCCTGACCACCAGCGAAGACCTCGCGCGTGGCACCGCGGCGGAGGTGACACGTCAGGCAGCATTGTTGCCGCGACGAGCCATTGTTGAGCGATCACTTGCGGCGTATGGTGCGATTGTTTTAGTCGACAGCCTGGAAGAAGCCTGCGGGTTTGCGAATGAGTTGGCGCCGGAACATCTTGAGCTTATGACGAACGACGATGAAGGCATAGCTGCGCAGATTCGCGAGGCAGGAGCGATCTTCTTCGGCGCTTACACACCCGAAGCCGTGGGCGATTACTTTGCCGGACCCAATCACGTTTTACCTACAGGCGGTGCAGCGCGTTTCTCGTCGGCGTTGGGCGTCTATGATTTCGTCAAACGCACAAGTCTTTTGAGTTACTCGAGCGACGCAATCAAGCGTTCGGTTGGAAGGATCTCGGCCCTGGCGGAGGTTGAAGGTCTGGATGCGCATGCGCGTTCGGCATTAATCCGACTGGAGCAATAGACAACTCCCTTGGAGTGCGCCGGCCCGGCGGCGCTTTGGCCCGCGGTGGCCCGGCATCACGTTTTTAGAAGGACTTAAGTTTGCCGAGGCAAGAGATCAGGTCGAGACGGACCAAAGCGGCGCCAGGCCGCCGCACTCCAAGGCGTTGGGTCTTGTTTCGTTTGTAGATGAGTATGACAATTTCCAACTCAATCAAAGACTCGGTTCTCGCGCTGCGGCCATACACTCTGGTGCCGCATCGCGCTTCAGTGAAGATTAACCAGAACGAGAATCCCTGGGATGCGCCAGTTGAAATCAAGCAAGAGACTCTGAACCGCATGAAGGATCGGGCCTGGTCACGTTACCCGGATTTTACGCCCCAACGATTGCGCGAACGACTCGCCGACTTTAGTCGGCTGCAGCCGGACGGAATTATCGCGGGCAACGGTTCAAACGAATTGATTCAGGCGCTTTTGATGGTCACCATTGGAGAAGGTAGGCGCGTTCTCATTACCGAGCCCACCTTTGCACTCTATCGACAGATCGCCACAGTACTTGGCGGCGAAGTAGTGAGTGTTCCACTCAATCGTGAGCTTCAGTTTGATTTGGCGGCGTTGCTGGAGAAGATTGAGGAAGCGCAACCCGCGGTGACGATCATTTGTTCACCAAATAATCCTACCGGTTGCGTGATTAGCGATAAAGAATTGATTGTTCTGTTGAAAGCGGCTCGTGGCCTGATCGTTGTCGACGAGGCGTACCACGAGTTTGCGGGCCACTCTGTCGTGGAACTTCTCGATGAACACGAAAACCTCGTGGTCCTTCGCACGTTTTCCAAAGCAATGGCTATGGCGGCGTTGCGCGTTGGTTATCTTCTGGCCTCGCCGGAGTTGGTTCAAGAGATCTCGAAGGCAGTGCTGCCTTATAACCTCAATGCCTTTTCACAGACTGCAGCAGAAGTTTCGATTGAGATGTTCGAGGCCAGGCTAAAGCCCCTGGTCGAGGCCATTTGTGCCGAACGCGATCGTTTGTACGGCGAGTTATCAAGTATTCCGGGACTCGTACCGGTCCAGTCACGAGCGAATTTTATGGTGGTGCGCTCAAGCAAGGAACCGAAGCGAATCTTTGCCAAACTATGGGAAAGAGACATTTTGATCCGGGACGTCAGCGGCTATTCGATGTTGAAGGATTATTTCCGCGTGAGCGTTGGGACGCCTGAAGAGAATGATTTATTGATTATGAAGCTACGGGAGATCTTGAAATGAGAAATGAATCGTTTACGCCGAAGGTGTTAGATAACTTAGCCCGGCGTAGCACGCCGGGTTAACGCGATCTAAGGAATAGCTACCCTGAAAGGGTTGAAATACGAACGGGATGTTTGAACCCTTTCAGGGTTAAAAAGACTTTTATGGTGTTTGCTTCCCGGCGTGCTACGCCGGGCTAAGCTATCTAACGCCTTCGGCGTAAGTAACGTCCCAATCGATGAAACAGAACCGAGGATACGCATGAGCAAACAAACAGAAACTCCCTCGCGCACTGCGGAAATCCACCGAAAAACAAGAGAGACAGACGTGCGCGTTGTCCTCAACCTAGACGGCAGTGGACAGTCGCAGGTCAGCACGGGGTTGCCGTTTCTCGATCACATGCTCGATTTGTTTGCTCGTCACGGCTTGTTTGATCTTGAAGTCGCGTGCAAAGGCGATCTCGAAATTGATGATCACCATTCAGTGGAAGACATTGCCATCACTCTCGGGCAGGCTTTGACGCAGGCGCTGGGCGACAAAGCCGGCATCGCCCGTTATGGCGAAGCAGTAGTGCCGATGGATGAAGCGCTGTGTCGCTCGGTGATTGATCTGTCAGGGCGCTTTTATCTGGTCTACGAAGTCCCGACGGGCAGGCAGAAAATCGGAAATTTCTCGGTTGAGCTGGCGGAACATTTCTGGCGCTCACTGGCTGAGACGGCCAAGTTCAACCTTCATATCGACTGCCTGCGAGGCCGCAATACTCACCACATACTCGAAGGGACTTTCAAGGCGACTACGCGCGCTTTGCGGCAAGCGGTAAAACGCGATGCGCGCATCATCGGTGTGCTAAGCACGAAGGGAGCACTCTAATCACCGTGGCGAGTGTGGCCATCATCGATTATGGAGTGGGGAATCTGCGTTCGGTGGAGAAGGCTCTTGCCGCGATCGGCTGCGAAGCCGTGGTGACTTCAGACGAATCTTTATTACGCAGCGCCGACCGGCTCGTATTGCCGGGTGTGGGGGCGTTTGCTGCATGCATGAGAGAGCTCTCCTCGCGGGGATTTGATGAACTTGTTCGTCAGCGCACTAGTAAGGGGACGCCCCTGCTCGGCGTTTGCGTCGGGATGCAGATGCTTTTTGAAGAATCGGCAGAGTTTGGGAAGACCTTGGGATTAGGTTTGCTGAAGGGACGCGTGCGCCGCTTTCCCCCGGATCTTCCCGGCGATCTTGTTGTCCCTCAGGTTGGCTGGAACCAGGTGCGACAGCGCCGGATACATCCTCTGCTGGCTGACATTCAGGACAACGCCTTCTTTTATTTTGTTCATTCTTATTCCTGCGAACCGGATGATTATGCCGTTGTCATTGGCGAGACTGATTACGGCATGGCTTATCCCTCGGTAGTCGCGCGGGAAAATATCTGCGGTGTGCAGTTTCATCCGGAAAAGAGTCAGGCGGCTGGTCTGCGGCTGCTTGCGAATTTTGCAAGAAGTGCTCTTTGACGAAGGAGGCGGGAACTGATTTCCAATTGAGGTCAGAAGCAGACTGATTCTCCAAATGTCATTTTTCATTTGCCATTGGTCTCAACAGTGATGATTCCTGCGACGACAAATTAGAAATGAAAAATGAGAAATGGAAAATCAATTCAGATGCGGTTCTGTCAGTAATCATTCAATGTTAGCGAAACGCATCATACCTTGCCTGGACGTCGACCGCGGTCGTGTGGTCAAGGGGATTCGCTTTGTTTCGCTGGTTGACGCCGGTGACGCCGTGGAACAAGCGCGCAGCTACGACGCGGAGGGCGCGGATGAGTTGACGTTTCTGGACATCACGGCGTCGTTTGATAAGCGGGCCATCATCATGGACCTGGTGCGACGGGTGGCTGATGAGGTCTTTATACCTTTGACTGTTGGGGGCGGCCTCAACTCCAGCGAGGACATACGAGCGGTATTGCGCGCCGGCGCTGATAAGGTTTCGCTGAACACCGCCGCGGTTGAGCGACCCGATCTGATTAGTGAAACCGCTGAGATATTTGGCAGCCAGTGCATCGTTGTTGCCATCGATGCGCGTCGACGAAGCGCAGGCGATTCGTCGCACGGGTGGGAAGTTTTCACCCATGGCGGCCGCAAGAATGTGGGGTGGGATGCGGTCGAGTGGGCGCAGCGAGCCGAGCGGCTCGGGGCTGGCGAGATATTGCTGACCAGCATGGATAAGGACGGTACGCGCGATGGATACGATCTGGAGTTGACGCGCACTGTCAGTTCAGCCGTGCGAATACCGGTCATTGCTTCGGGCGGCGCGGGCCGTTTGGAACATTTCTACGAAGCGCTAACTGAGGGGCGCGCGAGTGCTGTGCTGGCGGCATCACTCTTTCACTTTGGCCAATACAAGATTGCTGAGGTCAAGGATTATTTGCGTGCGCGAGGAGTAGAAGTCAGATGAAGATCGCAATTGAGGATGTGAATTTTGATGGGGCAGGATTAGTTCCGGTCGTGGTGCAGGATGCCCGCACCCGACGTGTGCTGACGCTCGCCTATATGAATGCCGAGAGCCTCGCCAAAACACTCGAGACTAATGAAACGTGGTTATGGTCGCGCTCGCGCTCGCGTTTGTGGCACAAGGGTGAGACTTCCGGGAATACTCAGCGAGTTGTGGATGTGCTCGTGGATTGTGACCGAGATGCGCTCACTGTGCTGGTGGTTCCGAGTGGTCCAGCCTGCCACACGGGCGCTGAATCCTGTTTCCATAATGAGATCCAGGAAGCGGGTCCATTTGAGTCTGTTGCGTCAGCGGGTTCGACCAATTTAGCCGAGGTGCTAGATAGTCTCTATGCGCTGGTTGAATCGAGAAAGCATGAAAGACCAGAAGGCTCTTACACCAGTTATCTTTTCGAGCAAGGGCTGGACAAGATCCTCAAGAAGGTAGGAGAAGAATCGGCGGAGACGATCATCGCCGCGAAGAATGACGATCGCGACGCTCTCGTTAAAGAAAGTTCCGACTTGCTTTATCACCTGGTGGTCCTGCTCGTTGAGCGTGAGGTGTCGTTGGGAGAAGTGGGAGAGGAGCTGCTCAGCCGGAGGAAATAGGTCCTATAGGACTTATTGGACCTATAGACAGAAATGACTACCGCCACCGAGCAACTCAAGCACCTCCTCGACTTCGCCGTCGACATAGCGCGCGAGGCGGGCAAAATCACCTGGCGTCATTACCAGGGATCGTTTTTAGCTGAACGCAAGGCTGACAGCTCATTCGTGACGATTGCGGATCGCGAAGCCGAGGCTTACCTGCGCACTCGTATCGCAGAGGCTTTCCCTAATGATGCAATTCTCGGTGAAGAGGAGGGAGAGCAATCAGGTTCATCGAATCGTCGTTGGATAGTTGATCCGATAGACGGAACGTATTCATTCGTTCACGGTGTGCCTCTTTACGGTGTGCTTATAGGATTGGAGCTCGATGATGAGCCGGTCCTGGGCGTGGCCAATCTTCCGGCATTAGGTGAGCTTATCTATGCGGCTCGAGGATTGGGTTGTTTGTGGAATGGAGAGGTTGCTCGCGTGTCAGCAATTTCTGAGCTGGATCAGGCGCTACTTCTATCAACTGACTTTGGAGTGTGTGAACAACATGGGTTTGGCCCCGTCGTAGACTCTTTGCAGCGACAGGTTCAGGCGCGACGTACCTGGGGAGATGCCTACGGGCATGTGCTGGTCGCTACCGGCCGGGCCGACATCATGCTCGATCCGATCATGAATCTTTGGGATTGTGCGGCTTTGCTGCCGATTCTGGAGGAGGCCGGCGGCACGTTCACTGATTGGAATGGAAGGCGCACGATTCATGGCGGAAATGCGATTTCGACCAACGGGTTGCTATTTGATCGAGTGATGGAGGTAGTGAAATAGGACCTATAGGGATAGGCCCTATGAAAGTTATGGCGATTCTCGTAGTCCCAGCCATTGATTTGCGCGATGGTCGCTGCGTGCGGCTCACCCAGGGCCGCAAAGACAACACCACGGTCTATGACGGCGATCCGATCGAAATTGCCCGGAGCTACGAGGTCGTTGGCGCACAGATGATTCACGTGGTCGATCTGGATGGAGCGTTCGCCAATCCGAATTCGCGGAATCGGGAAGTGCTTCGCAAGATTATTTCCGGGATAACAATTCCTCTTCAGTTTGGCGGCGGATTGCGTAGTCTTGAGGATGTAGCGCAGGTAATTGAGTTGGGCGTAGCAAGAGTGGTAATTGGCACGCTGGCAGTAGAGTCGCCTACAATCCTCGACCAGGCGCTGCGTTTGTTTGGCGCCGATCGCATTGCCGTTGGCGTTGATGCTAAAAACGAACAGGTGCTGACGCGCGGCTGGGAAAAGGAAGGGAAGCTCTCCGCCCTGGACTTGGCCCAAAAGGTCGCTTCAATGGGTATCGAGCGCATCATCTACACAGACGTAGCGCGCGACGGCATGCTGACGGGCGTCAACGTGAAACAGACCTGCGCAATTGCGCGTGAGTCTGGTTTGAAGGTTACAGCATCAGGTGGGGTTTCATCTTTGGAAGACATCAAGCGTCTGAATGACGCGAGCGAATGTGGCATTGACAGCGTCATTGTCGGCAAGGCTCTTTATGAGGGTCGGTTCAGCCTTAAAGACGCCATTAATGAAGGTAGTCTAACGATCAAATTGCGGAGCTTGAGACCGCGGTAAGTAAAAAGCCATCATTAGGCCCGGTGTTCTCACTCGCCGCCAGCAACACGCCGTAGTTCTTTTCGTGAGTCAGTCCCAACTCTTCCAGTTGACGACTGATCACCGACAAGCGCCGGTACATATCTTCGACGTCGGTCACGTTTCGGGGTGACCAGCGTTTTCTGGTTTCTGACCTCAGTCATGTTGGGTCAGAACACACTGCGCACGCTGGCATCAATATTGATTCACGCATCTGGCCACGCACGGCCGCCATCGCCGAGCGGCTTTGGTCGCATTTGATAGCGACGATATTCTTTGACGGGTTCAATTATAATGTTCCCGGCTTCGCAGCACTATCTCGCCGATCCAATTCCGCAGAACACCACTCTCACCGCTGAAGAAGCTAAGCCTTTCCCGCAACAGATGTTGGTCGATTACGTTCGCGTCTATCAGCGCTTGAAAGCATAAAGTCGGCCAGGCTTCCGTGGTCACTTCAATTCAAACCTGTCCTTTAGTCCGGCAATCATCACATCGAATTCTCCCGGTTCCACGACTCGTTTGTTATCAGCGCCGATGAATGAGAGATCATCCCGGTGCAGCTTGAAGGTCAAGGTACGACTCTGCCCCGGTTCCAGATAAACTTTCGCAAAACGTTTCAGCCTTTTTCCGGCGGGCGATAGCGAGGCTACGAGATCACTAACGTAGAGTTGGACCACTTCCTTGCCGGCCCGACGACCGCTGTTAGTTAAAGTAATGCTGACCGAAAGATCAGCGTTTCCACTTATCGTCTTCTGACCCAGGCGCAGATCGCTATAGGCAAAGGTTGTATAGCTCAGTCCCTGGCCGAATTCGAACTGCGGCCTGAAGGCCATATTCCCAAACGCGGTGTCCTCTGTTTCGAATGCTTTATGGTCGTAGGTTATCAACCCGTTTGGGGTCCGCGGGTAGGTGAAGGGAAGTTTGCCTGACGGATTAAAGTCGCCAAATAGCACATCGGCAACTGCCTGTCCTCCCTCATTGCCCGGGTTGTAAGCCATCAGCACAGCGCCGGCTTTATCAACAATGCGGTTGATAACTCTGGGGCGCCCCTCCACCAGCACCAGCACCACAGGTTTGCCTGTTGCTTCAATGGCTTCGGCAAGTCTCAGTTGTGGTTCACCGAGTGTTAGATCAGTAATGTTGCCGGGAGTCTCAGTGTAGGACCCTTCACCAAGACAGAGCACCACCACGTCAGCAGCACTGGCGGCTCGTACGGCGGCAGGAATATCGACCTCCGCTTCGACGTCAGTAGGTGTGTTGTTTGACGTAGATCCTGGCGGGCGCGTGATCTTCGTGCCGGGAACGTAGGTCACGTTTGCCGCGCCAGCTTTCGCTTCGATCGCCCGTCGAATCGTCGGACGATCCTTAGGATAGAGTGACTCGTCAGAACCTTGCCAGACGTAGCTCCAGCCATTATTGAGAGAGATCAATGAGTCGGCAGTTGGCCCGGTGACCACCACTTTCCGATCTTTTGCGAGCGGCAAGAGATCACCGGTGTTCTTCAGCAGCGTCATCGATTCACGCGCGGCTTGCAGACTGGCCTGTCTTGATGCGGGTGATCCGATTTTTGACTTGAGCGCAGGATCGGGTGTCGGCCTTTCAAAGAGGCCCAGCTCAAACTTTACTCTCAATATTCGTCGCACGGCTTCGTCAATTCGCGACTGGGGCACCGCACCTTCCTTAACCAGCGCAATCAGATAATCGGCGAAGCTGTAATCAAGCGGCACCATGCTCATGTCGATGCCGGCCATCACTGCCATCCGCGTTGCTTCCTTCTCGTTCGCGGCGACGTGCCAAATGGTTACCAGTTTCTTGATGTCTTCCCAGTCAGAAACTACAAATCCCTTGAATCCGAGTTCATCATGAAGGATGTCAGTCAGGATGTGATGATTGACGTGGCCGGGGATGCCATTGATCTCCGCGGAGTTGACCATCACGGTGCGGGCGCCGGCTTTGACTGCCGCGTCGAAGGTCGGCAGAAAATATTCCCGCAGATAGTTTTCCGGAATCCAGGCTGGGGTGCGGTCGCGACCGGTGAGCGGAAAACTGTAGCCCATGTAATGTTTCAAGCTGGTGGCAACATGGTCCTGCGAGGCGACATCCGACCCTTCCATGCCGCGCACAAAAGCTACGCCCATTACTTTAGCGAGGTAGGGATCTTCACCGAAGGTTTCGTAAAAGCGCGGCCAGACCGGTTGGCGGCCGATATCAAGCACAGGTGAAAAACTCCAGGGGATACCGGCGGCCCGGGTTTCCATAGCGCTGATTTCCGAACCCCGTTTCATCAACTCAGGATTCCAGGTTGCGGCCATGCCAATCTCCTGGGGGAAAAGAGTTGCACCCTGAACGTAGTTGGCTCCGTGAATCGAATCGATCCCGTAGATAACCGGAATGCCGAGCCGCGTCCTCTTTGTCGCCGTCTGTTGAATCTGCCCGATGATCTCATGCCACTTGTCGGGCGTCAGCGCTTGCTCCGCGACATTAAGAATTGAACCGACACCGTACTGCACGATTGCTTTATCAAGCTTGGCGGGATCAATCTGGATCTCCTGATCCCTGCCCTTCGCAATCATGCCGATGGCGAGCTGGGTCATTTGTCCGATTTTTTCTTCAAGCGTCATTCGCTTGAGCAAAGCGTCGATCTTTTGCGAATTGTCACGCTCAGGTCCGGCCGAGTTAATAGCACTCAGGAAAAACTCGTCACTGTCATTGATGTCGGCGGTAACTGGACCGCGATCGTCTGCTGCTAAACCTTTTCCAACTGCCGTCTTCATAGTCGTTTGCTCCGCGCGGGCGGTGCCGGAACTATCAGCCTTTTGCACCTGCAGACCAAAGCATATTGAAAGCGTAACAACCGCCAAAGCAAGCACAGTTTTCTTCATGGTTCTCTTATTTTCCTTTGGGGATTGATAAGCGGAGCAAGCCTATTCTCTCATTGGGAAGGGATATTTAAGAAACGAAATCGGACAGGACAGGGTAGTTCGTAATGGGATGAATCGTCGACGATTCATGATGGCTAGAGGCAGTACAGAACCGAGCGC
>JALYSR010000183.1 GCA_030854715.1 Acidobacteriota bacterium
CTCTCAGCCGTATCGATGTGCCGGGCAAAAGTGGATATGCCGATGCTGATGCTCATACTTCCGAGCGGCTGCGACTTGCCATGCGGATATTCCGTTTCTGCCACTCGCTGTCGCATACGTTCGGCGATTACTCCCGCTTCGGAAACGGTAGTCTGCGGCAGCAGGATGCAAAACTCTTCACCGCCATAGCGACAAGCGATATCAGCCGAACGAAGCGCCGCCTTGAGGCAGTGGGCTGTGATCTTCAAGGCAACGTCACCCGCCTGATGCCCGTTCCTGTCGTTATATTTCTTGAAGTCGTCAATGTCGATCATCAGGCAACTAATCGGATGGTTGTTGCGCTTCGAGCGGTTTAACTCTTCCGTCAGACGTTCCTCGAGGTAGCGCCTGTTGAGTAAGCCAGTCAGCGGATCGGTGATGGAGATCAACTGGAATTGCGTGGCGCGTTCCTGAAGCTCCGCCCGCTCCAGCGCCACAGCGATTTGTGGACCAACGATTTCCAGCAAACTAAGATCGACGTCATTAAAAATTCCGCCGCCCGCTTTGTCGGTGGCATTGAGTACGCCAATCTTCCGGCCGCCAATGGTTATTGGGAAACTGATGAAAGATCTTGTCTTGTAATTGCGTTCCGCTGGCGCCGGCGCTACGCCGGCAGTTTCAAGGTTAGCAACTACGAGCGGGTGCCCGAATTCCAGCACTCTGCCGGCAATGCCTTCACCCAGTCGCATGGGGCCAACTTCGCTTTTGTCAGCGGCAAGGCCGGCCGCGGCCCTCAAGGTGATTTCGTTTGCGCCTTCGTTAAATCCCATCACCGAAGCGCGCTCAGCGTTCAGCAATTCCTGCGAATGTGACAGAATGGCCTGGTATGTTTTATCCGGCTCGGCTGAGCTAATACGTTCCAGAAAACGCTGAAGCGACTCTGCCAGATGGGAACGATACTGTAGCTCACCTCGAAGACGATCGATTTCCCGCTGCAGATCGGGTTGGGGTTCCGGTCTCGTTGAGGACTCCTCTACTAAGGCGGTCGTAACCTCTACATTGGCGTTCGGACTTTGGACCTTGGACGTTGGACTGTGGACTTCTTCGACCCGGTCGCTACTGCTTCCGGTTCTGATTTGAGTTTGGACATTGGACGTTGAACTCTGAACTTCTTCGACCCTGTCGCTACTGCTCCCGGTTCCGATTTGGTCGAATGTTCGCGCAGCTTTTTCGAGACGTTGAGAAAGTTGATCAAGCCCTTGCGGCTCGGCAAAGATCACGTTTTCAAATGGTCTGCTGCCAAGTAGATCGTTAAACTCGCCGGCGCGAAAGCGATCAATCAGCGAGCGGTAGTCGGCGCCGGTCAGAAAAGCGCGGCCCCCTATTGCCGCAAGGTTCTGTTGCCTGCCAATTTGGACGGGCATGGTGAAACATTGAAGTCCAGCGTGGCATTTGTATTGAACTACCGCGCCGGCGCTCATCGCGCGCCGATGAGCATCGCCACAATAAGGATCGCAAAGGCCCACGTACTTGGGTGACGACTGAAACGCATGGCAGATTGAATTGTTGTTCGAGACCACCAGGGCCGGAGGCTGGTGTCCATCGATGAGCAGTAAGGACAAATTGAGCGATGTTGCCAATTCCTCCTGCACATCAGCCCAACCCGGAGGAGCGTCCTGAGGATGCTCCTGGACAATTTCGGGCAGCACCCGGTCCTCAGCGTTCTCACCCAGCGATTGGGCTGAGCTTTTCGTCATCAACGCTCGCGTCTCCTGCTTCTGTGGCTTTTGCTGCGGCATTTGGGCGACTTCTGGCTGGCAAGACTCCTGATGCCAGCTGTCAGTTAGGTTCTGCTAAGGAATAGTTGCGTAACAGGTCAGTATAGATTCCTACAATAACGCCAACAAGCGTCCCTTTGGATCGTCTTTCAATCGCTCAGGCGGGCTAAGCCTTTGGTGCAAACAAACTTACCCTATTGGTATACAACCAATAACAGACAGTTTTCATGTGGTTGCATCCTGCGAGTGAGCTGTTTTTATTGAGGATCGAGCGGGATTTGGAGGCGACTCACGCCGTGGTTCTCTTCGGCGTACCCTCAGCTGCCTGGAGGGCAGCGTCGAGACCCGGGGCAGCGCCCGGAGCGACCCTTTCAATGTCGGGCTCTTCAGGACTAATGCGAATGCAGGCAGCAAAGTGATTCGGCTTGATCTCGGCCAGGGGCGGCACAACTTCTTTACACGCCGGGATCACGTAAGGGCAGCGAGTATGGAAGCGACAGCCTGGGGGCGGATTTATTGGCGAAGGTACATCGCCCTCGAGTACAACTCGCCGGCGGCTCGCCTCAATCTTTGGGTCAGGAACGGGCACGGCGGAGATCAGCGCTTTCGTATATGGCATCAGCGGATCCGCGTAGATGGTCTTCGCACCAGCTATCTCAACGAGTTTGCCCAGGTACATCACGGCAACCCGGTCTGAGGTGTGGCGAATCGCCCGCAGGTCGTGAGAGATAAACAAGTAGGTCAGGTTCTTTTCGCGCCGAAGCTTTTCCAGGAGATTCATGATCTGCGCCTGGATGGAAACATCCAAAGCCGATATCGGCTCATCGGCGACGATGAAATCCGGATCGACTGCGAGCGCGCGCGCGATACCGATGCGCTGTCGTTGTCCCCCTGAGAATTCATGCGGATAACGCTTAATGAATCGCTTGCTCAGGCCAACTGTTTCGAGTAGCTCTTGCACCTGCTGTTCTGCTTCCCGGCCCTTCGCGATGCGGAAAGTCTCCAACGGCTCGCCAACAATCTGCCCAACGGTCATCCGCGGATTGAGCGAAGCATACGGATCCTGAAAAATGATTTGCAGGTGCCGGCGATGCTGGCGCATCTCTCGCGACGAAAGATCCGCGAGGTCACGGTTGCGATAGAAGACCTGGCCGGATGTGGGTTCGGTGAGACGAAGGATCGCCCGGCCCAACGTTGACTTGCCACAGCCTGATTCCCCCACCAGGCCAAGTGTCTCACCTGGATAGATGTCAATTGTTACTCCATCAACTGCTTTGACCGTACGATGGCCCCGGCCGGCAAGATCGAAGTGGACCTTCAGATCGCGTATCGCGAGCAGGGGCTCGCCGCCGCTTTCAATCCGCGGAATTTGTTCAAACCCGGTTTGGTTGGTTTTTTGAGTACTCATCTACGCATCTAGGTCTGTTGCGCCGCGGCTCTCCTGCCTACTGCCCCTGACTACTGCCTACTGCTGTTTTCGATTCTTCATAAACTTCGGGCGCGAAATGGCACAGCGAATGGTGCTCCGAAGTAAGTTGTACAAACGGAGGAAATTCGCGGTGGCAGATCTCCTCAGCGCGTTCGCAACGAGGCGCAAAAGGGCAACCCGCTGGCAAGTGCGCCACATCGGGTGGCAAACCCGGAATCTGGTAGAGCTTGCCCTGCTCGTCTGTGGGATCCGGAACCGAACGAAGCAAACCGCGGGTGTAGGGATTACCTGGAGTTGCAAACAACTCATCGGTCGGCGCTTGTTCAAAGACTTTGCCTGCGTACATCACGATAACGTGGTCAGTCATACCCGCGACCACTCCCAGATCGTGCGTTACCAGGATAACGCTGGTGCCCGTTGCCTGCTTAAGTGTCTTTATCAATTCCAGAATTTGCGCCTGAACGGTTACGTCGAGCGCCGTCGTCGGCTCGTCGGCTATCAGCAACTCGGGTTCGCATGAAAGCGCCATCGCGATCATCACTCTCTGGCGCATGCCCCCGGAGAATTCGTGCGGATAACTGTCTACTCTCGCGCGCGCGTCAGGAATGCCAACAGTCTCCAGCATCTTTATCGCGTGAGCATAAGCCTGCTGCTTCGTATAACCTAAATGCAGTCGCGTGCTCTCCATTAGCTGACGGGAAATTTTCATGAACGGGTTGAGGGAGGTCATCGGGTCCTGAAAGATCATCGCAATTCGCCGGCCTCTAATCTTTCGCAGCTCGTCGTCCTTTAGCGACAAGATGTTTCTGCCGTCAAAGATTACTTCGCCGGAAACAATTCTGCCTGGTGGCTCAGGAATCAATCGCACTATCGAAAGATTAGTCACGGACTTGCCGGAACCAGACTCGCCGACGATTCCCAGAGTCTCACCACGCTTCAAACGAAACGAGATGCCGTCGACAGCTTTTAGTTGACCGTCTTCAGTCTCGAAATAGGTGCGCAGGTCTCTTACTTCGAGTAGGTTTCCGTTACTGCTCATCATCCTGGTTCTAGATCTCAAAACTTCCGCATTTGTGGATCAAGGGCGTCACGCAGTCCGTCGCCGAGAAAGTTCAACGAGCACAGTGCTAGCGCCATCGTTACTCCCGGGCAGATAAGCTGCCAGGGGAAAATTCCGATATTCTGGATTCCCTCAGAGGCCAGGCTTCCCCATGAGGCCAGCGGCGCTTGCACGCCAAACCCCAGAAAAGAAAGAAACGCTTCGGTCAGCATTACCGAGGGAATTGTCAGTGTGGCATAAATGATCACCGGACCGAGCGTGTTAGGCACGATGTGCCGAAAAATGATTCGCGAGGTTGAAACGCCCGTAGCTCGAGCGGCAAGCACAAACTCCTGATTCTTTAGCGACAACACCTGGCCGCGCACGATGCGAGCCATAGTCAACCACGACACGGCGCCGAGCGCTACAAACAGCAGGATGACCTGGCCGCGCGCTGTTTGGCTCTTAAACATGGACAGCAGCACAATGACCAAAATGATGTAAGGAATCGCGTAGAGCACATCGACGAAACGCATCATTATGTTGTCCGTGCGTCCCCCGAGATATCCGGCGATTGCGCCGTAACTCACGCCGATGATCAGCGATACGAGTGTTGAGATAACGCCCACCATCAAAGATATCTGACCACCCTGGAGAACCAGCGCTAACAGGTCTCTGCCCTGTTTGTCGGTCCCCATTGGATGCGTCCAGGAAAATGAGCTGTCAGGTGCTGTGAAGGGTGGAAACGATTTTATGAGCGCCGCATTGGCCGGAATGTAATCCGGAGCATGTCCGGTGATTAATTGAATGAGGTATGGCCCGGTAACGCAGGCCACGGTGATAATTGCCAGCACTATCAACCCGAAGACCGCGAGCTTATTCCGCAGCAACCGGCGCCACGCGTCTCTCGCAAGCGAACTTCCCGCAACAAGTTCATCTTGCTCAACTGAGCGAACGTCCGCCTCGCCCACCGCAAGCTCGGTTGGGGTATGAATCAGATCCGGGTCGTTTGGAGTTAAAGGATTTTCGTCGTTCATCAGTCAGGACTGGCAATTCCCGTCCGCTCTTGTCGTTTACGCAAATCTTAATGACAGACAAGAATGTCTGTCCTACTCAATATCGTATGCGCGGGTCGAGATACGCGTAGGCAATGTCCACCAGCAAATTCATCGTCAACAAAGTGATCGCAATGAAAGCAACGATGCCGATGATTAGCGGTTCGTCGCGATTCAGCGAGGCATTAATGAAATAAGTGCCCAGCCCCGGCAAAACAAAAATGCGCTCAACTACCACCGTGCCAGTTAAAAGAAAAGCGAGAGCCGGACCAGTAAAAGAAACAACCGGCAGCAACCCGCCGCGCAGCGCATGATGAATCACAACCTGGGTTTCGCTCAGCCCTTTCGCGCGGGCCGTGCGGATATAGTCTGATCTGAGCACTTCCAGCATGCCGGCCCGGGTGAGCCGGGCAATGTAAGCCATGTAAATTGCTGACAGCGTGATCACGGGCAGAATCAGATTTTTGCTCGTAAAGCCGTCCCAGCGTGAAGGCGGCAGCCAGTAGAGTGTCAACGAAAAGAAGAGCACCAGGATTGGTCCGAGCACAAAATTTGGAATCGATATCCCAATCATCGCGAGCGCCATCGATCCATAGTCCCATTTTGTATTTTGCTTGAGAGCCGCGATTGACCCAACCGTTATACCCACGAGGAGCGCCAGCAGATAAGCAAGGATTCCAACTGTTGCTGAGACCGGAAGCGATTGGGCAATGATTGTGTTGACCGACTTTCCCCTGTAAGTCAATGAGGTGCCGAAGTCGAGCCTGAGAATGTGGCTCATCATGCGGCCATACTGCTCGTACCATGGTTTGTCCAAACCATAGGCTTCGCGAATATTGTTTTCTATTGCCTTGGGAATGGTCTTCTCGCCTGTATAGAAGTTTCCCGGAGCCAGACGGACCAGTCCCCACGTAATAGTGATCACAACGAGGATCGTCGGGATCGTAATTATTAGCCGGCGGATGATGAATTGAAGCATTTATAAGTAGGACCGGCATTCTTGCCTGTCCATTTGTTATTGCATGACAGACAGGAATGTCTGCCTTTAATGAAGACCAGGAGGAATGCCTGTCGTGCCCTAGTCTGTCAATTTAGGAGTGGCATAATCCCACTTAGATGGATCGCGTTCAATATATACGAATTTCCACGCAAACAGCGACGACGGATTCGGGTATAAGCCTTTGACGTAGGGCTTCTTCACCCAATTAACTGACGGAGTCTCAATTGGGATCACGGGTTGCGCGTCTAACAAGTATTTCTCAGCCCTGGCTAACAACTCGTAGCGTTTCTGCCGATCGAGTGTGTGGTTAGCTTCCGCGAGCAGGTCTACATACTTTTGATCCCACCAACCAGTGCCGTTGTCTCCAGCAGGCGTCAAAAAGTTATTGAGAAAGGTTACGGGATCCATGTAGTCGGCGCCCCAAATCATAAGAGCAAAACCCTTGTACTCCAGCTTTGAGCGAGCGTCCATAAAAGTCTTTTGCTCCATGTTGTTCAGCATCACAGTGACGCCGAGATTCTGTTTCCACTGCGCCTGCATAAACTCCGCCAGAGCCTGGTTTGAGGAGTGCGTATTGAACGAAAATTTAACCTGGTCAACGGGAAACTTTTCGCACTGGTAAGAGCCATCGTCTTTCTGCTTCACGGGATAACCCGCCTCGCCTAATAGTTTTCTGGCCTGTGCCGGATCGAAATCCTCTCCCCTGGGTTGCGGGTAGCCAACGAAAATACCTGTGGGCGTAAAAGCGGACAGCGGTTTTGTAGTCCGCTTCGTTTTCGAATAAGTCTCCTTGTCTATCGCCATATTGAACGCACGGCGAACCCGGAGGTCATTCATAGGCGGCTGGGTTACATTCATAGTAAGGTACGTGATCGATGCTTCCGCCGCATTCATGAAGTCCTTCTTTGGGCGCACCACGTCCAACCAGGCGTTCGGCACTGAGTGATTCACGACCGCGTCGGCCTCTCCAACCTTGTAAAGATTCATGCTCGTTGGATGGTCAGTTGAAACATAAAAATGAATCTCGTCAAGATGGACGTTTGCCGCGTCCCAGTACATGGGATCGCGTTCCACCACTACCTCGTTATACGGCTTGTAGGATTTCAACTTAAATGGACCACAAGTAACGATGTGCTCAGGGTCACTCCACTGGGGGCCATATTGTTCAACTACCTTTCGCGGCACCAAGCGGAAAAGCTGATGGGCCAGGAGTCCAGTGAAGTATGGCGCCGGCTGGGAAAGTGAAATGCGCACGGTGTAATCGTCAACAGCCTCGACGCCCACATCCTCCGCTTTCACTTTGACGAATTCCTTGCCTGTAACTGCAGCTTGCAACCTCGGATTGCCTGCCAATAGCTTGATGCGACGTTTTTCATCGGCGGGAAGCACAAGTCTGGCCGGCGAGTGCATGAACTGGTGGAACGGCGTGTCCTTCGCGGGCAGTAACGCGTCATTAGGATCCGTATGGGAGGTCGGCGGTGATAGTAGCTCGGGCGAGTTTAGCGGCTTCTCGCTTAGAGGTTCACTAACTTGCGGACCGTCCGCTAAATCCTTTTCCAAAAGAAACTGTTTGCTCACAGAGTCCAGCACGAACACCGAGCCGGCGTTGTATGCTTGCGAATACTTTATATAGTAAGCCAGCGCGGCGCTGCGCGAATGGACTTCAGGCGAGATGGCGCGACGAATACTGTAAACGAAATCCTGAGCGTTGATTGGATCGCCGTTGGACCAGCGAGCGTTCCGGCGCAGAAGAAAGACAAATTCGGAGGAGTCGTTGTTAGTGTGCCAACGCTCGGCTATTGCCGGAATCGCGGCGAGCGACTTTGGATCATATTCAACCAGCCCTTCATACAGCGCCATGTAAATGCGCGCCTCTGGCTGACCTGAGCTGATAGCCGGGTCAAGGGACTCCGGTTCGCCGCCATTCACATAACGGAGAATATTGCGTTCGGGTGGGGTGGTTTTCCCGAAAAACTCTTCGTTCGTCGCCAGGGCACGGCAAGAGATCGATCCCAGAACCAGTGCGGCAATAGCCAGTCCCACGATTATTTGCTTCAGGTAAACTTTAGTCATCGATGAGCCGCAGGGTTACACGTTGCGAACGACGGAACTTAACATGCTAAAACTCGATCGATCAAGATTCTCTCTAATTCCCGGGCGAGACTCTTACATCACAAGCCTTGGATCATGTTTCACTTTGTCGCGCCGGCGCCAGCGGTTTCGGGCTGCCTCCAGGTTGTGTTGATACGCACTGTTTTCAGTGATGGCGCGTCCAGAACGTTTGAGTCGAAGCCGCTGACGTAGGGCTTCACCAAAGCGTAGGAGGACGCGAAATAGATGGGCACTGCGCTCAAATCATTTAAGGCCTGGCTTTCGCTTTCAATAGGTTGGAGCAATCCCAAAGCCTTCTCTTTCGCAGTGGGCGGCTTAGTATTGGCAACAGCGGAATCAGCACCAGACTCCTTTCCCTTGTTTGCAGCCTGATCAGTGGATTTGAGGTTCTCGGGAAACAGCATGCGAATGTTGGTGAACTCGTCATTAGTCTGCATCACGATGCCGCGCCGCACCACATCGTAATCGCCCGTGCGTGTCGCTGCTTCATATTCGTCCCAAGGCTTGACTATGATTTCTGTTTCCACATGCAGCACGCTCCGCCACGTCGCCGCAATCGTCTGCGCCACCAGACGTTGCTGCTCGTTGCGATTTACAAGCAAACGGATTTTGGGGAAGCCATCCCCGCCGGGAAACCCAGCCTCTGCCAGCAGCCGTTTCGCCCGTTCGTAGTCCTTGTCCAACAGCTCCGACTTGTTAACGACAGGCTTTTCCGAGTTTGGCACTGTCTCGGGCAAATAGCGTTTGGCCGGCTCGGTTGAGCCACCCATATCGTCGGCGCTGATACGTTCACGGTCGAATCCAAGCGCCAGAGCTTCGCGAACCCGAACGTCATCAAACGGCGCATGTGCGATATTGAAACTGTAGTAGGTCAAAGCGCCGTATGTGGTGCGACGAAAATCATCGTAGGGCGTCAGGAGTTTTATCGCCAGCGGTTCAAAGGCGGCATTGGTTACCGCATCGACTTCGCCTGCACGATAGGCTGCCAAAGCAGTCTCAGGGTCTTTAAGGCCAACAAATTCGACTCGATCAAGAGCGACCCTTTCCTTGTCCCAGTAATTGTTGGCGCGCTCCAACAGCACGCGCGCGCTTTCAGTTTTCGCTAAAGAAAAAGCTCCATTTGAGATCAATCCGTTTGCGTCTAATTTACCGGGGGCGCCTCCCTCTGCGAACTTGACTGGACGGAATACGGGATGAGCAACGAGCGCAGGAAAGTTCAGATCAGGGCGGCGCAGGCGAACGCGCAGCACACGATCAGAAACAGCTTCCACTCCGAAACGGGAATCATCAGCGCTACCTTCGGCATTCGTATCTGCTTTTGCTTTATTGTCAGGCGAAGCCGGCTTGCCGGATGACGTCGGAGAAGTCGTCGTTTGCTGGCCGGCGTTGTCTTTGGTCGACCCCTCGATGTTAGCCATCAACTCTGTGTGCGGAGCCAAATCACCAATCCGCATCGTGCGCCGCCAGGAACGTACAAAGTCCTGGGCCGTAACTGCGTCGCCATTCGACCAACGTGCGGCGTCCCGGAGGTAGAACGTCCACACTCGCCCACCATTTGATTGTTCCCAGCGAGCCGCTACCGCCGGGACTGGAGCAAGTGTGCGAGGGTCGTAGTCCGTTAGGCCCTCGAAGATTGCCCTAACCAAGTCTGTGTCGGGGGGCGCGGCAGCGAAGGCGGGGTCGAGTGTTTGTGGCAGGCCGCCATCACTCCAATGAAACTCCTGGGAGCGCGGGACTTTGACGCGTCCGTAATAAGGATCGATGGTTTCATCTAGAAAGCAGCCGGCATGGGTCAGCATCAGCGCGAGCAAAAGTGCGCCTACCAACGACGAGCGGTATCTCTTGTGTTTCCGAAAAATGTTCTTGGTTATCCTCATCGAAACGAAGTGGTCTTATGTTTTGATAGTCGTGCGCAGTTCTCCATAGACATCCTCGGTACGCTTGCGCGCGGCCTCAAAGCCATCGGATGTGTCGATCAAATAGTCCCCAAATCTTTTCTTCTCTTCCTGCGGCATCTGAGCAGCAATTCTCTTTTCTGCTTCTGCACGGCTCAAGTGGTTTCTTGAGATCAGCCGCTGCAGTTGCACGTCCGGACGACAATGGACAACGATCAATTTATCGAAGCGCTTGTAACCACCTGACTCAATCATCAGCGCCGCGTCGATAATAGCAATCCCGCTCGGATCCTCAGTCTCCCACTCGCGTAAACGTTCGTCCTGTTGAGCAATGATGTAAGGATGCAGTATCGAGTTCAGGAGTTTCCGCTTGTCCTCATTTGCAAAGACGAGCGAGCCAAGTTTTGAGCGATCCAGGGTCCCGTCAGTTCCCAGGAATTCTTGTCCAAACGCCGCCACTACCTTTCGCAGTGCCGCCGACCCTGGAGCAACCACGGCGCGCGCGGTGTCGTCAGCATCAAGGACGCGGCAGCCAAGCTCGGCAAGCACGCCCGCAACGAATGACTTCCCCACGCCAATCGATCCTGTTAGGCCAATGCGAAGCATTTTAAGAAATAGGTCTTAAATGACCTATAGGACCTATACTAATCCTCGTCGCAGTCTCGCCGCGGTGATCGTATTTCGCATCAGCATCGCCACTGTCAACTGACCCACTCCGCCAGGCACCGGCGTGCGTCTCCCTGCAACCTCGTCAGCTTCGGCGGGATTAACGTCGCCGACCAGCGTGTAGCCGCGTTTGGAGATAGTTTCCAATCGCTTCTCCGCTTCATCTCCGAACAGTCTCCGCGCAACCAACTCGTCCGTCACCCTGTTCATTCCCACATCGATAACTGTGGAGCCGGGTTTTATGTGGTCGCGACCGATGAAACCCGCGCGGCCAATGGCTACCACTAAAAGATCCGCCTGACGGGTCACCGATGGAAGGTCAGGAGTTCGGGAATGGCAGATTGTGACTGTCGCATCCCTTTGCAAGAGCAGTTGGGCCACTGGCCTGCCCACAATTTGGCTACGGCCAACTACACAAGCGTTTGTTCCACCGATGGGAATATTGGATCGTTCCAACAGTTCGATTATTCCTGCCGGCGTGCAAGGCACTAACGTCGGCCGGCCCAATGCCAACCTGCCGACATTCACAGGATGAAAGCCATCCACGTCCTTCTCCGGAGCGATAGCTTCGATGATCCCGCCTTCTTCAATTTCATTAGGCAGCGGCAGTTGGACCAGGATGCCGTCAACGTCACCGCGCGTGTTGAGCGAAGTTATTAGATCCAGTAACTCGATAGCACTGGTTGAGGCCGGCAGTGCATGGTGTTCAGAACGTATCCCCACCTCTTCGCAGGCGCGAATTTTGTTTCTCACGTAGACTGCCGAGGCTGCGTCGTCACCCACGAGTACGGCGGCGAGGCACGGTCTTACTTCGTACTCTCTCTCAAATTGCTTAACCTGCTGCGCGACCTCTTGCTTGATCTGCGCGGCGATAGCTGCGCCGTCAAGGGGATTTGCTTGGCTAATAGCTGTTTTACTCTCTGTTGCTGGCTGCGACGGCATTAGATTCTAACACTTCTTTCTGTGTGTCTTTTTGCGATGGATCGACAATACTAGGTTACACCGAGTTGCGCGAATTCGTTAGCGCCTAGTTCACACACTCGGCCCTTTCCGATGCGCTGGCTTTCAACCTGCAGGGTTCCCGGTTAGGAAAATTCTCCTCGCTGAACGATAATTTTCTATGAGCTATCAAATAATCTGGACATGACTGACTAAGCAATTTTCGATTCGCCGTCTACCAAGTAATGAACAAACAAAACTTTCTCTCGCCAATTCTGATTGCGCTTTTCCTGATCATCGCTGGCCTTGCGGGGTGCCACAGGCTTCAAAGCCATGAGCGCGTGCGATCCCCAACTGAAAAGCATTACGACTTGAAAGGCAAGGTAGTGACAGTTGAGAAGGACAAACACCTGGTAACAATCGCGCACGAAGACCTTAAGGACTACATGTCCGCCATGACAATGCCGTTCACCGTACGAGACGACTGGGTTTTTGAAGTGCTGGTGCCGGGCGATCAGGTTACCGCAACTCTCATTGTTGATGGCGCGCAATCGTGGCTCGAAGACCTTGTGATAACAAAGGAAAGCGCGGACACGACCAGTCCGGTCACAGGTGAAAGCATTGGCGCAAAGCCTGGTGATGAAGTGCCAGATTACCGGCTCATCAATCAGGGCGGCAAGGCTATTCGAATACATGACTACAAAGGCAAAGCACTGCTTTTGACTTTCATCTACACGCGCTGCCAGATGCCTGACC
>JALYSR010000194.1 GCA_030854715.1 Acidobacteriota bacterium
GCATTAATCTCATCGTATTCCCAACCAAACTTTCGGAGTCGTCCGGCTTCTTTTGTTAGCGTGACGTTGCGGTTGCGATCTATCACTTTACTGATGCGCTTGATCCCTTTGGTAGCAATTAGATGTGTATCCGCTTTCTGGTCCTTCTTTCGCCTTTCCTTTGCTCCAAAAGCTGCCACTAAGTCATCGAAGGCTTGAATCAGCTCGTCTGAACGGAATTCCAAGATTCGCGTGGGTGTCCCGTCCTTCTGATTCAGAAATGGAGTGAGGCGCAAGATCGCTGCCTCATGCCCCGCAAACCCATCATCAGCCCCAACACTCTTGAACCTGGAAGCCAGCTGCTTTTGCAGAATGGACCATGCGAGCTTGTCGGCGGTCGGTTCGTGAAAGAAAATCAAATGCAATCCGTGACCTGAATCAACAACCAGATTTGGTTTAATAGGTGAATCCTCGATTGCCTCAAAAGCTGATTCACGACTTACGCCAAACTTGTCAAGGTCAAGGTCAAGGTAAGCCGCCGTCATCAACGGCACACCTGCCTTGGTCCCAATGCCAGCCTCTTTCCTTGGACAATACCCAAGGTAAATGTCATATCCGGCATCGTTATGCTTTCTCGCCCACTCTACGGCATCAGTAAGTACACTTTCCCCGTTTTCTCCAGCGGGGAGCCAAAAACTTTCTACTCTGCCGGTCTTTTTGATTGCACGAATTTCAATGAATCCGACATCGGCTGGAACATGCATCAGCACTATCCGTAGATGATTGAGAGCGGCATCGCTCACGTTTACGTCTGTGTTATCTTTAGATTGTTTCATATCGAATCATCCAAGGCTAAAAGAGCACATTGGGGCATCAACCCCCGGCGTGCTTTTTCTTACTTGGTATATCCCCCTTCATCGTCCCCTTTTCCTGTTTGCTCGACATCCTTCAAGAAACTGCGGATGTGCGATTCACTGCAAAGAACTCTTGCGCCAATCCTGTAAAAATCCAGCCTGCCTTGCCGTTGCAGGCGCATGACCGTAATTGGCGCGACGCCGAGTTGCTTTGCCACCTCTGCTCTGTCCATAAGCACTTCGTTCATATCGCTTCATATCCTTTCAAGGTTAGTCATCTTGAGAGTCCCCGCGCTGTCAGCGCGAATCTCTCGCTGCCTTAAACAGTCTTGCGTAGACTTTTTGTGTTAGGCGTTTTGTTAGGTTTTTGGAAGTCGTGCCGAGGAATTCGGTTTGTTTTTTGCAATACGGTTGTGAAGGACGCCCCGGTTCAGGCTTTCATTTCTTCTGAAATTTTTGCACTTGAGTTTATAGCTAGGGGATTTTGACCGGCGGCTGAAAAAGCCCTGGGTTTGCGGTTACCGAAATATCACCTGTGGGTTAAGGTTTGAGGTTAAAAAAGTGCTGCTACTCCGCTGGGGAAATGAACTCTGGCGACTACCGCAGGCGACTCATCAGCGAGGTCTTTATCTGCATTTCGCGCAGCGCCTCGATCTCAACGCCTACGTAACGCTTTGTCATGTGAAGAGTAGAGTGCCCTAGTACTCGCGATAGATAGAGGACGTTGCCTCCGCTGCGGACGTAGTTTGTAGCGAACGTATGCCGCAGTCGGTGAAACGCACCCTCCTTTTGGACACCTGCTTTTACGCAGAGGTTTCGATCTCTGCCAGGTACACCCGCAGAGTCGTTGTGACAAATTTGCACCCACAGGATTTTAGGTTGTTTTCTGGGTACCGGGTTTCCTACATTGAGGTTGGCTCTTTCGACCGGGCGCAAACAATGGGTCGCCCGGTAAGACATTAGGAGAATATATTTCTCTCAGTTCAAGAAAGTCGTCAAGTAGTCATGACTATAAGAGATGACGACTTGACGACTTCTGAGAGTTCAATTAACTAGCTCTGCGGACGTTGCTGGTGGCTCCGAGATCATTCCCGCGTTGAATCCGTCCAAAGCTATAGCTACTCGCTGAATTGCGCTTGTATCTCGATTGACGTAACGAAGCGTAGTCTGCACTTTTGTGTGACCCAACTGACCGCCAATTTTTGCAAGAGAAAACCCTAGTTCATCCAGCCGCGAGGCATGGGTGTGGCGGAGGTCGTGTCTTCGAAGACCATCAATCCCCGCGAGTTTGATCACTGACGCGAACGAGTTGCGAACATTCGAAGTAATCCCAAAGATTAAGGCATCCGGGTCCCCGTCCGACTCGCTCAATCGACAGAGTTCTTGATGTAGACGGATTGTGACTGCTACCTGACGCTCGCGAGCGGTCTTGGTATTGAAAGCCTGAAGAGTAATCATCCTAGCTTCGAGGTCAACGTCCCTCCACTTGAGTTTGAATGCTTCACCCTGACGACAACCTGTATCCAGTAGGAAAATCAATAGGGGGCGCAAGTGAGCGCGGGCATCGGTGCAGGCTGCCAGCATTCTGCATTCTTCCTCGTGGCTCAGTATGCGTTCCCGTTTTGTTTCGTCGGCAAGGGAGATGAGAGTATCGCCAGCATTGAATGGGTTCTTGAGAATCCAGCCCTCGCGAAGAGCAACATTCAATATTTTTCGAAGTAGAGCGAGTTCACGATGGACACTGGCGAGTGCGCGAGTGCCAGTCCCCCGAGTGGGCGTCCGAAGCCTGACGGACTTGAACGTGCGAATATCACTGTAGGTGACGCTTCGAAGTCTCTTGTTTCCAAAGTACGTTCGAAGGGTGTGCATGTAGCACTTGTAGTTAATGACGGACCTGTACCCAGCGATCTTTCGACCGTCAACGTACTCTGCGGGCTTCAGGTAATGCTGCTCGAAGTATGACGCAAGGTCTGCGAACGTCTTGCTATGAGAGTCGAGCGTTGTCTCCCCGTGGTCATCGACCTCGCGTAGTAATTGTTTAGCAATGCTTCGCGCTTCTTTGCGGTTATCCGCACGACGCCAGATATCCCTTCTCCGACCTTGTTCGTCGCTGAACTGCACCCGGGCGTAAATTTTCCCCTTACGTTCCACTACGGAACCACGTCGCTGTCTTCCCATCGCTTTATCCCTTCATCGATGGGTATCAGTCCCTCCTTTGATCTACTTCTATTTCGTCGAATAGAAGGGATCGAGACTGATACCCGGGTGATGGGTGCGAAAGAAGTATTTGAATTGTCTAGGGATTGTTGATGTTATTGGTGGAGCCGAGGGGGATCGAACCCCTGACCTCATGACTGCCAGTCATGCGCTCTCCCAGCTGAGCTACGGCCCCCAGTTAGCAAGTTCACCAGCGAACTCCGCTATCAAAAAAAGGTATGCAAGAGTAGCCCGCGCGTAAAAGAGCGTCAAGCAGCTGCGCTGGAACCGTTAACCGGGAACTGTGAACCGTCACACAATCTGCATGATTACGCGGAACTCAGTTCTCGGTTCACGGTTCACTCTTTTCCGTTCACAGAACCTTGTCTCTTGCCCTATCGTATGGATGCAACAGGAGGCGATGTATGTATTGTTCGACTTGCGGCAAGCCGGTGACGGTCGGTTTGAGCTATTGCAACCATTGTGGCGCAAGGCTCACTGGGTCAAAAAGCAATGGCGCCGCCCCGGCTGAATTGTTTCCGGAATCCCTCGTGTGGGCCATAGTTTCAGTCTTCGTTGTCGGCCTGGGGGGCACCATCGGTCTGATGGCGGTAATGAAGGATGCAGGCACCTTCAATCCGGGAATGATTCTCGCCCTAACGTTCCTAAGCTTCGCGGTAATGTTGGCAGTTGAAGGCGTTTTGATCTGGCTGTTGTTGGGTCGCCGCAAGAGTGAAAAAGTTAGCGCCAAACAAGAGGCTACAGCTCAAGTCGAAGGAGCAGCTACCAGGGAACTTGGCGCAGCAGAAGGGCGTGCATTGCCTGAGCCTGTGGCGAGCGTGACCGACCATACTACGCGCACCTTAAAACCGGTATATCGAGAACGAAAAGCCGATTAGCGTCGCCTCCTCGGCTCAGCGCTCCTGCCGTCTGCCCCTGCCTCCTGCTCCGGGTTACCGTTTTCGTAGTGCCGAAGTAAACGCAATAGCAGCTCCCACAATCAAGAGTGCCACGCCCGTCACCACGCGAAAATAATCAGGCACTGCGTGCACGCCGCTTTCAGAAATAACTACTGCGGCACTGGGGTCGAGAAAGAACGCTCGGTAGGCAATCACGCCGCCAACAGCGGCAAGCACGATCCCAAAAATGATCAGGATGGGTCTTAACATGAGTAGCTCACCGACGACCGCAGACCTACCTCGCATGATTGCTTTCAAGCGTTCTGGAAAAAACGCGAAGCGATCTCATTAACACCGGGGGTTCAGCCCGGTGAACAATAAACATGGATTGAAACGAAACCATTTGAACGGTTTCTTAGGGTTGGCGATCACGAGAAACCGTTAGAAACGGTTCTGGGTAATCTTTCGAACCCTGATCACCGGGCTAAAGCCGCGGTGTTAATGAGACTGCTGCGCGTAACCCTAACCTGTTTATTGTCGGTCGGAGTTCGTCGGTCTACTTCCCCTTGAACACCGGCTTTCGTTTCTCCAGAAACGCGTTGACGCCTTCATCCTTATCCTCGGTCGAGAAGCAAAGCGCAAAGAGATCCACTTCGCGACGCAAACCCTCGTCGAGCGTGGAACGCGAAGCGATTTTCACAGCTTCCTTCGCCAGGCTCAGCGCAATGGGACTCTTCTCGGCAATGCGATTCGCCATCTCCATGGTCTTCGCTTCGAGTTGATCGGAGGGAAACACATGGTTTACGAGGCCAATCGCAAACGCAGTTTTCGCGTCGATGATCTCGCCGGTTAGAATCATCTCCATCGCCTTGCCTTCGCCGACCAGTCGCGTCAAACGCTGTGTACCGCCGCCTCCCGGAATGATGCCGAGATTAATTTCAGGCTGGCCAAAGGACGCTGTCTCGCTGGCGACGCGAATGTCGCAAGCCAACGCCAGCTCACACCCGCCGCCGAGGCAGTAGCCATTGATCATTGCGATGATCGGCTTGGGAAAAGTATCGATCGCGGTAAACAAGGACCGCGCGGTCATCACGTCGCGCTGCATCATCGCGGTGCGCCCGGCAAACTCCGCAATGTCGGCCCCGGCGATGAATGCTTTGTCGCCCGCACCGGTGAATACCACCACGCCGACAGATGCATCGTTTCGCAGTTCATCAAGCAGCGCCGCTCCTTCTTCGCGCGTCTTGATGTTCAGGGCATTTCTTTTGTCGGGACGATTGATAGTAATGATGCCTACCCGTTCGCGCCGCTCAAATAAAAGCGTCTCGTATGATTTCGATATTGCTTGCGACATTTTTTACCTCTTCCAGGAGTAGTTAACGGAGCGTCTATCAGGCTGTGCCTTGCAAGTATATTATTGCCCTAAATTGAATGTTTGTCCTACGGCTTCTCAGCGCCCTTGGCTGTTTGTTGAGCCCCCAATCGAAACCAGGGACACTGCCTCGGCGATCGACATCGTTAGTCTGTCGTCTCTCCAATTACTCGGCACTATTTACCACGCTTCGGCAAACTGCGAACCATCTGGAGCACAAACTCCGCGCCATACTGTCCGGCGATCGTCTCGTAAGTGGGATGTTCCCACTCGGTGTCGCTGATTATTCGCACTGCCACGAAAGGAACGTGCATGGCAGTTGCCACACCCGCCGCATACG
>JALYSR010000195.1 GCA_030854715.1 Acidobacteriota bacterium
GCATTAATCTAACCGTATATGGTTTTTCGATCATGAAGGAGTCGTTCGAGAAAACCGTCTACCCGAACTTCGCTGCCAAGTGGAAACGTGAGCACGGCACCGACGTCAAATTCACTTCATCATTCGCCGGTTCTGAAACAATTACTAACCAGATACTTCAGGGCGTGAAAGCCGACATCGCAATCCTTTCGATTGATCGCGACGCCGAGAGGCTGAAAAGCGGCGGGTTCGTAACTTCTGACTGGCACGCCCTGCCCAACAAGGGAATTATCAACAAAACGCCCTTTGTCATCCTGGTGCGCAAGGGAAATCCTAAGGGTATTCGCGACTTTTCGGATCTCGCCAAGCCGGGAGTAAAGTTGATTCACCCCGATCCGGTCAGCTCGGGCGGTGCACAGTGGTCAGTGCTGGCGATCTACGGTTCCGAACTCGTGAAGTCAGAAAAAGAGTCGGGTGAACCGGATCAGGCTCGAGCCCTGCAGGTGCTGCGCGCCATTTGGCGCAACGTAATTTCAACGCCGGGCTCCGCGCGCGAGGCGCGCACACAGTTTGAAACCGGTTTCGGTGACGCCCTGATCACATATGAGCTCGAAGGCCTGTTGATGAAAGAAAACCCAAAAACGCCGGTGGATATTGTGGTTCCTCAAGCGACGATTCTTAGTGAGCATCCGGCAGTGGTCATCGATCGAAATGTCACTGCAGACAAGCGCGCGGCTGTCGACGCATTCATAAACTACCTTTCGAGCGAGGAGGCCCAGCGAGCATTTGTAAAATATCACTTCCGCGCAGTTGCCGATGAAAATCTCAACAAAGAAAACAAGCAACTTGCCGACATACAAATGCCATTTACAATCGATTACTTTGGCGGTTGGGCTAAAGCTTATCCGGAAATTATTGAAGGTATCTTCAGGGATCAGGTGCAGAGGAAGTGAGGTCATTGCCGAATGCCGAATGCCGATTGCCAATTTCCGATTTGATTAAAGCTCCTCGGAATCGCAATTGACGGCTCCGCGCCGAGCTGATGAATCGGCAATCGGCAATCGGCAATTGGAAATGTACTAATGAGTTCAGTCATTCCCACAATGCGCCACGTGCGCGGCTTTGATTTCGCTCGACCTTTGAGCATCGGCATGCTGGTCTTCATGATGCTGCCGTTGGTGTTCCTGCCGCTGTCGTCGATCTTCATTTTCGGAACCAGCAAGGGACTGACTAGTTTTTGGGCGGCACTCACCGCGCCAGAAGCGGTGTTTGCGTTGAAGCTTTCCATGGTGACCAGCTTCTGGGCCACTCTTTTTAACGTTCTGTTTGGCCTCTTCGCTGCCTACGTGCTTTCGCGTTATACGTTCTGGGGACGCAATGCGCTGATCGTTACTATCTCGCTGCCAACGGCCATTCCGACAGCGGTTGCGGGGTTTGCGCTGCTTCTCTTATGGGGACCATATGGCATCCTTGGTCGCTTTCTCGCCCCACACGGTATTCAAACCATGTTTACGGCGGGCGCTATTATCCTCGCTAATATTTTTGTGACGTTCCCGCTTGCCTTCGGCGTTATTAAGCCTGTATTTGACACGATGAGTCGCTCGCTCGAAGAAGCATCGGCTACAATTGGGGCCACGCGGAAGCAAACTTTTTGGCATGTCACGCTACCTTCATTACGAGGCGCGATCGTATCCGGAGCGTTGTTGACCTTTGCGCGGGCGGTTGGTGAGTTTGGCTCAACGATCCTGGTGTCCGGCAATCTGGCCGGGCGGACACAAACAGCGCCGCTATACATCTTCGCCAAGTTTAATGAGGGCCAGATCGAAGCGGCCAACGCAATTGCAATCGTGCTCGCGCTGTTTTCGTTTCTAATTTTCAGCGTACTGTTTTTTGCGCGCGATTGGATTGACGTTGACTGAGGAAGTTGGAGCAGGTTTACTTTGTGGTTGCTATGGAAAGAGACAAACTGAAGTTCGCAGGCTATCGGCTGAGGTAGTATGGTGAAGGCTAAACTAGCCATTATGGAAGACGTGGTTCACTCAGCTCCAAAGGAGGGCTTGCCACAACCCGCAGCCAGCGTCGTTGGCATGAGCAAGTTCTTCGGCAAGACGAGCGTGCTGCAAAACATCTCGTTTGATGTTGCGGAGGGCGAGGCGCTCGTTCTGCTGGGCGCATCCGGAAGTGGGAAGACAACGATTCTGCGCATCATTGCCGGTTTGGAACAGCCTTATACCGGAAAGGTGATGCTTCACGGCAAGGACGTGACTGAGCTTCCGGCTCGCGAGCGGGGCGTCGGAGTCATCTTTCAATCGTATGCGCTTTTTCCAAAGATGACGGTGGAAAAAAACATTGGCTACGGCCTCAGGATCAGGAACCGGCGGCGCAAAGAGATTAGAGAAAAAGTCGAAGAGCTTTTATCGTTGGTCCAACTCCAGGACCACCGTAAAAAGTATCCTTCACAGCTTTCCGGCGGACAACAACAACGCGTTG
>JALYSR010000205.1 GCA_030854715.1 Acidobacteriota bacterium
CTTATCGCCCGGCTGGTAAACCACGAAGGCTTCGAACAAAAGGTACACGACTTTGTTTCCGGCCGGCTCGATGACCTGGCTCGTAGCAACGCGACCCTGGCGGAGACTTTCACGCCCGAAACCATCGCCTTCCTCAAGGAGCGTATTGACAGCCAGGTGCCACCGATCGTGCAACACCTCGCGGACATCGCCACCAGCCAGAACACGCGCAAACAAATCGGCGCCCTTATCAAGCGCGAAGTCGACGATTACTACGAACAGTTGTCGCTGATTAAAAAGATCTTCATTTCCCGGGATCGCATTCATCGCGAAGTGGACGAGCTGGTAAACAAGACGCTGCCCCAGCGGATTGAGGAATATTTGCGTGGACCGGCGTTCGAACAGGAGGCGGAAGCTTTCCTGAATGCCACCATCGACAATGTGCTGGCACGGCCGCTAAATATGTTGATCGGCCAGATCGAATCAGAAAAGTTTGATTCCATAAAGCGACAGATAACGGATCGGATTCTCGAGCTGGTGAAAAGCGAGGAACTATCTGCGTCGGTTTCTGCCTATGCCGCTGATGCGCTCGAACGATTAAAGCCGCAGACGTTGGGCGAGGCCTTACAGCATCTGGAGCCGGCCTCTATTGAATGGGGAAAGCGGTTTTTGACTACCAGTCTGCTCGGTGTGCTGTCGCGCGACGACACGGCACGCACCATCAATGCAATTCTGAGCTCGCAAATCGAGCGATTGCTCGTTGCTCCCATAGGCAAGCTTGGTGATCACGTCTCCGAACATTCTATGAAACGCGCCAGTGCCGCTCTGGTGGAAAGGATTACCGCCGCGGCCCGTGAACGGCTGCCGACAGCGATTGCGGAATTTGATGTGGGCGGATTAGTGCGAAAGAAGGTGTCGGATTATCCGATAGAAAAACTCGAGGAGCTCGTGCTATCCGTGGCGCAACATCACCTGAAGACAATCGAACTCTTCGGCGCGCTTATTGGTTTCTTCATCGGCGTCGGACAGGCGGTCTATTTCTGGCTGACTTATCTTCCCAAACAATAATACAAGCAGTTTAGGGTTCAGGTAGTGTCTTAATTTGGAGTGCGACGACCTGTCGTCGCTTTGGTCGCTGCGACATGTCGCAGCAAGCGGTCCGACGAGGCATCTTTGATGAAACGCTGCGGCGAGCCGCCACGGGCCAAAGCGGTGAGAGGTCACCGCACTCCAAATTAAGACAGTAACAGAGTTCAACCCCGGGGAACGCCATAGCCCGCGTTGGTGTTCAGGTTGCTCCTGGGTAGCAGCAAGCTAAAGTTGGAACTCTGAACTTCAGTCACTCCCCTTCTGGGAATATGCTTCCATGCGTTTCTGCATTTCTTCGGGAGCGACGTCTTCAATGTGCGTAGAAACCACCCAGACGTGACCGAAAGGATCCTCCAGCCTGCCAGAACGATCGCCATAAAACTGATCCGCGAGGGGAATCAAGACCTTGGCGCCAGCGGCAACCGCTTTTTCAAAGAAGGCATCGACGTCTTCCACATACATGTGCAGCTTCACCGTCGAACCACCGAGCGTCTTCGGACTCACATGACCATGTTCTGGAAACTCGTCGGCGAGCATGACTAATGCTTTGCCAATCTTCACTTCGGCGTGACCGATCTTTCCGCTTGGGTCCGGCAATCTCATTATCTCCATCGCCCCAAACCCCTTCTCGTAAAACTCGATTGCGCCCGCGGCATCGTTGACACACAAGTAAGGTACTACGCCGGAATATTCTGCCGGAATAGGTTCTACTTTCTTTTGCGAGGTGCTCATGGTTCTAGTTCCTCACTTTCATAATGTAAGAATATTGTTAAGGTGCGGATATCCCTGCCTGCTCCAATTTTAAGACCAAGTTTTGGGTAATAGTATACTTGACTGACGTTTGAATTGAAGTTCGAGGGCGCGCCACGCGCCATTCCATCTTGTCTACGTCACCTCATCCATTATTTCGGCAAGTTGATAAGGTAGCCTTGTTTGAAACGTAATCTGATATTTTTTATTTGCTCGAAGTTCGTCAAAGGATCGCCGTTAAGGACCAGAAAACTCGCTTCATAGCCGTCGCGCAGAAATCCTATTTTTCGTTTGGGGAAAATCGCTTGCGGCGTAACTTCACAAGACATTTTCAAAAGTTCAAGATTAGTGAACACATTAAGACTGGAAATAAGCAGGATTTCAGGCAGCGATGTTTGCCTAAACTGGTCGCTGCCGACAAGCAACTTCACGCCATACCGTTTGAGAAGCCTTAGGTTCGGGATGACAACCTGCGTCCGCGCTTCTTCCGCTCGTTGCGGGTCGTCACCCAAGTCCGCCGTTAACCAGCCGAGAGTCGTAATTACCCGAACGCCGCGCCTGGCTGCAAGCCGTGCGTCTGTTTCCGAAATGAGGAAATGTTCATTTCCAATTTCCTTCTCAAAATCTATAAACGGAAGGTGCGCGATTTCGTCTGCTCCTGCGATGAGTGCGTTGTGAACATCTGTCGCCGTTGAGATGTGCACTGAAACGTAGAGTCCTGCTTTATGCGCGAGTCGAACAATTTCAGGAAGGAATTTTGGGTTAAGACCGGTTTTTTTCGGATCGTCATTATGCGTTCCGTATTGTTCGGAATAATTCAGAAACACTTTGACAAAATCTGGCTTGCTTTCAAGCAGAAGAGACCAACGGCTGGGAATGTCTTTCGCATCGTCAACAATCATTATTGCCTTACCATCAAAATCGCGTTCGCTCCATTCTTTGGGAAGAGCTCCCATTGATTTGAATTGCCGAATTATTTCTAAAGGATGCCCGCCGCTTCCGGTAAAGCCTTGCAGTGCGGTAATAAAATCAACGCTCGTCGGACGATTCAGTTTGTCTCGAAACTGGGAAACAATGTATGGAAGGTTTGCCTCATCTTTGACGTAGAAAACACCATCGCGCAAATAATTCTGGATGTATTCATCAACTCGTTGCGGCTCGAGCCAGTGGTTATGTCCTTCGGCAAACGGGGGAATGACATATCCATTTTTCAAGTCAACCACTTCGTCAATATTTGAGGGCTTTTTAGTCATCAAAACGCCATTGACGGAATAAAAAGTTCTCCGGCGAAAACCCTTTCCATCAAACCATTGACCGTTTATAAATTGATAAGATTTCTGCGGAGGCGTCGGTGTTTGAGCAGTAGCCACCAATGGTCCGCTCAGACAAGGGAACAATAGTATTAAAGCCAGCAGAAGGACGGCCGGATTGATTATGTATCGTTCCATCGTTTAATTCTCATCGGAGAAACTAAGAAGATCAGCTGATCTGAACATGATCAGCCCGAGATAAGTCTTCGTTGAGATTGAGAAGTCTTTATGACTTGTGTCGGTGCGTAGCTCAAGAGATGACTCTGTCACTTAAGAGTACGCGATTAGGCGAGGGAAGTTCGTTTTGATTGTCAGGAAGAAGGCGATCTAACGTCACAGCTGACCTCAAGCGGCGATTATGGACAGCGCAGAAAGCAAAGAACGAGTTGAAGCGCGTCGCCCACTTGCCGGCTTTCGCCCAAAATTAGCCGCAACCTGCTCCTTACAACTTAGTTTCCTGGCGCGCGAAGTTCTGCGGATTGCGCGGCTTTTGGATCGTATGGAGTGGCGAGAAACTTCTTTGCCACCGATAAAGCGTTGTCGTAGTTGATGCCCGACGTTACTGCTTTGTTATATTCAAGGACGGCGCGGCTGCGCTCCCCCTTGGCGTCGTAAGCGTTGCCGCGTTTAATGTGGGCCCAAACCTCGATCCATGCCGGCTTCAAGGTGCCGTTAAGTGCGGCTTCCAGGTTATCCAGCGCCTGGCCCCAGTTGCGCTGCTCGAGAAACAGCAAACCAAGATTGTAATAGACCCAGGAATTCGAACGATCCAGCTTTAGGGCAGCTTCAAACTGCTGTTGGGCTTCGGCGTAGAGGCCTTCCTTCATTTGCTCAATGCCCCGGCGCGCTATGATCGACACGCGCAAATCGTCTGACATCCGCAATATTTTGTAGTTTGGATCGACTACAACCTCGATTGGCTGGCCATTTGATTCAAAATCAAAATCCTCACTACGCCCTTCGATCTTGGTCAGGATGGTCTGGCTATCGCCTTCAGAACGCAACATCAATTGCACCGGCATGCGAAGTGTTTCGAGCGTCTGCTTTACGGTGCCGCGGGTACGGAATTTTCCCAAACGCGTGCGAATGATCTGGTAGTCAACTGTAAATTCGGGAACACCCGTTCCCTCAACCCACTGCGCAAAGAAGTAGCGCATGTTCTCTCCCGCGATCTGCGATGCCAAATGCTCAAAATCATCGATAGAACCATTCTTGCCGCGATACTGCTCCAGGAAACTACGCAACAGCCGATCAAATTTCTCGGTGCCCAGGGTTTCGCGCAGCATGCGAAATACCATCGCGCCTTTGTGAAAGATGATCGATTGATAGGCGGCTGACTGATCGTCAAGCGCGCCCGGGGCCCTCGCGATCGACGCAGTCTGCTCAAAAGTTAGCGCGCGCTCCTGCTGCTCGCGCTGAGCGGCTTCGAGCGCGCCCCCGGACAGGTTTGATTCACGAAACGCGAAAGCGCTCCACTCCGCCAGGCCTTGTGAAATCCACGCATCATCAAACGACTTCAAGCCTACGGTCTGTCCCCACCACTGATAAGCCACCTCGCGCTGAAGCTTCTCTTCAGGCAACGGGCGTGAAGAATCAAACAACCTCGACGCCAGGAAAATTATTCCTGGTCCTGAGTAAGCGTCCAAACTATCATCGTCAACCTGCGCCACAACCAGGCGAGTGCCAAACAGCGGCGCGCCATATTGCTTTGAGTAAAACTCCAGCACATGGCCCATCAATTCGGCGTAACTGTTAATGCGACCTTCGCTGCCAGGCTTTGCGTAAAATTGAATCTCATAATTTCCAAAGCGCAGGTTCCGATTGATGTATTGTCCGGCGGCGAAGTTGCCGATCAGGACCGGTTGACGGTGAACGAAATGAAAGCGGACAGCGCCCTCTTTGGGTGAAGGTTGCGAGCTAACCGGATCGTCGCTGGTCCCAGCCACTTGCAACCCGGCGGGCACAACCAAGGTGATGTCGGACGTAGCCCGATCCGCGGCATAGTCATGGAAAGGAAACCAGCGAGAAGCATACATTAAATAGGAGCCTTCCGGACCAACGTAAGCCAAACGTTTGGTCGCAAGTGGTCCACCCTCAGGCGATACTAATGCCCCGCTCCAGCGAAATCGCAACGTCAACGGCTGATTCGCCGGCATTACCTGGCCGAGATCGACTCTGACGCTCGGGCCAAGAGAGCCGACTCCAACCGAGTCCTGAACGAAGCCAGTCAGCGGCTTGCCGTCGCGATCAACCGTCTCAACGTGAAGCGAACCGTTGAGCTCGAAAACCAGTGAGCGCGTTGCTTCCAGCGGAGTAACAGTTATGTCCGCACCCGCCCGCAACATGTGTTGTTCGGGAATGATCTGAGCTTCAATACGGTAATTTGTGACATCGAAACGAGTGGCGGCTTGCTGCGGGGCCGGTTGCTGGGCATTGGCAGAGAGCGCAAACAGGACAAGCGTTGCAAGCATTGAAAAAGTTTTCGCAAACATTTGGGGAAAGGTGGGCCTGAATATCGTCATAATTGTCTCTGTTTTGTTGGGCGATTGTGCTTACCGATTATACAACCGCAAATGTTATTAGCAGAACAGCTCGCTAATTCTCGGGCTCCCGCCAGGATAGTTCCGGCAGGGGATATCCGGTCGAACGACTCCTTGCTAGTTGTCGAGATTTTGGATGGTAAAGAGGTGCAGGCGGTTGGCTGGCTTGACTGTTCCTCACCCAAGTTAGTGGTATTGAGCCACTCCGAATCGGCCGCCCTCGCCGTCGCCTCTTAATCGCCTTACCAGGAACTTCTAAACTCGAACTGCCCACGCGAACCATGCGTTTCCACGGCTTGACACCCCTCTGACTGGCGGCATAAAGTCACAACCACTCGTTTAGAGTCAAAAGAGGTTTTCTGTGGATCGCCGGCGAGCCCCGAGCGCCTAAACTCATATTTCAAAGTTGTCTCCCCACAATGGTTCAAACTTCCGGGCGTAGCTGACGACATGGCTCGGGTCCGGTTGGTTTGCCGAAACGAGATTCTGCCCAAAAATGCAAAACTATATTTCTAAAAGGAGTCGGTTTATGAGACGTGTCACAAAGCTCTCGGCTGCTGTGTTCATTAGTCTGTTTGTCTGTGCCTTTGCGTTGCTCGACCAGCAGGTGACGCAGGCGCAAACGCCGCGAAATGTTCGAGTGGACTATAAAGAAACGACGCTAAAGAACGGTCTGCGCGTGATCACAGTTGAAGATCACAGCGCGCCGGTAGTTGCGATCGCTGTCAATTACAACGTGGGTTCGCGCGACGAGCGCCAGGGTCGCACCGGCTTTGCGCATTTGTTCGAGCACATGATGTTTAAAGGATCGGAAAACGTCGGCACCGGCGAACATTTTGTCCTGGTTTTCAACAACGGTGGAACCATGAATGGGACCACAAACGAAGATCGCACTGTTTATTTCGAGGCCCTTCCGTCAAATCAGCTTGACCTGGCGTTGTTTCTCGAAGCTGACCGCATGCGCAGCCTCGCAATAACAAAAGACAACCTGGATAACCAGCGTAATGCCGTCCAGGAAGAACGCCGGCTCGGCGTCGATAACCAACCCTACGGAAAGAGCGACGAAGTGCAACAGGGATTGCTCTACGACAACTTCGCCTACAAGCATACGGTGATCGGATCGATGGAAGATCTAAACGCCGCTACCGTCGACGACGTGGCCCAGTTTTTCAAAACTTACTACGCGCCCAACAACGCCGTGCTGACCCTGGTAGGAGACTTCAACAGCAAGGACGCGCTTGCGCGTATCAAGAAAAACTTTGAGCGCATTCCGCGACAACCGAATCCTCCCGTCGTTGATATGACGGAACCGGAGCAAAAGGCTGAACGACGCGCCACGGTTGACGATGTACTCGCTCGTTCCGCGCGCGTGGACCTGGCGTTCAAAGCCCTACCTGGAAACACAAACGACTTCTACGCATTGCAGGTGCTCTCCAACGCGCTTCAGGGCGGACAGAGTTCACGCCTTTACCAAAAGCTCGTGAAAGAAAAGGAGCAGGTCACCGGCGTCTTTGGATTTATGGATGAGAAGCGGGGGCCGGGAGCGCTTTACGTTTCCGCAACAGTGAAGCCCGGCGTCAAAGTTGGCGATGTCGAGGCCACCATCTACCAGGAGATTGAGCGGTTAAAGAAGGAGCCGATTGCGGATTGGGAATTGCAAAAAGCAAAGAACACTACGCGGCGTGCGTTTGTTACTAACCTGCAAAACTCGCTGTCGCGAGCAATCAATCTTAGCCAGTACGCGGTTTACTACAACGACCCCGGTCTCATTAATACGAGGCTGGACAAAGTTAACGCTGTGACCAAAGAAGACGTACAGCGAGTGGCTAACCAATACCTGCGCGACACAAACCGCACTGTCGTAATCACTTTGCCCAAGCCCAAGGCTAAAGGCGCCACACCCGCAACCGGGCAGTAAGGAGACTAGCAATGAAAATAATTAACAAGAAGCCAATAACACTTTTCGCGGTAACTCTGCTGTTCACCCTCATCTCTTCCGGATTGGGAATGGCCCAGGGCCCCACGGGTCCTGCCGGACAATCAACCAGGGGCGCGGTAATCAAGGGCAAGGCGCCGGTCAACCAGAAACTCTTAAGAGTTAATCTGCCGAAGGCCCAGGAGGCGACGCTGGCCAATGGCTTGAGAGTGGTCGTCCTGGAAAACCATAAAGTGCCAACCTTCAACATGCAGATGGTGGTCCTAAGCGGCGGTTTGGCAGATAAGCCTGACTATCGTGGGCTCGCCAGTTTTACTGCTGGATTGCTACGCGATGGGACCGCGAAACGGTCGAGCAAAGATGTAGCAGAACAGGTTGACGCTCTCGGCGGAACTCTGGCCAGCGCGACGGGCCTCTCATCCCTAACCAGCACCGTCAGCACTTCGGGCTTAATTGAGAATTTGGATCAAACGCTCGACATCTTTGCGGACGTTGTGCGCAATCCCATTTTTCCAACTGTCGAAGTTGAAAAATACAAGGCCCGAACGCAGGCGCAGCTACAGTTTCAGCGATCAAATCCCCAGTTCCTGGCTCAGGAGCAATTTAACAAAGCGATCTATGGCGATCATCCAGCGTCTTTAGTTTCGCCACCAGTCAGTTCAATCAAAAAACTGACGTCAAAGGACCTGGTGGATTTTCATACGACTTACTATCGTCCCAACAACTCGATTCTCGCGATTGTGGGCGACGTCACCTTGAAGGAAGTTTTGCCGAAGATTGAAAAGGCATTCGGCGACTGGCAAAAGGCAGACGTGCCGGCAATGACGATCCCGGCAGCACCTTCCCAGGCTGCATCGCGCATTTTCCTGATCGATCGTCCAGGGTCTGTGCAAACGGTGCTGCAACTTGGAAATCTGGGAATCGAGCGCACTAATCCGGATTACTTCTCGCTGCTGCTGGCCGACAGGGTTCTCGGCGGGGGACCGGCCGCGCGTTTGTTTCTTAACTTGCGCGAAGATAAAGGGTACACCTATGGCGCCTATAGTAATTTTAGTGGCTCCAAATTCCGCGGCATCTGGATGTCGAGCTCAGAAGTAAGAACTGACGTAACTGAAGGTGCGATGAAGGAATTCATGTACGAGCTGAAACGCTTACGCGACGAGAAGGTGAGCACCGAAGAACTGGAAAATGCGAAGCGAGCCATCGTCGGTAACTTCGCACTCTCACTCGAGCAGCCACAGAGTCTTTTGCAAAACATCATCCTGCTAAAGATTTACGACCTGCCCGCCGATTACTGGGACACTTATCCGCAGAGAGTCGCGGCCATTACCCCTGACGACATTCAACGGGTGGCACAAAAATATATTGATCTGGGCCACCTGCAAATCGTGGCTGTAGGTGATGCTTCAAAAGCGCGGGATGTGTTAGCCAAATACGGTTCTGTTGAGGTTTACGACGCCGATGGAAAGCCGGTCGGGGGCGGCGACATGAAGTAAAGGCTGACTTCAAGCGAGTCGATACTGGTAGTTTTAGAACCCGGGGCTGATCACGGCCCCGGGTTTTTGTTTGTTTGGAAGGCCGGTCCTAATGTCGCAATTGTGCCTTCTCTTTGAGATGAATGATGAGCTCTATTTGAGCTGAGCCGTTCTCCCTTTCAATAGTTCTCATATTCAAGTCCTTGGCTGAATCGATCTCTTCAAAGAGTCCCAAATGGTTCAGATTCTTGATGCTTTCATCATACGAATCTTGACTGAAGAACTCGCCCTCCCTGATGAGCAAGGCGTCACGAATCACTTTGTCCCGGGTTTGCACGTTGCCCACAAACATAATTCTGCGAACCGAGAATCGCCGCCCTTCCTCAATATAAACTTTAAGATCAACAATACCCTCACTCGCTCCATCGGAAACTGGCCTGAAGTGTGGTTCGGGTTCTGCGGTGTACTCAATATATCCTCTATCGGCGTAAACCTTCTTCATATGCTCAAACAACCACTCTCCGATAGCATCGCTACTAGCAACGTCGCCCGTTTTGAGGGGAAGCATTTCCATCAGTTGCTCTGGTGAAAAGACTGTTGCGCCATCGATCCGGATCTCCCCCAAACGGTAAAGCGGCCCTTCTACGATAGGCACAGTTATCCTCAGCCGATTGCCTGCTGCCTCCAGCTTGGGTTCGCCAACCTCCGCGCGGAGATAGCCCTCAGCTCTAATGAAATTCGCCACAGACCGCATGCAGTACTCGAGCATTCTGGGATTGTATTCACCCTTGGATTTCTTGTCCCGCGCCAGGCAGGTGTTCGTATGTTCGAGCAGTTGTTGCGAGGAGAAGACTTTGTTGCCCGCAAAGATAATCTCGGGAGCTGTGGTCTGGAAGGTCTCTGATTTCACTTGTGAAGCGAAGAACCAGACGAGAAGACTTGTAAAGAATCTGGTGCTACGAGAAGACGTACGCATCAAAGGGTCACCTTAGTTTGTCTCCTTTAGACTTCTTATAAGAGACGTTGACATCAATCAAATGGCTTTAAGGTTTCCACAAAGGCAATTAATTCTTCGCGGATCCTTTTGGACGTAGTGTTATTGACAGTTTCCTATTCTCTCCTGGCGCCAAGGCAAAAGGTTCTTTTCTGTTAGAGCCATTCCCGTAATACCAATCCTCGTAACCGGGTGCCGATACTTCAATAGTGAGCGGAATGTTTGAAGGGGCTAGCTGCCAGAACCATCCCTGCGATCGATTTGCCTGGAGATATATACATTCATCACAGCCCCTAACATTAAAGCTATCTCGAACACATGATTCCGCACTACCAAAATGGCATAGTTTCAATCGGGCTGGCTCGACCGGGCCTCTTGTTTCAGAATCTACAAATTGCCCCGAAACAGTAGCCTGCTTTGGAAGCAATTGAAGTTCGAGCCCTTTGATAGTTTGGTGCTCCGGAACAGTTACTCTTAGTACCCTGGGATCGTTGCTGAAGTGGTGAGCGAATATGGTTCGCGAGGATTTGCCTTCCTTGAAAGCGTATAGACCGTATCCTCTGGGCGACAGGCCGGGGAACACAAACCTTCCCCTCCTGTCCGTACGCGTTGTTGGCACCGCACCGTCCCAGGGACCTTCGGGAATGGCAATGACAGTAGCTCCAAAAACGGGTTTTCCCTGGTCATTCAACACCCTCCCTTGAATCGCTCCGTCCGAAGTCGGAAAGCGCGGCTGATTAGTTTGGGCCGCGACACTGGCGGCCAGCAACGCCGTAATGAAAAGAAAATTTAGTAGCCGTTTGTTCAAGATATCCCCCTTATGGATACAACGCCGTTTCCTTAGGAATAGTATTGGGCGTTACGACATTGAATACAGAAATCGAGTCGTTGTGTGTCCAGCCAGAATAGGTCGCGAGCGGGACTGGACTGTGTCCCGGGCGACACCATTGATACTGCTTGGTAATGTTATATCCACAAGTACCTTGGCCAGTCACACAACCGACATTGATGAAATCTCCGAAGACACCATCAGAAATAAAAATAGAGGCCGAGCAACCTGTGGGCTGCGGGTTTCCATTACCACAAGTGTTCTGTGAAAGTGCAAGAAATACTTCCTTGACCGGCACAGTGCTGGTTGGCTGGCCGTTAATATCCACAATTCGAAACTTGAGTGTCCGGGTTACGACTACACCACAAAGATCCCCAACGACATCATCCTCAACTACTAAGTGATGCGGTCTCCGTCGGGCGTGAGCAGTCGTATCGCCCAAGCGAATAGACGCGCTCGGTCTCTGGTTGTAGATGCCAGAGGCCACGTAATACCAGTCGATAGGATGGCTTCCGCTACCCGAGAAGTAGTATCCAAGATTGTCTGGATAATAATAATAACCAGGGTTGTACGGATCTTCCTCCGCATATTCGATGTCCACATAATGGTCGCTCAAGGCGGAATAACTTGAGCCCGTGTAATACGGCGTCTGCGTATTCGTGGTGGCGCTGGCAAAGCCGTGCTGACAGGCCCTCACCACTTCAACATCATCTTTGTAAAGCGAACCGCAGACGTAGGGTGTATAGTAAACCTCGCTATTATAGTCCACTTCAGTACGATGATACGCTCTCACGATACCGGCAATATCATCAGCGTCAATCGAAGTATAGCCATAGGCATAGTCTGTCGCCTGCGCTTGCACAGCGAACAAGAGACAACAGAGGACCGTCACCAGCAGAACGCCAATTCTTACTCTCATTTAGCGCCCTCCTTCTGTTGTAATCACACTACTGCCAACAGCCTCTGCTGGTCGCGCAGGATCGGGCGACATCGGATGAAGCGCCGTTGGCTCGATTGCCGCTGCCACTCGCCGCGTCACCAACCCTTCGAAGCGCTGAAACTCATCTTCACCCAACGCCAGTCGCAGCCGCTCGCGGGCGCTCAAGATGATTGCGTCGCGCTCTTGCTGCATCTGCGCGAGTTCAGGCGGCGGAGGCGGAAGCTTGACGCCTATCGGAAGTTTTCCCGGCGGAAAACGTAGCCTGAAGGCGTTTATGATTTCCTGCGCGCGCGCATCCTGGACAGCTACCTCGCGCACGCAATCCGTAGCGATCGCCGTAAGGAGATGTGCCTGCACTTCACTCAGGTCAGCTTTCTCCCGAAACAATGAGCGAAGTGAGCTAGCGTCTTTGCCCTGGCGCTCTTCCGCTTCAGCCTGCTCCTTCACAGCTACGACGTGATGAAACAAGGCGCTATAGACCACTTGCGCCGGCGGCGAAACTTTTTGTGATTGCTCGTTGGCTTGTGGCAGCGCCGCCTTGGGCGCAGGAGTCCAGCAAAAGATCGCGCCTGCTATCAATGTGGTTATGCAAAGCGAGATCGCTACCTGTCTTCTGTTCATAAGGCACCTCCGGAGGAAGAGATTTTCAGACGGGCGCTGCGGATTGCTCGTCTATTGGGGACGGTTGAGAGTGAGGTTAGCGCGGAGGTTATTTTCGAAAGCGGGACTCTTGCTAACCATTAATGCGACAATGCGACTTATATGCCCTATGGCCCATTAGCGTCAAACTATAATTCGATTGTGGTTCTCTTGCAGAATAGTTGCTTCGTTTGGTGTTACGACTAGCATGAATGGCAAAGGGAAAACGGTTGGCGCTATAGGATCCCGATATCTAAGGCTTGGGGTTAGGTGTGCCGAGAAAATCCATTTGCTTCTGATCCTCGCTCACGCTCGATAATGTCCTATCAACTGGCCCGAAGGTAAAACCATCCTTTGAAGGAATCAGTCGATAACTGTGCGTTGATGACGCCACGGTAAATGAGAAGTTACCTTCGTCATCGGTGGTTGAGGCCAACACTGTGCCCTGGGGGCTGATCAAAACAACCACAACGTTCGCCATTGGATTGTTGTTCGAGTCTTTAACTCGTCCTGCAATTTTCACTGTTGCAGGCGGATTAGGTACCAGTTCGCCAGGCAGAGCATCAAGCCGAGGAGATGCGGCGGCCGGTGTTTTAGGGGACGGCGTGGGAGTGGGCGCGGGCGTGGCGTCAGGGTTAGCGGGGTTAGCAGTGGGCGACGGCGTAGGCACTGGCGGCGGGGACTCTGCAGGCACTTCCGGTGAAGGTGTTGGCGCGGCCGCGGCCGACGTTTCCGGAGAAGGTGTCGGTGTGGCGGCAGGTGCTTCTGGAGATGGCGTTGGCACTACGGCCGGCGCTTCAGGAGAAGGCGTCGGATTAGCCACAGGAGGCGCTTCTGGAGTTGGCGTTGGCGCGGCCGCGGCCGACGTTTCCGGAGAAGGTGTCGGTGTGGCGGCGCGCGGTGCTTCTGCAGATGGCGTTGGAACTACGGCCGGCTCTGCAGGAGAAGGAGAAGGAGTCGGATTAACTATCGCAGGCGCTTCCGGAGAGGGGGTTGGCCTTGCTTCAACGGCCTGCGTCGTGGAAACCACCGGAGTTGGAGCCGGAGTTACAGGAGTGGCCTCTGGCGATTGCAGCGCTTGAGCGGCAGGAGCTGTGGTCTCCTCTCGCGCGGGCGTTTGCGTGTTAACCGCAATCCCGGCTGGGGCGGCACCGATTCGTTCTTCAAGCCCGTTTAGCGAACCATTAACCTTTTGATAAAGTTGCTCGATAACCGTGCGACGAATCGAATCGGGTTCACCGGCATTGTAGCTTTTGATGTAGTAGTCAAGCGCTTCGCTTTTTTTGTTCTGGCGATCCAGAGCCGCGCCCAAATGCCACAGCGCTGTTTGCAATGCTGGCGTGCCCTGCGGAAGTATGTTAGTCGCGCGCTTCAAGTGGTCTACCGCTTCGTCCAGTTTGTCCTGATTGACCAGCGCCCATCCGGAAACGTCCTCAATGCGTCCGCGCAGGATACTCGACAAAACGTTGCGCGGCGCCTCCGGGATATCGGGTGTGCCTCCAGCAGCAATAGCGCGAGCGCGAAGCCGACGATACTCGTCCGCCTGAACTGCCACAGTGACAGCGGCGACATTCAACCCGGCGTCAGCGCTGGTTCGCGCGGCCTCAGCAAGCTCATAAGCCGTCTGGAAACCGATTCCACTTTGCAATAGCCGGCTCGCGGCATAGAGCGCGCGGTGAACGCGAGCGTCATCGTTGCCCGAAGCAAACTCTTTTGCCGCAGCGATGGCGCCTTCCTCGTTAATTACCTTGCCGTCGTTGTCCCGCTTGATAAAAGTCGCAAACGTCAGCAGTGCCTTGAGACTTTTGGCATTCTCCTCGGTGTCGGCGGCGGAAAATTGGAAAATACTGGCCCGACGCTCAGGCGCAAGTAGATCGATGAAGTTGGAGCCGCGCGCGGCCGTGTGTCCTCCCAGCTGAGTTTCGATCAGGCTATCTTTTACACCGAATGACTGCAGCAGAACCTCGCCAGCTTCGTCGAAGAGTCCTGCCGCTACCAGTGCGCTCGCCAATTCATAGTCAAGCGTCGGAAACTTTCCAAACTGGCGCGCGAATCGCAGCGCACGCTCTGCTTCAAGCGGCTTCTTCTGCGCTAACAGAGCGCGCGCGACAGCCACTTGCGACCAGGTGTAACGCGGTTCAATCTCGACAGCTTTGTTTCCGAGGTCAAGGGCCTGATCGTTATCATTGTGCGCGGCAAACCAGTATGCAGCGCCGGCAAGTAGAGATAAATTTCTCGGATCCGATTGCAGTGCTTTTTCAAGTTCGGCCTTCGCTTCATCTTTGCGGCCGAGATCCAGGAGCGAAAGCACTACCCCTGCGCGCGCCGCCTTATCGTTGGGCTGCGCCTCGATTTGCTGGCGATAAAGAGCGAGCGCTTCTGCCGTTTTACCAGCAGCGCGGTTGAGATCGGCAAGGCTCCGGCGTGCCCCGGTTGATTTTGGATCGAGTTCCAGCGCTCGTTTGTATTCAGCGGCTGCATCGTCGAGGCGAAGCGATATGTGTAATGCCAGCCCGAGAGCCTGATGTGCTTCGGCGAGCTCGGGAGCTAGCTGGACGGCTTGCGTCGCGATCCGCGTGGCTTCCGCTCCCTGCTCGGTACTAAAGTAGAAACCTGAAAGAGCCAGCAGTCGCTTCGGATCGTTTCCGAATTTAGCTTCGATGTCCTTAGCGGCTTTCGTCGCTGCCGCCGGCTCGCCCCGCAGGTAAAGATTCAAGGGGATCTGCGAAATGACTCCTGAAAACAACTTCTCCGAGGGGTTAACAGGAGCTTCGGTAATTGCCAGCATTAGTTGCTCAACGCCGCCGGCGCCATCACCCTTTTTCAATCTTTCATCGCCCAACCCGGCGTGAGCACTGACTAGCAGCTCCGTCGCTCGTGCTCCAGATTTCGATTCAGGATGCGTCTCGAGAAATGCCTTGAGCTTGCTGACCCGCGCTTCAAGCGGCAGTGTCAGCGTTAGCTCAACTTCTTCCGACTCATCTTCTTCGTTAACCGAGGCGCTCAACCGTCTCGGTCTCGTTGAAGTATTACCCTCGCGGGGAGCGGGATTTTTGACCGGGGCCGCATTTGTTGGAACAGGCGCTGTCGCCGCCGGCGCTGGCTCCTCTCTGGAAGTATTAGAAGTGTTCGCAGTCGGAACTTTTGCCGATGAAACTACCGCAGCAGGCAGCTCAAAGTCCTCGACATTGAGCGCCAGTTTTTGGGCCATCGAATTGACGAAATGATGAACGCCTGCATTCAAACCCTCACCGAATTGACCAGCATCCGTATATCCCCGGATGCGTTGACTCATCTCTCCCAGCACGCCTTCAGGCAGCTCGCTTTGAACAGACCTGCTGAATTGCGTGAACGAAGTCTTTTCCTTAACGGCCAACACCAGCAAAAGGCTCTTCTTGCTCGAGCGGGCGCCAACGTTCCAGTCCAATGCAAGCTGCCTCGAAAAATCGAAAATGTCTTTGCCCTCGGTTGAGTCAACCGTTGCAATTGCAAACTCAATCCCCGTCTTTTGCTTCACATTTTCCAGAATGTTTTCCAGTTGCTTCCGGGTCTTTTCATCCACAACTCCAGCCAGGTCGTTTACGCGTCCCGTCCTCGCCGGCAACTGGTTTGTCGTTTGCGCAAATTGGCGCACCCCAAAAAAGAAGAAAAGCGCGGCGCAGCAAATAAAAAGCAGTGTCCACTTTGAAATTCTGTGATCTGATAGTTTCATTCTGTAACTCTAAGATTCTGTTATCGAGTGGGAGGAAAGCCCTGCCTACCAACATTGCTTCTCGACATTAGCTGGCGACATTTTCTGGTTGATCTTTCTGACTGATCTAATGGGAGACGTTCGGGAAGGCCATGATAACATCGCGTGCTTTTGTCAGCGAATAGAGCGGCGGACGGGTACGCCGATACCTGCGAATTTACCCGGATAAGCGGCTAAAAGTGGTCGGAGGTGGTCGTGAGCGAACTCGAAGAAGCGTGGGCTGTTGCTATCGCCGAGGCCGAAGCACGCGCGCGGGCAGCGGGACGGAAGGACATCTCTGAATATCTCCAGCTGCGCACCGCTAATGATGTGATCAGGAAGATTGCCACCAATTGGCTGTTCACAGCATTTGAGATAGTCGCAGACGAAGCGAATCTAAAAGCGGCCGGTATTCAAATCTCGAAAGACGATGAGCATCGCTTCAAAGTCGGCGCCGCAACCATGACCGGCAGACGATTGAGCCTGGGGAAAGGCGAGCGCCTGCTGGTCGTGGAAGCCGGCTGGCCGCGAACGCCGCGCGATGGCTTCATACGCGGGGGCGGGTTGGCTTGTGCCAACATCAAACACCGTGGAATCAGATCGGCAAGCGAACAACTTCGGCTGGTGATTGGCGCCGGCGGCCCGCCACGTTGGACCGAGCAAAAAGGTCCCGAACCTCATCCGGAGATCCACGAAGCGAACATCAGGGATCACATCGGCATCCTACTGGATGATTCGCGGACCGACTCAACCCACCGCTAAGCATTTCCGCCACTGGTCTCAACTTGAAAGGGCGTAGCGAGGCTTTCGCATGTCCCGCGCTTGATGACAGAATAGCTTCATGGCGGGCACGCTCTACCTGGTTTCAACTCCAATTGGCAATCTTGAAGACATCACTCATCGCGCCGTCAGACTGCTCGGCGAAGTGGATGTCATTGCCTGCGAAGACACGCGCCATACGCGCAAGCTTCTCAACCATTACGGCATCAGCACCAAAACCATCAGCTATCACGAGCACAACGAGCGCGAACGTGCTGCTGAACTACTGAAACTGATTGAATCTGGCGCGGATGTGGCGATTGTTACCGACGCGGGCACGCCCGGAATCAGCGATCCCGGGTTTCGTTTGACAAGGCTCGCGGTCGATAACGGCGTGCGCGTTGTGCCCGTGCCCGGTGCCAGTGCACTGATTACGGCCTTGGTCGCTTCGGGAATGCCCACAGATGAATTCTTTTTCGGCGGGTTTCTACCGGCGCGCTCAGGGGCGCGCCGCACCCGCCTGAGCGAGCTTGGTTCCGTTCCTGCCACTCTGGTTTTTTACGAAGCGCCCCACCGCATCGCGGCCTCGCTCAAAGACGCTCACGAGGTTCTCGGCGAGCGCGAGGCAGTGGTCGCGCGGGAGTTGACGAAGATGCATGAAGAGATAGTATGCGGCCGTTTAAGTGAGCTTGCGGCGCGCTTTGATTCTGCTGAAAGTGCCCGAGGTGAGATTGTCCTGATCATTGATCGCACAGTGATCAAGACCGAAGTCGCGGATAATCCGCAATCGATGAATATCGCTTCGCTGGTCGAATCATTGGAAAGCGCAGGTTTGGACCACCGGGCCGCATTAAAAAAAGCGGCGCGCAAGCTGGGTCTCTCACGCGCCGAAGCCTATCGCCGGCTGGTCGCTGAACGCAAAAAGGAATGAGCTCCGGCCGGTGACCTGTTAAGTAAACCGCTCAATGAGCCATCAAAGATGGCGGAAGAAGGCAAGTCCGAAAAGGATCCGTTTGAGCCCGGACCATTGACTTTCCAAGTGGGGCAGGAATATGCTTCGCCCACCTCGCAAAAACGTGGACTACAATTGAGTTCCACCTAACTCGAAACTCGGAATTCTTTCTACGGGCTGACCCACAGAGCCTGCGACCGCCGCATCCTTCTCATCTGGCCTTCGGATTGGTAGCCCGTCAAAATCATCACGAATCCGCGCCGTGATTGCCGCGCTAAGTCGATGAAGCATGGTTTCAACCACTCAAGATTCTGGCGCGAACGATTTCGGCTGGCGAAAAGGGCCCTCAGCCAATGACGACGACTGAGACTTACGTAAAGATACTTGATGCGTTTGCCGCCCAAGTTGCGTCAAAACTGCGCGAAGCTTCCGAAGCGGAAACCGCATGGCAAAAATGTCGGAAGAAAGTTGCTCAGTTTGCGAAAGACTTCGGCCCGCTCTTTACAGGCATCGCCGCCATCATGGTTAGTTTGTCTATTGGGGCTTTGACGGCCGCCATTTCCATTTTGACACTTCAATCTAATAAGAAACAGGCGACTGTAAATCAGATTAGCCTGACAACAACGGCGTTGACTGACTTTGCCGAAACGGATAAGGAGAAGCGAGCGCTTGCCGCCATTAAAGTTGCGGCCTATGGCAAAGACGCGTTGCCGGTCATTAAGTTCGCCCTCGGCGTAAAACCCAACGAGATTAGACTGGGTGGTGTAGAAGCTGCTCAGGTGGTTTATCAATCCTTTCCCAATCTTCATCAAAAGCTGTTGGATGCGATGCTACTTTATTTTCAAGATCCCAATCCCAGCTTGCGTCTCGGTGTTTTAGAGTTCTATCGCGAAGCAGCACCTCAACTGGCCCCCGTGGAACGAGAGGCCTTCTGGAATCTATTGCGGAATAGGCTCGGGACCGACGCCCAATCGTGCGTCAACGAAGACGGAGAGTTCGTACTGGATGCGGCTCAGTTTCTGGCTAAGGGGCTGTTTCCCGACGCCAGAGATTACCTGCTGAACATCGCCAGAAATTGTCCGCACGAAAAAGGCAATCAAAAATACAACGGCGCCCGCAAGCAAGCCGTGGGCATGTTGCCAATAGTTTTGCGGCAGCTTCGCGCGTCAAAGACCGAACGTGACAAGACGGTGAACTCACTTCGAGCTTTAGAGCTCGATGGCTCCGAGGAACTCAAACCGTCTATCAACGACGCTATCAGCGAGATTGAGAAAATTCAAGCCCCCTGAGGTTTACCAACTATGAGAACTGAGATTGCACAATTACTTAAGCTCTTTGGAGTTTTGCTGGTGTTATGCGCCGCGTGTGCTATTAGCCGGGCGCAGACAGGATCAATCGAGGGGAGCGCGAGGGCCACTGATGGCTCGATCCCGCCCGGCGTTAAAGTTGTTCTGATTGACAATGAAAACGATCTAACCAGAGAACCGGTTACCATTGATGCCGTAACTGGTAAATTTGAAATTAAGAATGTGCAGGAAGGCCGATATCTGCTCGTTGCTTGCGCAGGCACGACATACAATCCCACGCGGTTAAGTATTGAAGTGAAAGAAGGCAAGATAAGACAGGCAGGTCTGACCCTTTTGGTCGCCCGAATGCGAACGCTCGTTAAAGGCGTGCTTGCCAACTCTCCCAATATTGACGTAGGGGCCTTGGCCTATGGTTGCGAAGTCGCAAGTATGAAAACGGACGCGCGCGGACACTTTAAATTCGAATCTCTTCCGGTGCCACCGAAACAGTACGTCGTTAGAGTCCAGCCTGCAGGCGCCAGCGCGCTTAACAGCAACGCTTTTCAGATCACGCCCGGTGGGGAGACCGAAGTTGCGATAAGCTTCAAAGGTGCTAATTCGGAAAACACGTTGGTCGCTGAGGTCGTTTACCCCTCTCGCTGCGATCGCACGCAAGGCGAGCAAGCGGATCTCTCAGGAAATTACAGCGGCAAAATAAATTATCCGGACGCCTCTTTGACTGGGGACGCGACGCTAACGATCACGGGAAACGATTTCACCTTGACCTCTGCTTCCGAAACGCAAACGGGGCGAATAACAGCAGTCACAACATGTGGATATACTGCTGCTACAATGATGTTTGGTAACCTAACACCGCCGCCGCCTTCACCGAATCCACCAGCCGCGCGCCCGGCCATTTCAATGCGTGTGCTGAAGGTTGGAGACTTCGTCAGGTTGGTGACCGTTCCCGGTGAGAAGAGATCCTTCGTCTTTAGTTCAACTGAATCAGCAAACAGGCTGCTGAAGAGAACGCAGGTCCGACGACCACGGTAGCGCCTGCTTCAACTTTCTTACATCAACTGCGCCGGCAGCTGTTTATCAACTTTCAGGCGAGTGGGCCGGTTGGCAACTTCCCATAGCGTCATGTAAACAGTGCGCGTAATCCTTTCCATCTTTTGATAGTCAATCTTATCGGGCGAGTCGCCGGGGCGGTGATAGTCTTCATGTTCGCCATCGAAAAAGAAAACAATGGGTATGCCCTTGCGCGCGTAGTTAAAGTGGTCGCTGCGGAAGAAGAAGCGGTTGGGATCGTTGGGATCGTCGTAGCGATAATCGTAAGTGATATTCAGATACTGCTTGTTCACCGCCTCCGTCAAATCGCCAAGCTCCGTGCTCATCATTTTCGAGCCTATAACATAAACCTCGTTCGGTCCTGACAGCTCTTTGTTGCGGGGATTGGTGTCCCCCTCCTTTTTACTGCGACCGATCATGTCGATATTGATTTGCGTCACAATTCTGTCGAGCGGAATGGTCGGATAGCTAGTGAAGTAACGCGAGCCCCACAATCCCTTTTCTTCACCGGCATGCCAGACGAACAGGACCGAGCGTTTGGGTCGCATACTCGCCTTCGCCAGAGCTTCCGCCATCGCCAGCAGTGCCGTGGTTCCTGAGCCGTCATCGTCGGCGCCGTTATTAATCGCGTCGCCGTTTACGGGAATGCCGATGCCAATATGATCGTAGTGCGCGCCCAGCGCAACATATTCATCCTTCAGAACCGGATCGCTGCCCTCGAATACAGCAACCACGTTTTGTGTCGCCGCTGTATCTGACTTTACCTTCACGGCTATTGAAAGTTTCTTATCCGCACTCAGCTCAAAAGGTTCCGGCAATTGTCCGCCGTAAGACGACTCGAAAAGCGCGGCGGCATTCTGCTTCTCGCCCTGGAACAAACTATTCGTCAGCCTGGGAGCCGCAATAATCCCCGGTATTTGCGCCGCTGCCTGTGTCTGAAACTTCGCTACCGTTGTGACTCCGCGATCGGTGAGTCGAGTGCGATTGCGATCCCAGTTTGCCAGATACTGAAAATCGGGAACGATGACTATACCGACTACGCCCACCTTGCGAGCGTACTCACCCGCGTTCATCCAGTCTTCACCGCGCGTGCCGGTTAGGTCGGCGTTCCTGATACCGCGCGGATAACCGTCGAGCGGACCGAAAATAATTGCGATCTTTCCTCTAGCATCAACGCCCTTGTAAGAGTCGAGATTCTTTGACTTGACGAACCATCCGTTGCCCGCAAACACGAGCTGGGCAGAGACATCAACATTTCTTGGCAGCGGAATGTAGTCGTCGCCAAACATCAACGTCTGGCCATTGAGCTGCACCCTGGTCTCGGTCTTGTCAACCAGATCCCTATTCAAAGCAATCTTCTGAAAGAATGTGCCGTCGTCTCCCGCAGGTTTGAATCCCCAACGCGACAAGTTCATCGCCAAAAACTGGGCAGCCGTATCCAGCCCGCGCGAGGGAGTGTCGCGGCCTTCCATCACATCGGAAGCGATGAAGGACAGGTAATCCTTCATTTGCGCTGCCGTGATTGTGTCAACGCCTCGCTGCGCAACGACTGAGACGGGCGGCGCTTTCTGAGTTTTATTTTTGCGCTGGGCAAGGACTGCGGAGCCCGATGAAAAATTGAGCGTCGGTGAAAAACTAAAGACTAGCAGACTCGTGAGCACAAGTGCGGTAACTGATCTTCGCATGATTTTCTCCGAAAATTATTTCACATGAAGGCTTAATGCTGGGGTTTCCTTATTACGAAGGAAGGCGGGGAAAGGTTTAGGCCTGTTGGACTGCCTGAACCATTCTCGTCAACGTCTCTTTTGCGTCTCCATACAACATGCCCGTGACGTCTTTGAAAAATAGCGGGTTCTCCAATCCTGAAAATCCTTTTCCCTGACCACGCTTCAGCACCACCACCGATTTTGCGCGGTCAACTTCCAGAATTGGCATCCCCGCAATCGGACTGTTGGGATTATCGCGAGCATCCGGATTGACAACGTCGTTCGCGCCGATCACTACGGCTACATCAGTCGTAGGAAACTCCGGATTGATTTGCTCCAACTCGTAAAGCGATGAGTAAGGCACGTTTGCTTCGGCGAGCAGGACGTTCATGTGGCCGGGCATGCGTCCGGCAACAGGATGGATCCCATATTTCACGGTGACTCCACGCTTCTCCAACGTGTTCGCCAACTCACGGACTGCGTGTTGCGCCTGCGCAGTTGCCATCCCGTAACCCGGCACAAAAACCACCTTGTTTGCGTAGGCCAACTGGATCGCAATGTCGTCCAGACTCACCTCACGCATAGTTCCATGCTGCTCGCCGGGTTTTGCGGATGTCGCAGCGCTGCCGAAAGCGCCGAACAGCACGTTCGTCATCGAACGATTCATGGCTCGGCACATCAGGATTGAAAGTATGAATCCGGAGAAGCCGTCGAGTGTGCCGGCGATGATCAAAACGTTGTTGGATAACACGAAGCCAGTGGCTGCCGACGCCAGGCCAGCATAAGAATTCAGGAGCGACATGACTACCGGCATGTCTGCGGCTCCTATCGGCATTACGAGTAGCAGTCCAAAGACGAACGCCAGACCCACCATCGTGAAAAAGAGCGGCATCGAACCCGGCACAAAAATCAAGTAAACAAAAATTCCGATTGTCGTCGCCAGCAGCGCCATGTTGAAAATATTCTGTCCCTTGTACGTTACCGGCGTGCCGCGAACCAGTCCCTGCAACTTTGCAAACGCCAACAAGCTTCCCGTCGTTGTCAGCGCGCCAAGCATTACTTCAAAACCCAGCGCGCCCATCGTGATTGTTTCCAGATGTCCGCCATGCCGATAGAACTCGGAAATTCCTACCAACGCGGCCGCGAAGGCGCCGAAAGCATGGGACAACGCGGTCCGCTGCGGCATCGCAGTCATCGGAACCCAAAGACCCATTGCCAAACCGACCAGCGATCCCAGCGCGAGACCAGTAATGATCCAGGTGTAGCTGACAATCTCGAGGTGCATTAGAGTGCCGATGATGGCCATCAGCATGCCAAACTCCGCCAGGTGCATTCCGCGTTTGGCAGTTTCCGGGTGACTCAATCCCTTGAGGCCGAGAATGAAAAGGATGGAAGCCAGCAGGTAACTTAGTTCGATGAAGTAGGTGTGCACGATTATTCAGAAGTCAGTCTTAGTGTTTTTCCCGGAATGAATCGCCAGAGACTATCCACAGATTACGCAGATTTCACAGATTATTAGGGCTAAAAAGGGGGCAGTGTGATGACCACTTCGCTATCTGGCTCAAAAGCTTTCTTCTTTTTGAATCTGCGAAATCTGTGTAATCTGCGGATATAGTCTTAAAATTTCTTATTTGCCGCTACCTTTGCCAATATCCCTGGATGCAGCTGTTGTGGGCTTGCGCTTAAACATCCTGAGCATGCGGTCGGTGATGACGAAGCCGCCGACCACGTTTGTGGTCGAACAGAACACTGCTGTGAAACCAAGAATTGTGCTGACGGTGTTGTAATGGGCGCCGGCAGTAACAATCGACCCCACCAACGAGATGCCCGAAATGGCATTTGTTGCCGACATCAGCGGCGTGTGCAGCAGCGGCGGCACGCGCGATATCACCTGGTAACCAAGAAAAGCTGCGAGGGCAAACACGTAGAGAGCGGATATCAGTGTTTCTGGTGACATCTATTTTTCTCCGTTAATTCCATTCTTCACCGCTTCAAACAAATACTCATGCTCGGTCTTGACGCCAATCTCCTCGAACCTTCTCCAATACCATGCAGGTAAGAGACGCGACACAATGGTCGTCGTTCTTGTCATGATCGTCTGACCGTTATCCTCATGGAACTCATAGCTCGCATCCTTGAAATCTAGCCAGGGCCTTCCCGGAACATCCCAGGACGTGATTTCGAGCTTCATCGAACGGGGAGGCTCCCACTCAGTAATGCGCTCTTCGATGTACCCCGACTCGAAATAACAAGTGCGTTTGCCACCCACAGCTTCTTTATCGATCGAACAGCTTACCGGAACCGGCAATCCGATCCGCATCAAGAAGCCCTTGTGCGCGTTGACGCGATCCATGCTCTTGATCGCATTCCACACTTTTTCCGCAGGTGTGTTTAGAACCAGCACACTGGTGAAAGTCTCCTCCCGCGGGATTCTTCTTGAGGGCTTTTCGATATTGTTTGCGCCCATCAAGAAAACCGGAATCACCAGCAGCAACACAAGGTTTACCACTCGGGGCCGGCGGGATTTGTCGATGAGCTGTCTTCGAACCAGCGCACCCAACAACGCTCCAATGGTCATGCCAACAGCAATCAAAGGAAAGGACATGAGTACGCAAACCCAACCTTCCACTTGCGACACCAATAGAATTGTGGAGCAAATAATGAAACCAATGATCAATGACGCGACAACAATATTCCAACGACGGGCCACCAAAGCAGTAGCGAACCCGGTAGCAAATGGCAACAACAAAAACAGCACCGCGCCCATCGAGCCAGTGTCATCGTTTACGAGCAGGAAGCCGCCCATACCAAACACGAAGGCCACTCCAATCCCGACGGCAACTCCCAGTGCAACATTGGTTGGCTGAATGACCTGAGGGTTTTGTGGTTCGCCAGTGGCTGGTTTATTGAGATTATCCATATGGCAAGGCTCACCAACTCCGATTGTTATTGGTTGATTGGCATGTTTAGCGCCGCCGCCACGCGTTGATTGACGAATTGTCCCTGATGCGTCACACATGATGGACCAACCACATCATCATTCATGTCGATGTTCAACTCGCCATCTTTAATTAACAGACTCAGAAATGCTGTGACGTTGCGGGAGTAAAGCTGGCTGGCATGCACCGGAACAGTTGCTGGAAGGTTTGTGGGAGCCATGATCGTCACGCCCTCGAGTTCGACAACTTCATCGGCTTTACTGAGCGCGCAGTTTCCGCCTGTCGCCCCAGCGAGGTCGACCAATATCGCGCCTCGCTTCATGCCATTCACCGCCTGTTCAGTCACGAGCAGCGGCGCGCGTCTGCCGGGCACTTGCGCCGTTGTGATTACAACATCCGCGGTTTTAGCGTGTTCCGCAATCAAGTCACGCCCGCGCTTCAATGCTTCTTCTGATAATTCAACCGCGTAACCACCTGCATCTTCAGTTTTGAGTCCACCCAGATCAACTTCTAAAAATGTTGCGCCAAGTGAACGCACCTGCTCGCCCGCAGCCGCGCGCACGTCATACGATTCGACGACAGCACCTAACCGCCGTGCTGTAGCGATCGCTTGCAACCCCGCGACGCCCGCGCCGAGCACCAACACACGAGCCGGCGGCACAGTGCCGGCCGCGGTCATCAACAACGGAAACATTCGAGGTATGTTTGAGGCTCCCAGCAGAACAGCTTTATAGCCGGCGACGGTAGCCATCGAAGAAAGCGCATCCATCGCCTGCGCTCGCGTGATGCGCGGAATCAGCTCCATTGCAAATGTAGTGAGGCCGTGCGCCAAAGCCGGTTCCAATGCTGCAGGTTCGTCGAGCGGCCGCAGGAAACCGAGAACGACTGCGCCTTTTTTGAGGTCGGCAAAAACTTCATCCGGAGGCCGGTTTACCGCGACCAGAACGTCAGCGGATTCGAGCAGCGTTTTTCTATCCGCAGAAATCTTCGCGCCGGCTTGCGCGTAATCGTCGTCAGTGCGCGCGGCTTTCAAGCCCGCGCCGCTCTCGATAATTACCGAAGCTTTAAGTGCTACGAGTTTCGTCACCGACTCGGGCATCAGCGCCACGCGCGCTTCCCCCACTTGTGTTTCTCGCAACACAACTATGTTCATTGTCTCTCCGGGGCGAGTTTGACCGACTTGACTGAAGCTCGAACTACGCGGCGAAGTATAGCATTCGACGAAAATTGCGCTCAATTTTTAGGAATTGGCTATCCGCAGATTACACAGATTCAGAAAATACAAGTGGGAAAACCGTTTCGAAAATAGGGGCAGAATTCCTTCTCCAAAACCTACTGGTCTTAAATCTGTGTAATCGGCGTAATCTGCGGATAGGACCAAACTTGCGGTGGGCTCAACCCGCCACCTATAATCGAAATTCGCGCGGCGCATTGGTGTAGTTGGTTAACACGCTGCCCTCTCAAGGCAGAGATCACGGGTTCGAGTCCCGTATGCGCTACCAAAATAAGGATACGGCCACCTTCGTTACATCGAAGGTGGCCGCTCTTGTTTTTGGCTATAGGGTGTTCGCGCGTCTTGTTTAAGCTCAAAACATCAGCTTCACGGCAAGCTGTACGTTTCGTGGTCCGCCACCTCCCAGGAATGGATTGCCAAGTCCAACGTCAGGGGTGACGGTGATCGGCAGGAAACCAATGCCGTGACCGTCCGGAGTAAGCCCATTAAAGGCGGCGTCGGCAATAAAGCTGGGCAGCAAGGGTGACGAAAAGTTTGGGTGATTGAAGACATTGAAGACTTCCGCACGCAACTGCAACTTCACCTTCTCGGTTATTGGCGTCGTCTTGAACAATGACAAATCGAAGTTGCGATACCCAGGTCCAGGCAGTGAATTGCGACCGAGACTACCAAAGTGAAAGCTGCCGGGAATACATCCGCCGGTTTCTCCGTCCAGCGTGCAAGGCACTTTGAACGCCGCCAGATTGAGGTACCGTTCCGGTCCTCCGGTGCCCGCAAATGGATCGCCTACGATATCAGGCCGCCCAAAAAATTCACCCGTGCCGTTGAAGTCTCCGGTGAAGTTGTAGTTAAGGTGAAACGGATTGCCGCTACGCAGGGTGAGCACGCCATTGAGTTGCCAGCCCTGGCCCAGGCGCGGGTGTCCTTCGGCGAAGTTGGGGATGTCGTAGTTAAAGCTGGCGACGAAACGGTGGCGACTATCAAAGTTGGAGTTGCCGCGTTCCAGGTCGGCGCGGAAACTATTGTCGGGCTGTGTGGCGTTGGCTACAAAGTCCTGGCCGTCTGACGCGTTATCAATCGAGTGTGACCAGGTGTAGTTGACCATCGACGTCCAACCATGAAGGTTGCGCAGTCTGAAACTGGTTTGGAGTGCGTTGTAACTCGAATTCGCAGTTGTTTCGAGCTGGTTGACGTAGAAAAATGTCCCGCCTGAAGGCGCGAATGGTCCATTGTCAAACGGCCTGGCGGTTGATAATCGGGGAACCGGAGGTTGGTTAATATCCCGATAGCGGAAAAGCTTCGTTCCGTGCGACCCGACATAACCCACTTCCAAAATGCCGTTCTTAAACAGTTCGTGCTGAACGTTTAAGTTGTAGTTTTGCACGTAAGGCGTTCGCAGGTTGCGATCGACGGCGAAAACATCCGAATCCAGATAGTCGGTGAAGATCGGAACACCTGATTCGATCTGCGGGACCGTCGCGAAGGAAAACAGAATTGCAGATGGACCGATCGGATTGTAGGCCGGGCCAGGATTGAAGGTATTGAAGGGCAACTGGCCGACAAAAAAGTCCTGGGAGAAAGCATCATAGAAAAGGCCCCAGCCTGCCCGCACAACCGTCTTGCCCTTACCGTTCACATCCCAGGCCACGCCGAGGCGCGGCGAGAAGTTATTCCAGTCGCTGTTGTAGAGTTTGTTAATGCCATGCGTGCCGACCTGGACGAGTCCGAGCGTGCGATCAAAATTACTAAAACGTTTGCGCTCTTCATCGATGACCCCGAAATAATCGTAACGAAGGCCGAGGTTGAGCGTAACTCTCGGCCGCCAGCGAAAACTATCCTGAATAAAAGCACCGTGCGAGTTTTGGAATGTACCGCGGCGCGAATCACCGCGTGCCGAGCGGCCACCGGACAACGTGCCTGACAGAAAGTCTTCAAGTGAAGCAAAATTCAGGCGGCCACGGTATCCGGCATCAAAAAAGGCATTGACGAACGTGCGCCGAAACTCATAACCAAACTTTAAATCGTGACGGTCGAGCTTCCACGAAAAGTTATCGATTGCCTGCCAGTTAGTATCAACCCGCGCGCGCGGAACGGAAAGTGTCGAGCCAATCGAGGCAAAACCGCTGACGTTGATGAAGGGCAGGCCAAAATCCTGTGGGCCAACGACGCCGTTATTCAAACCTATTGTGCGCGGATCGAAACTGCCGTCCTCGGGAAAGAAGCCTTCTTTGAAGCGGTTGTAACCAAATCGGGCTTCATTGACTTTAGTCGGCGAGAAGATTCTCAAGTAAGAAAGGGAAATCAGATTTACCCGAGTTGGAGTAACCGTGTTGTAGCCGGGCAGCACATTGCCTCCCAGTATCGCCAGGGGAAAAGACTGATGGCTGTTTCCGTAGAAGTAGCGTCCGGTAAACTGGTTGTCCTTATTGAACTGGTGATCGATCTTTCCGATCAGACTGTCAACGTTATTGGAGGCGTTAGTGGTGACAAAAAGATTCGGAGTACCGGTGTCGTCAAACAACGGCAACGGACGGTTGGGGGCAGGCCAGGGATTACGTGCCAGTAGCTTGGCGATCACAGGATTCGTCGGGCCTCCCAATGCAGTAATTTCGCGCGGGTCGGGAACGCGCGCCGTAGAATTAAGGCCGACGCGTTCACGTTGGCCTTCATAAGCGAAATAGAAAAACGTGCGATTGCGAACGATGGGCCCGCCCAGTGAGCCGCCAAATTGGTTGTTTCGGAATACTGTCTGAGGGTCAGGCTTGGGATTGAAAAAATTTCGCGCGTCGAGTTTGTTATTGCGAAAAAACTCGAAAACCGAACCGTGAAAATCGTTTGTACCCGACTTGGTAACGATGTTGATGATGGCGCCGGAGTTTCGACCATACTCGGCCTCGAAGTTTGACAGGATCGCCGCTTCCGAGATGGCTTCGAGAGGCAGAATAGTCGCAGGCGTCCCGAACACGCCGGCTTCGTTGATGGCCGGCAGGTTTCGGTAGCCATCATTCATGTCCGTACCATCGAGAAGGAAATTGTTTGCCCGTCCGCGATTGCCGTTGGAGCTAAACAGACCAAAGGATCCAGGTGAATCATTTCCACCGGCTGGATCGCCTGTAGAGCCAGGAACCATCACCAGGAATTTTGTGAAGTCGCGACCATTGACCGGCAGATCCGCAACGGCTTTAGTGTTGATAGTCCCGCCAAGCGTGTTGGTTGTGGTTTCGACCTGAGCCGCAGGTGCGACGATGACAGTGGCCTCTGAACCGGCAACCGCTAATGTGGCATCAACTCGTCGCTCAGCGGCCACTTCGACGACTGCTCCCGTCACCGTCGAGCTTTGGAAGCCTGACTTTTCAACTTTGACTTCATAAGTGCCCGTCTGTAACTCCGCAATCGTGTAGTTCCCAAACTCGTCGCTCTGCGTTGTTCGTTCGATACCAGTGGCAATGTTCCTTGCCGTTACAGTTGCTTGAGGCACGACCGCGCCATTAGGGTCGGTTACGGTGCCGAGGATGGTGCCACGGAAAGTTTGCGCAGTCGCAGGGCCGGCGAATGCGATTATCAAAGCAAGGGCCGCTATCACGATCGAAGTACAAAGTTTTCGTGAATGCTGACTGGTGGTGGCAAGGCCCACATTTGTTGCTGGGGGCAGACTCATTCTATGCATCAGACGGTTACCTCCTATTAGGTCGTCTCAGCGCCGTTCAGCGAAATAAATACCCTGGGAAAATCACCTGGACCACGTTGCGAGGCGGCTGATTATATCCCGGCAGAGGACGCTCGGACGAGGGAAATACGATCGGGCACGTTCGTCACGATCCCGAGACTTGGGCAGACGCGGACGAATACGGAATTCCGACATGTTTTTGACTGCTCTCCATTGCCAACTCGATAATGCGAATCGTATTCATCGCTTCTTCAGGCTTAACAATTAACTCCGCCTCACCGTTTATCGCTTCAATCACGTTCCGGTAGTAGGCCTGATAGCCCCCGGCAATCGTTTCTATTCGTCGCTTGGAAGGTACCCCGGCAACCTGCGTGTAAAGCGTGCCCCATTGCTCTTCAGGGTCTTCGCCCCACCTGGGCGTATCAGGTGTCAAACCCTTTTTCAGGGCCTCTTCCTGTACGTCGAGACCGTATTTGACGAATGAGCCTTCAGTTCCATGGAGGATGAAACGCTGGCAGGGCTCAAGCACTAGCATCCCGGCTTTCAAAGTCACCTTCAAATGTTCGTAGGAGAGGATCAACTCAAAATTGTCGGCTGTCCTGGCGAAATCTCTTTGGACTCTAATGTCAGCCGTGATCATTCGCGGCAAGCCAAACAAGACCTGCGCCTGATCAATAAGGTGTGGGCCGAGGTCAAACAGAATCCCACTTCCCGGCCCTTCCTCCTCGCGCCACGCGCCGGCCTGCTGATAGTTCTTAAACCGATCGAAATGAGACTCGTACTCGACCAGCCGGCCCAACAGCTTTTCGTCCAACATTCGCTTTACGGTTTGGAAATCACCATCCCACCTTCGATTTTGATTCACGGTAAGGATTCTGTCTTGCCGGCGGGCTAAGTCGATTAATTGCAGCGCTTCTGCTGACGTCGTGGTGAAAGGCTTTTCGACGACTACATGCTTCCCGGCCATTAAGGAGTCTCGCACATACTCGAAGTGAGAAGTGTTGGGAGTCGTGATGACGACCAGATCGATCTCCTCATCTTCGAGGAGAGTGGCGACGTCGCGGACCACCTCCACTTCGGGGTAACGCTTGCTCGAGTCTTCTTTGTGGCGCTCCACAACCTTTTTCAACCGCACGTTTGGTAGCGACTGAATTATGGGCGCGTGAAAGACGCGACCCGCCAGGCCGTAACCGACCAATCCTACGTTAACTACATCAGCCACTGTTTCTCCTCATCGTCCGACAATTAAGTCGGGGAAGGACCTATTCATTACAGAACTGAGCGCGGTAGCGCCGGATGCTAGAATCAACTTGTGTCTGTAGCAGGTTGCCGCGTAGGCGGCGGTTTTCGGAGAACTCGTCTGTTTACCGG
>JALYSR010000210.1 GCA_030854715.1 Acidobacteriota bacterium
GCGTGGGCGTTGGTGTGGGGGTTGGTGTGGACGTGGGGGTAGGCGTTGGAGTTGGAGAAGAGCTTCCACCCCCGCTGGGTGACCCGGCCGCAACAGTAGGATCCACATTTGCGACGGTTACACGGGCGATATCGGTGTCTGTGAGTATCTCGCCATTTAGAGTAATGTCTCCAGCTCCCGATATATTGATCGTGGTTGAAGTCAGGCCCGCGTGGCTCAAAGTAATACTGGCCTCATTGTTCGCTTGTCCCCGCCAATTAAAAGAAATCACCGTATTGACAGGAATCCCTGCCAGCGCCACGCCGCTCGGTAGAGTGATGGTCTGTGCATCTGCGATACCATCCAAATTAGAGTCCATGTTCACGGTGTAACTAGTGGTGCTGGCGATGGTGACGTTAGACGAACCGTGGCGGCGAATGGCATCACCGCGAGCTTTTTCTAAATAGCCGGCCATTTGTCGCGTAGCCCCGTTCAAACGAACCGAGGCCCGAGCCGTCTTGATGCCCATTATGGCGAAGGCCGATACGACCGTTACCACCGCTAGCGTGATCACCAACTGAATCGTGGTAAACCCACCCGCGCTCCGTTTTGTCATCCAATTTATTGTTTTAGGCGTCGCCGACATTTCAATTCTCCATCCTTTAGGGCCTCATAGCCGCCAAACTGCGGCGCTCACCTTTCGGCAATGCCTATGCCAGCCCACTTGAGGCCCAAAAGCGCACAAATTACTTCAACGATTCATCCGGGCCTCCTTCAAACCGTCACCTTAAGTGACAGCCAAGGAAAGCCGCTTCCTATCCGCAAGAGCCGCCCGACATCTCGGGAGGCTGGGAACGGCAGTTCACTGGCAGATTGTCTTTTTTCGGATTTGTTGACGTTCGAAGTTTTAGATACCACCAGACGAACTATGAACGTCGCTAAAGTCTCTTACCCTGAGATCGTCTGCCTGCATGCGCAGTGCCGCACGCCGCGCGCGCAGTCGGACGGTAAAGCGTCCCGCCGTCTTCATGATCGCGGGGCGCTATATTTATGGCTTGAATCGAAGGTCAGGGTGAGCTGGCCGGAGCCTTGAGGTTCGGCTCGAATTCATTGTTTGCGGATCCGGAGACGCTTTCGGTGTCGGCGAGTTTCATTGTTAGAGCCAGCGGTTTATAGTTGAAGGCCTTTGGTCCACCGCGGCTGTTTTGGACCTGCATTACCAGATAGTCCTGATTCTCTCGAAACCTCACAACATTTCCATGCTGGTTCATGATGACAAACAGAAGGACCTCGCCTTTTGCAGTTTTCATCTGCCCGACAAGTGAGCTGGCGCCCCCATCAGTTCTAACGAGTGTTCCTGTCTTTGCAATGACACTGCCTTGCCATGCCGGACCGGTAAATCGATCTTCCAATGTCCCCGGATCGATTCCGGCAACCGGCATGATGTCCGCCGGGTTTAGTTTGCTCTTCTGAAGTTCGTCACGGAGAGCTCTGAAGATCTTCATCATCGCGCGTGGCGTAACCCGATTTACTCCCAGTCCGCTTAACGAAGCCAGTTGAACATCAACTGGAGAAATTCCTAATGTGTTGACGAGTTGACGCCGCACCGCCTCTTTACCGCCGAGGCTGTCGCCAATTCTTTCGGCCATGAAGTTGTTCGAATAGCAGAGCAGCACCTTGAGCACATCGGTAAGTTTGCTTGACCTGTGCGACAGTAGAAGCTTTGCCCCAGGGGAAACAGTACCAACCAGCACCTCGCCCATCACTGCGACACTCGGAACCGTTTGCAGGGAGGATTGATCGCCCAACGCAGCACGCTCATAGGTCCAAGCTCGAAGGGCTTCACTCGACCTCAACGTTGAATCCAGCGTGTCGTAAAGCAATTCCGCCGAACGTCGGGCAGACGAGCTGAAGTTCATAGTAAAGCCGGGAGCAACAACGAGATTTCCGGTCACAGAGCGAATCCCAAGGCTATTCAACTGCCGTGCGACCATCACTGCGTGTTCGTAGTGAAAAGACGGATCTCGACCTGCCACATAGAGGTTTCCCTGAATCTGACCCGTAGCCTTGTCGAAGGACCCGTCGGTCCAAAACCCTGTAGTGAAACGGTGCTGCGGTCCAAAGTTTCGTAACGCAACGAGAGCAGTAGCCAGCTTGACCGCGGACGCCGGATTGAATCCCTGATCGGGCGACTGCGCGGACACAGTTTTCCCGTCAAGGGTTTCTATCAAGACGCCCTGCAGACCGTAAATCTGAACCACGTCTTCGTCGTTGCTGGTCAGAGCTTGCTGCGAAGTCGTAGAAGCGGGCCGGAGCGGATCTGATTTGTTCCCGGTTGACTGTGAACCTTGCGGCGGTGTCGGCGTTTGCGGTGGTGGTGTTTGAGCCGGAAGGATTCCAGGCGTCGCCAGCAAAAGGATTGCGACACAAAAAAGATTCACAAAACGCGCTATACTTTTCTTCATTCCTTGTTTCCTGGTCGCTCGCTCGGGGGCGACAGAGTTGATAATAACATGTCGCTGCAGAGCCGGCGCGGAAGAGACCCTTTGAGGCTATTTCCATCGCGTTCCATCGCGCAGGATGTGTGTGCGCGCGCGGTGGCTTTGAGCATTAATGCACAAGGAATACAAAAACCAATTGCGTTGACAACCTCAAAGTGCAAACCTAGAATCTGACCATTGACATTCTAGTGAGACGAAATCACGAAACAGTAGCCATTGAAAATATTCGCGCCACACACAAGGCGCGCAAGAAGGAAATACGAACACGGCTGAACCAGTTTAGCGAAGTCTGGCGCAAAGGCTCCGACGCGCAACTCTGGGAAGAACTCGTCTTCTGTATCTTTACCGCTGGCGCTTCGGCGCGCATGGGCTTTACTGCTGTCGACGCAGTTAGGCCGCTGTTGCTGAATGGGAAGCGCGAAGATATGACGTTGGCCCTACGCAATGGTGGCGCTCACCGCTTCCCAGTCGAGCGACCCGGCTATATCGTCGTTACGCGAAGCTATCTGCGCGAAGAGTGCAACATGGCGTTGCGCAAGAAGCTGGATAGTTTTGAGAATCCGATTGCACGGCGTGATTGGTTGGCTCAGGAAAAACAGATCAAGGGACTGGGTTACAAAGAAGCCAGCCATTTCCTCCGAAATATCGGGTTCAAGGGATACGCCATACTCGACAAGCACGTGATGCG
>JALYSR010000238.1 GCA_030854715.1 Acidobacteriota bacterium
CTTGCAGACACTCGATCATATGCCTAAACAGGTCGTATTCCGCTCCGTGAATGATCTCTTCGAGTGGCCCGGAACGTGTCTTTCTTAAGGAGACCTTGCGCTTTGCAGTGTTGAGATAGAGAGCGGGGTAGCCTTTGGTGGCCAACGCCGGCGGATCATGCGAGGCGGCCGGAGCATCAGCACTGAGAGGCTCTTGCAGATGCGCCATGCGACGTTGCAGGGTGGCTAATATGTCGCGCGTTTGTCGTAATTCCGCTATGCGCTTTATTTCGACCCGCCGGCGCCACACAGAGGCAAAGACGCCGACAGTGATAAGCAGAATTAGGGCCAACAGCCACGGCCAGAGAAAGGCTAGCTTTCCAGGCGACAGTTCCTTATTAATATCAGTCTGAGCAGAGTTCAAAGCGGCCAGAATGAGCTTCTCGCGAGTCGCCTGTTCCGCTTGGCTTGGCTCCGGACGCGTATCAGCGATAGCCGATAGGCGTTTCCAGAAAGCGTAGAGATTGTCTCGGGTCGCAAGGTTCTCCACGACGGGGGCCCACTCCGGAATCTCAGGGTAGATTTTCCCTCTGTCCAGCGCTGTTTCGAAGAGCTTGAAATTTGGGGATTCTGCAAGAACGTCCGGGTTCGCCGGAAGCGCCCCGAGGGCGCGAGTATAGCGACGTTGGCTTTCCTTTGAGCGAAAAAAATCGACCAGGAGGCGCGCTCGGGCAACAGAGGTTGGATCGTTGCCGCGGCTGGGATCAAGAATAACGAATAAGGAACCGCCTTTAATTGTGGTGGCAACACTGGCGCCAATCTTTGGAGGCAAGGTGGCGCCAACCCTCGATTCCCAATCTGGTCCGAGTCTTTTCTCCGCCTCCCTTGCGACCCAGGGCCCCAGAATGACCATGGCATATTTCCGAGCGAGAAACTCTTCGACAATTTGATCACTGGATTTTTCCGGCAACACGACATATCCGCGCTTAGTCAGGTTGATAAGAAACTGGGTGGCCCGTTCGCCCTCGGGACCGGCAAATCTAGCCTCCTTCCACGGCAGTATTCCCAGCTTTTTGTCGGTCGAGATTAGAGAGGGCAGCCCGGCGTTATATAGCCAAATAGAGAAGTCATGGAGAAAGTTCCAATCCGGAGATGTGGAAATAATAAAAGGCGCCACCAATTCAGAAGGTGGGCCGTCATGCAGCCTCTGACATGCCGCAACAAATCCATCGCCGTCAGCAATCTCTTCAGCGTTGACCATGTCCTTCCAATACCAGAGCAGCCGAACGTCCCATGTATGCCGTTGCGCGTAGGGCATGACAGCCAGCGAACGGAAGTAGGCCGCCCAGGTGTCGCCTAGCTGCGCCACGATAGGCGGGTTACTAGGATCTGATACATAGTCTGAGAAGTAACGAAACGCATCGGCCCACGTAATGAATTTGACCTTCACTGGGATCTTGTGTTGTGCCTGGAAATGCGCGAGTTCGTCAAAAATCTGATTCTGGCCAAGCACCTGACGAGCTAGATCGTGATTTCTCATCAAATCCTGCGGAGTCAGGTGAAGGGATGTGCCCCGCAAGGCCATGAAACGAGCGATGTCGTTGTCTGTCGGCTGGTTGAGTAAAGCCGCTTCATCCGGCATTCGGATGAGGATTAGAGGCTCGTCGGCGGCTGTTTGTCCTTGGATCGCATAACCGGACCAGCCCCATATGATTATCACCACAACCAGTTTCAATACGGCTTTCATTTTGTTTCCTAACGAGATCAGCTGCTCAATATTGTAATGATACCTGACATATTGATGATAACAACACCCCTGCTTGCTATTCCTGGAGAATATTGAGCGTACGCCAAAGAGTTGAGTCCAACCAGCTCGATTGATCATTGGTTTCATTGCTTATATTCACGCATGCGTCATTCTGTTTAATGCGAGCCTTGACCCTCAACGCTAGAGAGGAATGGAAAACGGTTTTGGCACAAAAATCACACGGACTTAGCAAGCGTGATTCTTTAAAACTGTCGGTATTGAGTGCGCGCAATTGGGAAGTTAAACGAAGAAGGAATCTGCGGGTACTAAATCTTCGGCGACGTTTGAGATGCCAATTTGGCATATCACAATTCACCAGGTGGCTCGCCAGATCCAAGTGGCCAATACGTGGACAAAAATAACTGCACGCAACGGATACGCGATGGGAAGGAATGGGAAAGAACCGGAAAACCCTTATTTTCTGTGGTGGCTGCAACTTTAGAAAAGGCAATAACTTACGCTTTTGCCGGGAGTCTAATTCGCAATGCGGAGGCCAGGAGTTCGACCCTCCTCTGCTCCACCAATAACACTCAATCCTTCAAACACTTACACTCCCAGTTCTTAAGACCTGATTTTCCCAAGTGGCCAATACGTGGCCGGAAAAAACAGTACTCAATGGTAGCGAACGGGAAAGAACCGGGACGAACAGCAAAACTCCCAGTCCCCTCGCTGATCGCAACTTATGAAAAAGAAAGAGTTAGAGTGTTCGTGTGCAATGCGGAGGTCTCGCGCAGCTGAATCAGACTTTTCGATCTGTACTTTGAGATGCCAAATTGGCATTTCAAAAAATTTAATCCAACCCCATGATGGCAGGGCGCTCCGAGGGCGCTCGGTCCCGCGCTTCGCATAGTTCTCAGTATATCTATTTCCGTTCAGCGAATGGAGTAGAACAAGACACCTACAGCCAAAGAGCAATCATGATTACGGCGGTCAAAGACTTGTCGTGATTGCGGCTACGTGCTGGAACCGATTCCGCGCGGCTGTCCCTGGTGCGCCCTGAATCTTGAGGCGCGGGCGGACTGATTTTTGGAAGTCTTTAGCGACTGTCTCTCGCCTTTGCCTCTCGCAGTGGGTGGCATCCTCGTCGTTCTGTTAAGTTCGGCTACGGGCCTGGTACTTCTCGGTGTGAGCCTGGCCGGGCTCGGGCTCGCGCCCGCGTTTCCCACCACAATCGCGCTCTTCACCAAGAGAAACTAGAGTCAGATTTGCGCCCGGATTACTTGAGCGCGGCAAGCGCGGCACGTATCTCATCATTGGCCGGACGCTCGCGGTAATTCGATTCCACCTTTGCCCAAGTCACCTTTCCAGTCTTATCGATCACATAAACCGCCGGATGCGGGATACCGGCAAACTTCTGCCCTTCGTAAGCAGGATCGTGCAGGCCATAAGAGTCGATAATTTTATGATCAGGGTCGGAGAGGATCGGGAAGTTAACTTCGCCTTTACTGTCCGAGGCGATCTTCTTAGCAAAGTCCTTGCTCACCTCCGCAGGGTCTACGCTGATCGCGTAGAGCTTGACGTTCTCACCCTTCTTCAACAGAGAGCGTAGTTCGGCCAACTGCCGAGCGCAAAATGGTCACCAGTACCCTCGATAAAACACCAGCACGACCGGACTCTTTTCGCGCGCAGCAGAAAGAGTGATCTTATGCCCATTCTGATCCTCAAGCTTGAAGTCCGGAGCCCTGTCTCCCACAGCGACAGGTGTGCTGCGCTGAGGCGCGATGGCCGATTGTAAACTAGCAGCCATGGTTACCGAGAG
>JALYSR010000249.1 GCA_030854715.1 Acidobacteriota bacterium
TGGACATTTATCTCGTGTGCTATTCGCAAACGCCGCAGCCGGATGGCGCCGGCAAACTCCGGGACGTTCTCTATCGCAATAACGGCGATGGAACCTTTACGGACGTGACTGAGAGCGCGGGCATCTCCAACAGCATGCTCGGCATGGGCCTGACTGTGGGGGACTACAATAACGATGGTTGGCCGGACATGTACATTACCGGTTACGGCGCGAGCAAGCTTTACCGGAACGACGGCAAAGGAAAATTCACCGACGTGACGACACAGGCCAGGGTTGACAACAAGGAATGGGGCACGAGCGCGGCTTTCTTCGACTACGACAATGATGGCTATCTCGACCTGTACGTTTGCAACTACCTCAAGTTTGACCCGCAGGGTAAAGTTCCCTGCTCCTTTTTCGAGGGCAAGCCCTACTGCAATATCACACGGTTCAAAGGCTCATCAAGCGTGCTCTTTCATAACAATCGAGACGGCACATTTACCGACGTCAGCCAAAAGGCAAAAATCGCTAATCCCAATGGCAAAGGATTGGGTGTGATTGCGGTTGATTACAATAACGACGGAAGAATAGACATCTTCCAGGCTAATGATGCCGCTCCTAACTTTCTATTTCGTAACAACGGTGACGGAACATTCTCGGAAGTTGCCCTGGAAGCCGGGGTGGCTCTTGATCCGAACGGCTATCCCCGCGGCGGTATGGGCGTCGACGCGGAGGACATAGACGGGGACGGTTATTTAGACATTTTCGTTGCGAACTTTTCCGGGCAGACCAACGCCCTCTTTCATAATGACGGAGACGGCCTGTTTACCGAAACGACAAAGCAGTTGGGGCTGGGCCAAATTAGTATTCCGATGAGCGGCTTCGGAGCGCGCTTCTTTGATTACAATAACGACGGGCTGGTTGACCTCTTTGTGCTCAACGGCCACCCGTTCGAGCCGATCAACAAGATGTTTCCCGAAACCACTTACACCGAACCACCATTTCTGTTCGAGAATACCGGCAAGGGCTTTCGTGAGGTGGCGGCGGAGCACGGAGCGCCGCTCAAGAAGTTTTATTCGGGGCGTGGCCTTGCCGTCGGCGATTTCGATAATGACGGTGATCCAGATTTATTGCTGATTAATGTAGGAGAGGCACCCGTGCTCCTGCGCAACGATGGGGGAAATAAAAACCATTGGCTGGGCATTAAACTCGTCGGGACAAAAAGTAATCGTGACGGCGTCGGGGCGAAAATCACAGTAACAGCGGCAGGCTCGCGCAGGCACAAGCAAATGCTGGGCGGTACCAGCTATTGTTCGGCATCGGACCAGCAACCGGAGCTTGCGAATTCTCCGCGTTGGACTGGAAATTATTTCAGAGGCAGAAGCAAGACCGAATAAAGACATCTTTATATCGAAGCGGGGAAGTTGAGTGAGGAAATCGCAACCTGAATACAGGTGAAACGACACGGGGTGGAGAGCGGATGGTGATTGCAAAGCAGACTATCTACCATGATCGGCAGCACCCTTCGGCCATCACGCTGCCCGTCATTCCGCGCTAAAGAGACTTTCGCATCATGGTCTAAGAGCCTATGGGCGCGAGCCTTTGCTGAGCACTTTTGGAACCCTGCCGACTAGTTGACGTGTAAAGGATTGCAAGAGCACGGCAGTGTTTTTAACTCAAACAAATTCAACCTGGCAAGAATCTGGGGCAGCATAATTCTGGACCGCTAAAGGGCATGTCACTTGTTTCCATCGGACCGATGCTTAAGAAACTTTTTATTTGGCCCCTTGTCCTTATCGTGCTGGCGCCGGACTGTTTCTCTCAGCAGAATACAGGCTCGATCAAAGGCACGGTCACAGACCAACTCGGCAGCCTAATCGTCAACGCCAAGGTAGTTGCCAGGGATGTTAAAGGCACAGAGAAGACGGTAACGACCAACTCAACGGGCAGCTTTGAATTCCGCTCCCTTCCACCAGGTCGCTACGATCTGAAGGTTACGGCTGCCGGTTTCAATGTGCTCGAAGAAAAGAATGTCGAGGTAAAGCCGGGCAGGACTGCGACGTTTGATTTGCAACTCAGTATTGGGTCTTTAGAACAAACGGTGACAATCGATAATAAAGGAGTCAGCACAGACGCCGATAGAAATGCGGATGCTCTGGTTCTGCGCGGCCGCGATCTGGAAGCTTTGCCCAATGACCCGGTAGCCCTGGCAGCAGCGCTACGGGCGATGGCTGGACCAACCATGGGAGAAAATGGTCCCCAAGTGAAGGTCGATGGATTCTCAAACGGACAAGTCCCGCCCAAGGAGACGATCCGAGAAGTTCGCATCAACCAGAATCCCTACTCCGCTGAGAATGAATATCCGGGTTGGGGTGGGATTGAGATTTATACTCAACCTGGCTCTGATAAGTTCCATGGAGGAACAAGCTTCGACTTCAATGACGAAAGCCTCAATTCGCGTAACCCGTTTGCACCCGCGCGCGCGCCATATCAGTACCGTTCGGTCGACGCAAGTCTAACTGGACCGCTGATCCCGAAGCGTGCATCCTTCTCGCTCTACGTGGGGCATGCTGGTACAGACAGCAATGCCGTCGTCAACGCCACGATTCTGGATCCCTCCACATTGAAGCCTGTCACATTTAACCAGTCATTCGTGACCCCG
>JALYSR010000258.1 GCA_030854715.1 Acidobacteriota bacterium
CACTCGACTCGATTGCTGAGGAAGCGGATTGCGCTGGTATGCGCGCTCCCGCCGTCTTCATCGTAGGCGAGGTTGTCCGGTTGCGTGAGCGCCTCAATTGGTTTGAGCAGAACCTTGGCGTGGTCGACGAAGAAGAACTGATGGCTACGCTCGCGGTGGCTTGATGAGAAACAGAGAGCTAAGCAGGAAGCTTGTTACAGGAGAGTTGCATGTCCTTGGCGGCGCTGTCGATTAGCGAAGAAACTACAGATAACGACTGGCGAGTTATCTCCGATGAGTTCGAGGCAGCCTCGCCGGAAGCTGTACTTCGTTGGGCCATCGAGGAGTTTGGCCCGGATGTCGCCCTTGCTACTGGTTTCGGCGCCGAAGGTTGTGTGCTTGTGTCGATGTTGTCGGCTATAAGTCCGGGCACGCGCATTTTCTATCTCGACACGGACTTGCTCTTTCCGGAGACCTACGCTTTGCGCGATCAACTCGAAGCGCGCTACGGCGTTCACTTCGAGCGGCGTGCAACCAGCCTCTCGGTAAGCGATCAAGTCGCTCAATATGGGGAGCGGCTGTCGGAACGTGAACCCGATCTTTGCTGCCGTATTCGCAAAGTGGAACCGCTGAAAGAAATGCTGAAGGGCCTGCGCGCCTGGGTTACAGCGATTCGCCGTGATCAGTCGGCCGAGCGAACGCACACTGGCTTTGTTGAGTGGGATGGGAAATTTGGACTGGTCAAGATCAATCCGCTTGCCGCATGGTCCACGCGTGATGTCTGGAGCTACATCGCAAAGCACGACGTACCCTACAACCCACTGCACGACCAGGGCTATCCGTCTATCGGCTGCGTGCCCTGTACGACGCCGGTGCAAATTGGCGAGACGCCACGCGCGGGCCGTTGGCGCGGCACAGTTAAGAGCGAATGCGGAATTCATGAGAGCGGGTAAATGGTAAATTTTGGAGTGCGGCGACCTGTCGCCGCTTTGGCCCGTGGCGGCTTGACGCCTGGTTACTTCCAAAATGCAATCAACATAGCCGCGACAGGTCGCGGCCGACCAAAGCGGCGACAGGTCGCCGCACTCCAAAGAGGACCAAAGTAAGATGACACTTATCAGAGCACATGGGGGCGAACTGGTTAATCGTGAGGTTATGGGACCTGAACGGGAGCGGCTAATTGAGTCCGCGGCGAAGATGCCCGTGCTTCGTTTGGGTGCGCGGGAAATTTCCGATCTGGAGATGATTGCTACCGGAGCCTATTCGCCCCTCGAGGGGTTCTTAGATCGATCCGACTACAGTGCGGTCTGTTCCAGTATGCGACTGGCAAGCGGTGTGGCCTGGTCTATCCCGGTCACGCTTCCACTCGCAGATAAACAAGCCGGCGCCATTCGCCAGTTTGAAGACGTGGCGTTGTATCAGGACGATCATCTTCTTGGAGTACTTCATCTCGCGGACAAGTATCGTTACGATAAAACGCGAGAGGCGGAATTCATATATCGCACGACCGACCAGGCCCATCCCGGCGTCAGCAATCTCTACAAACAGGGTGACTGGCTGCTGGGAGGAAAGATTAGTCTGGTCAACCGTGCGACTAATCTTGCCTTCCCGAAATATCGACTTGACCCGTCCGACACACGCGCTCTTTTCCTGGAGCGCGGCTGGCGGCGCGTGGTTGGTTTTCAAACGCGCAATCCGGTTCATCGAGCCCACGAATACATTCAAAAGTGTGCGCTGGAAATCGCCGATGGACTTCTCCTGCATCCGCTGGTCGGTGAAACCAAAGCCGACGATGTCCCTGCAGATGTCCGCATGCAGTCATATGAAGTCATACTTGCGGGATACTACCCTCCATCGCGCACTATCCTTTCGATTATGCCTGCGGCAATGCGGTATGCCGGCCCGCGAGAAGCGATCTTTCATGCACTGATTCGCAAGAACTACGGCTGCTCGCATTTCATCGTCGGTCGCGACCATGCCGGCGTGGGCAACTACTACGGAACCTATGACGCGCATCACATCTTCGACGAATTCGAACCGGAAGAGTTGGGTATTACGCCCTTGTTTTTCGACCACACGTTCTATTGCCGCACCTGCGGTGCGATGGCCTCGAGCAAGACCTGTCCGCATGAAACGTCGGCACATGTCACCTTGTCGGGTACGAAAGTGCGGGAGTTGTTAAGTGCGGGACAGTTGCCACCGGTCGAGTTTTCACGACCTGAGGTAGCCCGGGTGCTTATTGATGCGCAGGTGGCGGTATAGAAGGATACATGACATATACGACCGATAGGACCAATAGAGGGAGCAAACAAATTGAGCAGTAGAAAAGGTTTCACGTTGTGGTTGACTGGATTGTCTGGCGCGGGCAAGACGACCTTAGCTGGATTCCTGGCTACGGAGCTACGCGCGCGAGGTGTCAACTTAGAGGTCCTGGATGGAGACGAGGTGCGCACGAGTCTGTCAAAGGGTTTGGGGTTTTCTAAAGAAGATCGAGATACCAACATCCGCCGGATTGGTTACGTCTGCCGGCTGCTTTCGCGCAACGGCGTAGGAGCGGTGTCGGCGGCCATCTCACCCTACAGCGCTATACGCGACGAGGTCCGGCGAGCAGTTGAGCAGGACGGAGCTGAATTCATCGAAGTCTTCGTGAAGTGCCCGATTGCAGTTCTCGCCGAGCGCGATGTGAAAGGACTCTACAAAAAGGCGCTTGCTGGCGAGCTAAAAGGATTTACAGGAGTTTCTGATCCATACGAAGAGCCGCTTGCGCCCGACGTTGTGGTTGAGACGGATCGGGAGTCTGTGGAGTTCAGTATCGGTAAAATTCTGCTCGAGCTCGCGCATCGCGGCTTGATTTCGGAAGCAGACTTAAGCAGACCGCACAGGGTTCACTCTGTTTTTTCCGGGCGTAAAAAAACGCGAGCGAAAGGCTCCCCTGGCGTTAAAGTCGCCGCGGGCGGCGGAAGCCTGACAATAATGAAGAGACTATTTCTCGAAAGACGATTCAGAATCAGGTAAGGAGTTAAGGGTAAACACCAGCGTCGCTATGGAGCCCACATTCGAAGCGGATTTTACCTTCGCAAATGACGAACCGTTCAGACTTAGTGCCGGCGGCAGCTTGCAGCCTGTCACACTACGCTATGCGGTCTACGGTAATCTGAACAAAGCTCGCGACAATGCGGTGCTGGTTTGTCATGCGCTCTCCGGTTCGGCACGCGTCGTCGACTGGTGGCCGCAGCTGGTCGGACCTAATCAACCTTTTGATACAACAAACTACTGTGTCATTGGTGTGAACGTTATCGGCTCGTGTTACGGCTCGACCGGCCCATGCAGCAAGCACCCTAAAAAACCGGGACAACTTTACGGCAGCGATTTTCCCCTCGTCACGATTAAGGATATAGTCCGAACTCAGGCGCGGCTCCTTGATCATCTTGGTGTAGAACGGCTGAACACTGTCATCGGCGGCTCGATTGGCGGAATGCAGGCATTGAGTTGGGCCGTGGATTTTCCAGCCAGAGTCGAGCAGTGTGTTGCCATCGGAGCGGCGCGGCTTTCGGCCATGGGCCTCGCCCTCAATCACCTGCAACGACAGGCGATTCTCAATGACCCGGCCTGGCAAGATGGTCATTACGCTCTGGACCACCAGCCGGATGCAGGGTTAGCTCTGGCTCGTGCGATCGCGATTTGTAGTTACAAATCGGCTGAACTTTTTTCGGAGCGCTTTGCGCGGCGGCCTGATCGGAGCGGCGAGGAGCCACAGAGTTCACTGACCGCGCGTTTTGACATTGCGGGCTATCTGGATTATCAGGGCTCGATCTTTGCGTCGCGTTTCGACGCGAACGCCTACCTGGTGCTCTCGAAGGCCATGGATACTTTTGATCTCGCCAACGATGATGGATCCGGCGCCTCGCTCGAGGCGGCCTTGCGTCGGATCCGTGCGCGGCTGTTGCTGGTTGGTATATCTTCAGACTGGCTCTTTCCGGCCAGTGATGTGCGAGCGCTTGCCTGGGCCGCAAGGGCGGCCGGGGTTAAAGCAAGCTATGCTGAGCTGGATTCGTCACACGGGCACGACGGATTTCTCGCGGAGGCCGAGCAATTGGCGCCGATAATTAGAGCGCATCTTGAGGAAGAGCAGCCGTCTCTTGCGAGGGTGGGCCGCCGATAAGTGGCCGTGAGAGCAGGGCGCCGATTAGATCGAATAGGCCTATAGGTCGAATAGGTCCTATCGTCTTTGCGCGATTGAGACGAACTGGTTCTGAGGAGCATTCTTAGTTTCTATGACTCAAATGAAACGTATCGGCGTGTTGACCGGCGGCGGTGATGCGCCGGGACTCAACCCTGCAATCAAAGGTTTGGTATATCGGGCTTTCGAGCGTGGGATCGAAACAGTCGGCCTCAGCGACGGTTGGCTAAGTTTGCTCAACCCTCCTTTCGACGTCGTACCGCTTGACCGCGCAAGCGTGCGACGCTGGGATCGCGACGGCGGCACTAATCTCGGCTCGTCGCGCACCAATCCTTTCCAGACACCCAACGAATTGGGAGAGCGGATCGACAAGTCAGCTGAGGTGATCGCAAACATCGAGAAGCTCGGTCTTGATGCGGTGGTCACTTGCGGCGGCGAAGACACGCTGGGCGTTGCCGCTCGTCTGGCGGAGAAGGGCGTGCCTATCGTGGGTATTCCCAAGACGATCGATAAAGATCTGGCAGGAACGGATTACACGCTGGGTTTTGACTCAGCGTTGAGAAACGTGACCGAGGTAATCGAACGTTCGCGTACCCCCGCTGGTTCCCACGGCTGGGTTCAGGTGATCGAAGTCATGGGGCGTCACTCCGGCCA
>JALYSR010000274.1 GCA_030854715.1 Acidobacteriota bacterium
CCATGTGCCCGTCAGCAGTCCGTCAAGTCCATGGGCGCTTAGTCCCCAAACTGCCGCGATACCAGCGAGCACTATGAATGCGATACCCGACACGTGCAGGGCTTTTGCAAGTGGATCGCTTTTGTGAATGTTGCGTCCAAACGCTTGAGTCTCATTGCGAAATACTAGCCCCTGGGTCCTTTCAACTTCGGCGAAGTATTTGACCGGATCGACTCGCAGCAACGCGCCCGTGGGACAATTTTCCTCGCATGAGTATGCCTGCGTCTTTGAGCCTTGCGGATTGAGCGGGGTGTGCTCGCAAAGGTTGCATTTGATTGCCACTACGTCGTCAGCAGGTGTTAACGGCAGCGGAGCCGGCGCCCTGGTCAGGCTAAAGGTCTTTCTCAATGTGCCCAGAAGATCAAAACTCAGCTCCGACTGCCCATCGCCGGTGTGTCTGGGCACCATCGATATCGCGTCGTAAGGACATTGGGTGGCGCAATCAAAACAGCCAATGCAAGTAGCCGGATCGATATCTACGAAGCCACGGGGATCGCGGAATATCGCCCCGGTGGGACAACCGGTAAGACATTCCGGATCCTTGCAGTGCATGCAAACCTGTGGCGACAAGACGTGCTGCACGCGTTCACTGCCAATCGATACGGGCCGCGCGATGTGAATGCCTCGTCGCAAAAGGCGCGATTGACCATGGACCTTGTGACAGGCGAGCGAACAATTGCCGCACCTCACGCAAAGATCCATATCCATGACCAGCAGGTTTGCTCCGTCAACTATCCCGGTCGCAATTTCTGCTTCGGCTGCTGCCAGAGCGCGCAGATCCTTGACCAGTTCGATCGCGGGTGGGTTGTCGTCCGCAGTGGAGAAGGCTGCAAAGGCTTCCACGATTCGATCGCGCAACGCCGGGTCGGCGGCCAGAGGTGCAATAGGAATCTCCAACACTTCGGTACGCGCCATTACCGAAGCGCTGTAGTTCCAGGTCTGATTCTGTCCCACGCCTTCGAGACCGAGGCAGTTTCCGGCGCCCAGAAAATCGACACCGATTGATTGAGCCATGCCGACCGCAATGCCGGTTGATGCGGGATCAAGCGGAACTCCGCGCACGCGTCTGATCCAACCGCTTTTGATTAAGACTATATTTTCGACGGGAGTTTGTTCCTGGCAAAGCACGTGATGTTTGCCATAGACCATAAACCTGCCAACCTCGCGGAGTTTTTGCACTATCTCGTCATTGGCGGGACGGACGGCGGGCGTCAGATCCTCCAGCACACGACCAAAGCCATGCGATCGATAGGTTTCGTCGAGCACATTGCCAAACTTGGGAAGTTTTCTCAGCAGACGAAGAGCTGGCCGAGTGACTTCCAATACCATCGCATTGCCATGCTTCGGAACGACCACGGTCGCGTTGCGTTCCACTCCAGCCAGCAGCGCCATTTCGCCAAAACACGTTCCCGGCTGCAGCCGGCTGATTTTGCGTTGCTCCTGATCGGGCACCGTAATGTAAACATCGAGGACGCCGCTTACCGAAAGGTAAAAGGTGTTTCCCCCCCATTCGCCCTGGCGCATAACTTCCTCGCCGTCGACGTACGCAAGTAGGCGCACGTAAGGCCCGACTCGCTTGCCATTCCCATAGTCGCGGCCGTCGACGATCACTTCCAGGTCGCCGGCGTTCTTTAGTTTTCCGTTTACTTCTGTGAAAAGCTCGGAGGTGAGTTCAAGAGATTTCAAACTGGAAAGAATTGCTTCCCGGTCGGTGATTTCGCGCGGCATGCAGGATTTATACTACTTCGCCGAACAAAGATAAATACATATGTGTAGCGATGCGTTTGAGTGCCACGCGCATACTTCGAGCGAATCAAGCAACGGTGCACTTATCTTTTCGTTGGCCGCCGCCTGAATATGTTTTATAGTGAAAGCGATGTTTCATCTTCAGAGGGGAATGATAACGGAAATTATCCAGGCGAGCCGGCCGCAGTCTCAGCCTTCATTTTAATATGCCATCGGATTCACTTTTTTCGCTTTCGCTCGAACAGCAAATCGGCCAATTCTTCTACATCGGCCTGCCCGGCACCGAGCTTGACGCGGAAACGCGCGCCCTAATCGAGGAAGTTCAACCGGGTGGAGTCATCATCTTCGGGCGCAACGTCCGCAGCGCCGAACAGTTAAGATACCTCCTTGACGGCGTCCGTGGGATGTTGCCAAACAACCCGTTAGTCGGCATTGATCAGGAGGGAGGGCTCGTCGATCGGCTGCGAAAGATTTTCACGCCAATGCCCTCGGCGCGAACTATTCGGGAACACGGTGATCTGGCAGGCGCACGCGCATTGGGAAGGATTAGCGGTGAAGCATTGCGAATGCTCGGTTTCAACATGAACTTCGCGCCCGTGATGTCTATCATGACTGACGAGCGGGATCTGCTTTCGAACGGACTCTACTCGCGTTCATTTGGCCGCTCCCCCGGCGAGGTTCTTGGCTACACTACCGTCTACCTGCGCGGTTTGCAGGAGACGGGAATAATTGGTTGTCTCAAACACTTCCCCGGTATTGGCGCTGGTGAAGTTGATTCTCATGAGCAGATGCCTTTGGTCAGTCTTACGCATGACGATCTGATGGCCCAGGACCTGGCGCCGTACATCGAACTCTTTCAACGTAAGGATGATCGGGTGCGTTGTGTGATGGTAAGCCATGGCGGTTTTCCCAACATCGATATCAGTAGAGGCGTCACCGGCGGATTGCTCGAGCCCGCATCGCTCAGCCATAACATTGTTACCAACCTGCTGCGTAATGAACTGGGCTATCAACACCTGGTCATAACCGACGATTTGGAGATGGGCGCTATTGCCAAACATTGTGAGATCGAAGGTGCCGCAGTGCGCGCTTTTCTCGCCGGAAACGACATGATGTTGATCTGCGCTCGACCGGACATTATCCGGCGCGGCTACCACGGCCTGCTTGGGGTGGCGCAAAACGGAAAACTGCCCAAAGATCGCCTGCGCGGATCGCTCAAGCGGATCGCGGCGATGAAATCGATCGTCGAACCGGCGACGCCCTTCAGTGGGGAGAAGTTCCAGGCCCTTTCCGATGAGACTGCAAAACTTAATGAGAAGCTCAACTACAAGTACGGAGGATCACTCTGATGCGCGCTCGCGTCGCTTGTTTGCTTTTGGCCCTGCTGATGGCCGTTCTATTGCCCATCGGCTGCCGGCGCCGAAGCAACGCCTTTGTAATCGCCCTGGGTGACAACATCCGGACGATCGACCCTATAGGATCGCCTTCGGTGGACGCCGCCAGCGAGCGCGTGCGCGTTTTGATGTTTAATTCCCTGGTGAAAAAAGACGAGAAGTTTGACTACGTCGGCGAGCTGGCTTCAGATGTGAAGCGCTCCGACGACGGCATGACCTTCACCTTTACTCTCCACGATGGGGTGAAGTTTCAAGACGGGCGGCCTCTTAGTTCAGCGGATGCGAAGTACACCCTGGATCTGGTTTTCTCGAGCACTTTTGCCAAGTCCGCCAGCTTCTTCGAAGGTTCGGGAGCAGAAAAACACAGCTACATAAAAAGCGTTGAAGCACCCGATGCGAAGACGCTGGTAGTTACACTCACAAAACCGTGGACCGGATTGCTCAGTAATCTGGTTCCCGTCTCGATCATTCCGAAGGATAGCTACACAACGCAAAAGGATCATCCGCTCGGTACGGGGCCATTCAAGTTTGTTCGCTATGATAGTTCACAGCAGGTTCTCGATCTTGAAACGAATCCGGATTACTGGGAGGGTGCACCGCACATTCCTGTGATACGCGTGCGCGTGATCGCGGATACCAACGCCCTCCAGGCAGAGCTTCGCTCCGGCCGTGTGGATATCGCTCCGCTGCCTACCAGCCTTTCGCCCGACGCTATCAAGCTGCTGGGCCAGGATCCGAATTTACAGGTGCTTCAATTTACCGGCTCGAATGTCAACCTTTTGACTTTCAATACCAGCCAACCGCCGCTCAACGACCTTCGAGTGCGCCAGGCAATTGCTTATGCAGTCGACCGCGAGGGGTTGATACGCGATTTGCTGTTGGGCCAGGGTAGGATCGCTCATTCAATTTTGCCGGAAGAATCCTGGGCGTATCACCCGGGGCAAAAGTATTCCTTCGATCCCGCGATGGCGAAGAAGTTGTTGGACGAAGCTGGCTTTAAGGACCCGGACGGTGATGGTCCACAGATGCGCTTTGCGAAGCCTGTCGTTTTCAAAGTTTCAGGAAGCAGCGCGGCGGGTAAGAACTATGCGGGTGTAATTCAGAACTATCTGAAGAACGTCGGCATTCCAGTTTCGATTGAGACCGCCGAAATAAATACTCTATTTGACGAGCTGCGGCGCGGAAACTTTCAGATCTTCTACGGGCAGTGGGTAGGAGGAAATCAGGATCCGATCTTCTTTAAGGATTTGTTTGCGACCTCTGAAATACCGACTGAAACGCGGGCCTCTCGAAATCGCAGCCGCTACAGCAACAAGGAACTCGACGCCCTGATTGACGAAGCAGTTAATACTTTTGATCGCGACAAGGCGAAGCTGCTTTATGCCCGCATTCAGGAAATTGTCAGTCGTGACGTGCCGGTCCTGCCGCTATGGTACCAGGCAAACATCGTGATCGCGCGAAAGAATGTCGGGAACATTCACGTTGACGCGAGCGGCGACTGGGGCTTTGTAAAAAACTTGACATTGCAGAAGTAGCGGATACGTCCTATATGACCTATCGGTCCTATTTTTCGATGGGTTAATCTGCGAAATCTGCGGATTTCCCTGGCGGGTTGTCACAACCAATCTTCCAACATCTCACGGTCAACGGCACCTTCACGAATCAAACGCGCTTCCGAGCTACTTAAATCTACTACAGTCGAGGGCTGAGTAGCAGTGACTTCGCCACCGTCGATCATCAAATCAATTCCTTCGGGGAAATATTCTTCAACTTCTTTTGCTGTCCGCGCAGGCTGCTTTCCCGAAACATTTGCGCTGGTTGCGGTCAATGCGCCGCCACAGGCACGAACCAGGGCGCGGACGTTCTCCTCGTTTGGCAAACGCAGCCCGATAGTCTTGGTTCCCGCTGTCAGCTCCTCAGGCAGTTCCGGACAGGCAAGGCCAATGAGCGTCAACGGACCCGGCCAGAATCGTTTAGCAATTGAGTCAAGAGTTTCAGATCGCTTTGCAATATAACGCTCGACTTCGTCAGCGTCTGAGATCAAAAGCAGGATCGGCTTATTGTCTTCCCTTCCCTTCAGTTTTCTTATCGTGGCAATAGCATTTCGATTGAAGGGATCGGCGCCAAGTCCATAAAACGTGTCGGTTCGAAAAGCGATAACGCCGCCACTGCGTATGATCTCCGCAGCCTGGATGTGTGAGAGTTGATTATCTGGAACAATCATGCGCGCACTCGAAGGCTCTATAGAACATCCGCCGATTACGCAGATTACACAGAGTCAAAAACAACATTAAGGCATATTCACCCGTTCGGGACTGCCTTCCGAATTCGGCTTCAGGAATCTGTGTAATCTGCGGATAGATCTCAGAGCTTCACCGCGTAACCCAGTCCATCGCCGACCGAAAGAACCTCAGCGCGCAACTTAGGATGGTTGACGAAGTATTTATTAAACTCCCGCAGCGCCTTGGTGGAGCTTTCCTGATCCGGTGAACGGATCTCGCCGGCCACTTGTCCGCCCCAAAGAAGATTATCAACAATCACCACGCCGCCGCTGCGCAACCTCGGCAACGACAGTTTGAGATAGTCCGCATATTCTTCCTTCAGTGCATCGATGAAGAGCAAATCAAACGTGTCTTTCAACAGCGGAATAACATCGAGGGCCTTACCGCGCTCGATACGAACGCGATCCCGCAAGCCCGCGCGTTTGAGATACCCCTCTGCCGCTTTGATCATCTCGTCGCTGGGATCAATCGTAACGACTAAACCATCTTCACCTACCGCGCGAGCGAGATGAATCGTGGTGTAACCAATCGCCATTCCAATTTCGAGAGTGCGCTTGGCTTTGATTGCTCGAGCGGTAATCTCAACAAAAAGCGCCACTTCTCGATCCGCGCTCGGCACGCCGTGTTGCCCACCGTATTCTTCCATCTCAGCCAGCAACGGATCGTCTTGTGTGATTAAGGCTTCAAGATATTCCGCTTGCTCGCGATTAATAATTGCGTCGATGCTTGCTTTCATGTTTACGCTTTCTTTCGTTTAGAAAATAGAAGGTGCGACACGGCGAAGATTGATCGGACAGGATTACCATGATTTGACAGGATGTCCAATTGCGGGACTACTATCGTGTTACTCCCGTAAATCCTGTCCTAAATATTTCTTAGTCACTCGTCTGAGTTATCCTGCGTGTCACCGCCTACAGAAACGTAGCGGCGGCTGAGGCCGAGTTGACGCAGTTTGTGTTGCAGAGACTGGCGATGCATTCCTAAAATCTCCGCCGCCCTGGTCACGTTTCCCTGTGTGTGTTCGAGGCAACGGGAAATGTAACGGCGCTCAAACTCCCGGCGGTCCTCACGAAAATCCGCAGTGAAAGGAACAGCAAGGCCGTTTTCTTCCGAACCCGCATTGTCGGAAATGCTCTTTTCCACTCTGGTGGTGATCTCATCCGGCAGGTCCTGAGAACGCAACTCTTCGCCTTCCGCCATGATCGCCGCGCGCTCGATCGTGTTTTTCAACTCGCGAACATTCCCCGGCCATTCATGCTCAACCATTCGGCGCAACGCATTCTGTGCAACCTGCCGCAGCGGCAAGCCGTAGCGTTCGGCGGCTGCACGGGTAAAGGTTTCAGCAAGAACAGGGATGTCTTCCCGCCGTTCGCGCAGCGGCGGGATGTCTATAGTTACAACTCTTAGGCGGTAGAACAGATCCGCGCGGAAGTTGCCGTTTGCGATCTCCTGTTCGAGGGGGCGATGAGTAGCACTCACAATGCGCACGTCAACCGGAATCGATTCGTTTCCACCCAGCCGTTCAATTTGTCTTTCCTCGAGCGCGCGCAGAAGTTTCGCCTGCACGTTTGAGCTCATATCGCCTATCTCATCGAGGAAGAGCGTGCCGCCGTCTGCCTGCTCAAACTTTCCCTGGCGCCTGGCCGCAGCCCCAGTAAAAGCGCCCTTTTCGTGGCCGAACAGCTCCGACTCGATCAGCTCCGATGGCAGCGCCGCGCAGTTTACTGCCACAAAAGGACCGCCACTTCGCACGCTATTTCTTTCGTGAATCTCGCGCGCCACCAGTTCCTTGCCGGTGCCGGATTCGCCCCTGACAAGGACGGTCGCGTCAGTCTCGGCGACCTTCTCAATCATGGAGCGAACGCGCTGCATTCCCTCGGAGTTGCCAATGAGTGCGCCACGGTGCGACCGCTCGACTTCTATTCGCCGGCGCAGCGAAACATTCTCGCGCCTTAGCTCGACTGTCTCCGCCGCATTCTTGATAACGAGACGAAGATCGTCGAGCTCGAAAGGTTTCGAGAGATAATCGTAAGCGCCCGACTTAACAGCCTCGACAGCCATTCGTTCCGAGCCATGCGCGGTGATAATAATTACGAGCGGGCCTTCGCCGCTTGAAGTTGAACTTTGCAACTCGCGCAGGAATTCGAGTCCGCTCATTCCTGGAAGGTTTACGTCAAGCAGTATCAAATCGGGTTGCCGCTGCTTAAAAAGTATCCGAGCCGCCTCAGCGGAATCTGCTTCTGAAACAGCATAGCCAAGCGTCGTCAAGGCCCGCCGCATGCCGTAGCGCGCAGCTTCCTCGTCGTCCACAATTAATAATCGCAACTTATCTTTTTTCACCCTTTCCGGTTAGTTTAGAACCTTTGCGGGTGAATTCACTAGCGTGTTGCGTGCCAGAGGCCAGTAGGCATAGAGCAAAAGACAGGAAGAGTATCGCTGTTTTCTGCCTTCTGCCTACTGCCTACTGCTTCTTTCTACTGCTCCTGCCGTCTGCTCCTATTTATTCGTGCGTTTGGCTGACATCACCAGAATGATCGCGTCTCCGGAGGGACCAACATTCAGCGTCCCGACAATCACAGGCTCGCCCTCGCGCATGCTTATGTCAGTATTCAGACCGGTGCTTTCATAGTTGATTACCGGAAAGCTGGGAGTGCTAGCCACCGCTACGGTTTGTGTTGTCTGAATCGGAATCCTGGCGCCAAAACCGAAACCTTCCATTCGCACTAGCTGCTGGCCGGCCGTATCGGTTAAGAGCCTCATCGTATTCACGCGAAATTCGTTGAAGCTTGGCGTGGTTGCTGAAACTGCCGACGAGGCGGAGGAGAACAATGGACCCCCAATCCATTTGAGATTCAGATGGCCATCGTTTTTGACCCGATTGATGAGGGTGGCGACAAGCCGGTAGTCTTTAAACGGAAGCGAGGCGCGCAACTGTTTTATCACTGGATCGAGCGCAACCGGAAGCTTTGGATCATCGACGCCCTGGTTAGTGGCAACGAGCAAATAGAGTTGAGTGTCGAGATTGGTCTCATCATCTTGTTTAGTGCTTTGAGAAGCTGCAGTCGCGGATTGGGCCATTAGAGGTTGGCTACCAACTACCAGACCAAACATCAACGTTGAGAACAGAATAGTTGCCAGACTCTTACGCAGATTCATAATCGTATCTCTCCTTCAAAGAAAATTTGTTCGTCAGTGGACAACGAGGAGAGTGGGACGCGAGCGAAGAATTAGTCTTCGACAATTGGCGCGTCGGGCTAAGCCTTTGCGTGGGCTCGCCAGCGAGACGCTAATTTCGGTGGGCCGGCAATCGTTAGATAACACGCGCGTGATGCATGAAAGTTCCAATGAGGGTGGAAACAAAACATGGCCACAGATAAACACGGATAACTCAGAGCAGAAGGAGCATGCGGCCCTATCTGTCTTATCAGTGTTTATCTGTGGCCTCAACTTGCAGCGGCACGCGTAGCTCAAACTTCGCGCCTTCGCCATTCAAGCTGCTAACAAGCCGTGCCGTGCCGCCGGCTTCTTCCATCCGTTTGCGCACAATTGCCAAACCCAGGCCCGTTCCTCTTTGTCTGGTAGTAAAGAAAGGCTCCCAAATACGCGGTCGCAAGTCAGCGGTGATGCCGGGGCCACTGTCCTGAACAACAATTACTACGTGACTCTTTTCCACCTTCTCGAAAATGGCGATCTCTCCGCCCGCGGGCGTGGCCTGCAAAGCATTCAAGAGCAGGTTGGAAAGCGCAACCCTAATCGCTGACACCGCCGCACCCTCAAGCTCCGCATCGTTTTGAATTGTGACGCTTAGACTAACCCGCTCCTTTTCAGCGCTGGCTTGAAACAGCCTGGCGATGGAATGAATTAGCTGGCCGGCGCGAGAGGGCAGCTCCGATGGCGTCTCCGTGCGCGCAAAAGTCAGGAGTTGCGTCACACTTTGGCCCAACCGGTCAGTTTCACCAACAATAAGACTTAAATCGCGTGCATACTCCTGGCCCATCCGTTTATCCTCGCCCATCACCTGGGCAATCGACTTAATCGCTGAAAGCGGGTTCTTTATCTCATGGGCCACGGTGGCGGCCATTTGGCCCAGGGTGGCGAGCCGTTCACGCTCGGCGAGCCTTCTTTCAAGACGCACATTCTCCTCAACCAGCCGGCAGTCTTCGATCGCGACAGCTACCTGGCCGGCGAGTATTTCGAGCACGGAGCGCGCGTCCTGCGTCAGTGACGAGGGAGCCGCGTCAATCAGCAGCAGACCGGAGACACTCTGCTCGCGACGGAGCGGAAAGGCGATGGTGTAGCCGTTGGCATCGAGCAAGGGATCGTCTTCAACCGGCAACCAGCTACTACGACTGGAAAGCTCGAGAATTTGCTCGACCCACGGTTCGTTGGACGCCTCGGTCTTCTCTGCCGGGTCCGAGTTAGTTGCCTCACTTTCTGGCGCCGGCCTCGCGATCGTGCCAACGACTATCCACGCCCGCCGCAGCCCCAACGCAGTGGTCGTTTGCTGCTCAACAAAATCGAGCAACTCCGGCAACTGCTTATACTGGCCGGCATGAGAGCTAATCCGAGAAACAATCTGACGATAAAGAGCAGCTTCCCGCTCAAACAACTTGTGAAAACGTTTTTCCAGCCAGCCTCTAAGCGGGGCTGCCGCGAGGGCCAGGCCAAGGATAAGCAGAGCTTCGACCACGCCAGGCCGCACGCCGTACCGCGAGGTTGTCCAATCGCCGATCGTGCGTATGCCGTAGATATAGATTGTGAGAACGACCGCGGCGAATGAGGCAACTATCAAGCTTTCTTCGATAATCAGCTCGAGGAAACGATAACGATAGATGTAATAAGCGAGGAGCGCGGAAGGGAGTAGCGATCCCAAATTAGCAATCGTCTTCAGATACAAACCGAGTTGAGTGCCTTCGCCAAGCCCCAAAGCAAGCGCAGCCAAAATCACGATTCCGATCGCTACGAACGAGCCGGCGAGCGTCCGCATTATCCGCTGCTCGCTAATGTTTGAACTCTTCCTGGCGATGAGCAGTTCCGTTATCGCGATCACGCCAAGCACATACGTAATCCAGGCCGCCATGGGCAATACAAAAAGATGAACCCGCATGAGCATGGGGGCGTAGTGGCCGGCCCATATCTTGTAGATGGCGAGTGGAAGAAAGAGCGTGGTCGTGTAGGAAAGATAAATGCGAACTGTTTCGCTTCGAGTCAGCGGCCGGGCCGCGGCATTGGCCCAAAGATAAATGTGAACATGAAGCAGGAATGAGTAAGCAAACGTGATACTGATGACTGCTACCGTGTCGGCTAAGCGGAGCAGAGTGGTCCAATGATTGACATCAAGACCAAAGAGTTCATGCAGCGTAAGAATGAGATTGCTGACGTGCCAGCCGCACATGCTTAGGGCCAGGGCAACCAGCACTCGTT
>JALYSR010000275.1 GCA_030854715.1 Acidobacteriota bacterium
GATTTGGCGCGATACATCGCCTGATCGGCGGCAACCAGCAGTTGATCCAGGGTTTCCCCATCCAGGCCAAAGGTCGCGGTGCCGACGCTGATACCCACGCGTGCATCACCATTGCCGCGAACGTGAAGAGAAAACTCGGAAACAGAGCTTTCGATTCGATTTTTTAAGTCTTCCACCTGATTGCCCACCAGCTCCTGAACAATGGCAACAAACTCATCACCGGCGTATCGGGCAAGGAAATCGTATTCACGAAGCTGAGTCTGAACTATTCGGCCCATCTCGCGTAACATCCTGTCGCCCACTTTATGTCCAAATGTGTCGTTCACCAGCTTGAAGTCGTCAAGATCAAGCATGACCACCTGGAAGGGCCTTCCGGTGCGGCGTGCTCGAGCCGCTTCCTCATCGAAGCGAAGGGATATATAACGCGCGTTGGGCAATCCCGTCAGCGGATCAGTCAGCGCATTCGACTTCGCTTTTGCATGATGCACGGCGTTGGACAGTGCGTCGGACGCCAGCTTCGTTACCGTTTCCAATAATCGCATCTGATCGTCTGTATAATCATCGATCTCTGTCGAGTAAACCGATACAGCGCCAAGCAACATATCGTCTTTGTATAGAGGCAGTGAAGCCATTGAGCGGTATTCGTGCTCAATTTCAAGCCCCGCAAGATCCAGGCTGGGATGAAGTTGATTGATGGAGCAGCGATTGGCAAGGGCGAATCCGGTCACACCCTCTCCCGGCGCTACACATCTGGAAGATAGTAGCTTGGCATTCCTGCCAACAGCGTGAGCCGAAGCGGCATAACCTTTTGATTCATCGTAGATATAGACTACGCACGTATCAAACGTGACCACGTGGCCCACCTTATCTACCAGCACCTCAATCGTGTTTCGCACGTCAAGCGATGACCCAAACGTCCGGGCTATCTCATACATGGCATAGACTTCCTGATGCGCGCTCTTGATCTGATCGTAAGCCATGTAGCTGCCGCGCTCTCTCGTCTGGGCCATGTCCACTTCATTCATCGCCAAAGGTTCCTGCGTGTTTGGCGGCATTTGTTGGGGCAAACCTGCCGCGGCAATTTGCGACTCGAAGCGCGGCAGATGTTTAATGAACAATTCCACCACGTGCGGATCGAAATGCGTTCCTGAACCACGCAAGAGAAACGCGATGGCTTCATCGCGTGACATGCCACGACGGAAAGGACGATCCTCTCTAATGGAATCAAAGCAGTCGACAACGGAAATAATGCGTGCGGTGATCGGTGTTTGTTCGCCCTTGAGTCCGTCGGGATACCCAAGTCCATCCCACTGCTCGTGATGGTGACGCACAATCGGTGTCACCGAATAAGGAAAGTCTATCCGGCTCAGGATCTGCGCGCCCACAGTGGTGTGGATCTTCATCTTTTCAAACTCGGCGGGGGTCAGCCTGCCGGGTTTGTTGATAATGTGTGCCGGCACGGCCAGTTTTCCGACATCGTGCAAGAGAGCTCCGGCTTTCAAGGCAGCTATTTCGGATTTTGAAAGTTCCAGGACTTCGCCCATGCCTGCGGCATAGATCTGGACTCGGCGCACGTGGCAATGCGTGGTTTGATCCTTGGCATCAATTGCAGTGGCGAGAGCTTCGGCAGTAGCGAAGTGAATTCGACTTAGTTCTTCGGTCTCGCGTGTTTTCGCCTTTAGGCGAAACCAGGCAAGATAAAATACCTGAGCTACTACGAAGAGCGTGACACTGAGCATCGCGAGCGAAAAGGTCTGATGAATGGCCCACGCAGCCAGAAATGCGCCACCGGCAAGAATAAACATCCGGTAACGTTGCTCAGGAGGATTTTCGCCCCAGCCAGGTTGTCCCGCTGGGGACGATCCTGGTTTGATATCAGTCAGGTCGAGCAGGTTCATTCAAACTTCTCAACTACTGAACGCTCGTCGGAAATTAGAGACTCTTATCCCCATCCAATCAGCCAATTAGTGGCCGAAAGCAAAGCTGGGAGCAATCAGCCTTGCTTTCGGCGCAGTCAGGGGCAAAAGGGCGAGCGTTGCTCGCCTTGCTGGGTGAGAGTCTTGTCAAAAGGAAATGGCAGTGTCTTGTAGACGTCTGATCTGCCTTCAATCTCAGAAAATTGGCGGCTCGGGCTCCGTGCGGAGAGCCCGTGAAGCGTTGAGCTTCCCGCCGCCCCGTTTCCTTTCTCAACTATTGTGCCGCATGAAGAGTGACCGGCCAGACAGAATAAACAGCGACGTTATTGGGGATTCGCGGGAAACAGTTTGCGTGCGGAATTAATTGAACGAAAGCGAAATCAGTTTGACAGGTCACATTGAAGGTTCAGTCAAGCTGCGTCGCCGAAGTTACCAGCATAACTCTGCGCTCTCGACGCATCGCGTTAAATGCTCCTGAATTAGGAAGCGCTTCAATGCAGCTGCACCGATCCCCTCAGATTTTGCAAAGTTGACAAATGTTCTGGTGTCCGGGCACCCTTCCTTTTCGGCGCTCAACCAGAAGCATTGCACGGTGCGTGCGACCTTGCTCGTCCGTGCTCATCACTCGTTGTTCCTTAGATAGTCCTTGTGGGGTTGATCAACTTGGCGAAATCAAGCGGAAAAGGCTTAGAGACAATTAAACCGGTTGGCTACGTCGCATTGCTTCGCCGCAATCGTGGTTTTCGCCAACTCTGGCTGGGCCAGGTTGTGAGTCAGATGGGCGACTGGTTTGACACTATCGCACTCTACACAATCATTCTCAACCTGACAGGTTCGGGCCGTGACGTTGGGCTCTTGTTGGTAGCTCGGTTTGTGCCAAGCTTTGTTTTTGGCTCGCTGTCTGGCGTAGTGGCAGATCGATTTAGCCGGCGTACGATTATGATCGTCTCGGATCTGCTACGCGCACTCGTGGTGTTGGGTTTTTTGTTTGTTCGCCGCGCCGATCAGTTGTGGATCATTTACGTTCTAACCGTACTGCAACTGGCATTATCGACATTTTTTGAGCCGGCAAAAACTGCGGCAATTCCCTCGATAGTTTCAGACCGCGAACTCGTCTCCGCCAATGCCATCTCTTCTGTCACATGGTCTGCAATGCTCACGCTCGGCGCAGCGATTGGTGGCGTGGTCACGGGCTGGTTTGGCACCGACGTGGCTTTTGTTCTCGATGCGCTGACATACTTGCTATCCGCCGCCCTGATCGCCAGCGTGCGCTTTCCAAAGCGGCCGGCGAGAGAGAAGAGCAAACTCACGATCAGACGGGCTCTCGGCATCAGTGAAACAATTGAAGGAGCGCGCTACGTGAAACGACGCCCGCGCGTGCTGGCCCTCTTGCTGGTAAAGCCCGCATGGGGATTAGGCGGAGGAATTCTGACGCTGTTGGCGGTCTTTGGTGAAAAAATCTTTCCGGTGGGAAAAAGTGCGGCTACAGGCATCGGGGTTCTTTTTGCGGCTCGCGGGATTGGCACAGCGGTCGGGCCGATTGTCGCTCGCCGAATTTCCGGCGACGATAATAAGCGCATGCAGAACTCGATCGGCATTGCTTTCCTGATCGGTGGTGTGTTCTACATGGCCTTCGGCGCCGCGAGCAGTTTTGTCGTTGCGCTCATCGTCCTGGGACTCGCACACACCGGCGGCAGTATTCTTTGGGTTTTCTCAACCGTATTGCTGCAACGCCGAGTCGCCGACAATTTTCGGGGGCGGGTATTTGCCGCCGAGTTGGCATTGCTTACACTAACGATGGCTGTTTCGAACTACGCTACCGGCGAGTTGCTTGATCGTTTTGGTTTTTCGCCGCGAGTAGTGGTCTTTGGAATCGGAGCATTTTTTCTAATTCCGGGGCTCGCCTGGTTTGTCGCGCAAAGATGGTGGGACAAAGATATGGATGAGGCGATTCCGGAAACTGTGCAAGTAGAAAGACGCGAGTTGCAGAGTATCCACGTCTCAAGTTCGTCAGACGGGACCGTAGAACATACCCCAGTCAGCGCCCCCTGACAGAGAGCCAGTAGATGAAGATCAAAATTGGAGTGATGGGCTCGGCGCGCGATACCTTGCCACTGGATGGCAAGGAGGCACTGGCGAAGAAAGCTACCCATTTGGCGCAGGCCATCGCCGGACGCGATCTCCTGCTTTTGACGGGAGCTACGACAGGAATAGTCTACGTTGTGGGGAAGGCGGCTCATGACGCCGGTCTTTTCCATGTGGGAATTTCACCTGCGAGCAGCTCCCGGGAACATGTGAAACAATACAAACTGCCTTTGGACGCGTGTGACTTGATAATGTATACCGGCTTTGGTTTGAAAGGGCGCAATGTCGTGCTGGTAAGATCCTGCGACATCGTCTTGTTCATCGCGGGTGCGATGGGCTCGCTCAATGAGTTCACTATTGCTCATGACGAGGACAAAGTCATCGGCTGTTTGACGGGAACGGGCGGTGTTGCCGATGAGACCAGGTACCTGCTGGAAAAGTTTTCGAAAGCTACTCGCGTGCGAGTTTTTCAAAATGACGATCCCGACAAGCTGGTTGATGCTTGTTTGGGCGAGTTTGAGAAGCGCGAGCCATAGCCTGGCACCGGGGTGGAGGCAGCAAGATGGATTTTGGAATTACAGATCGGGTTGCGCTGGTCGCCGCCGCCAGCAAAGGAATTGGTTTTGCGGCTGCGCGCGAACTAGCGCGGGAAGGTGCACGGGTCTTTCTTTGTTCGCGCAATGACACTCGGGCTGCCGAGGCCGCGCAAAAGATTCACGACGAAACCGGCGCCACGGTTGCGGGAATAGGCGCTGATGTGACCGACGAAGTGGCGGCGGAGCGTTTTGTCAGTCTCGCGCGTGAACGCGCCGGCCATATAGACATCCTGGTGACGAACGCTGGCGGACCACCGGCGTCGAGCTTTGCGGCCGCACAGTTGGAAACTTTTCGCCAGGCATTTGAACTCAACGCACTCTCGGCTATTCGTCTGGCGAAGTTAGTTTTACCCGGCATGCAGGCGCAGAAATGGGGCCGTATCATCAACATTACTTCGGTTTCCGTGAAGCAGCCGATTGACGGACTGCTATTCTCAAATACCGTACGTGCCGCGCTTACTGGCTGGGCCAAGACGGTTTCTAACGAAGTCGCCCCGGATAGTGTTACCGTAAACAATGTGGCACCCGGCTACACTTTGACCGAGCATCAGGAGGAAGTGGCTGAGGCACGGGGGCAAGCGGCCGGCGAGTCGAAGGATAAGATAATTGCCGGGTGGGCTTCGCAAGTGCCAATGCGCCGGCTGGCAAGCGCGGAGGAGATTGGAGCAGCTGTGGCCTTTCTCGCATCTGAGCGCGCGTCTTACATTACGGGAGTGACTTTGCAGGTTGACGGCGGTTGGGTGCGCGGGTTGTTGTGATGAATAAGGAAAAAATAATTCAAGCACATTATTCAGCGGTTGATCTCGCTGCAAACCAATACGATCATCCGGTATGGACCAGGGCGCAGCCGATTCATATCACTCATGAGTGGTCAGGAAAGGACGCTCCTCCTTCAAAGCATGCTGAAGCTCGAATCATCTGGTCCGAGGAGTCGCTTGGCGTTCGTTTTGTTTGCAGGCAGAACGAACCACTCATCATCAACCCTAAGCCTCAAGTCGTTAAAAAGACAATTGGTTTATGGGACAGGGACGTGTGCGAGATTTTCATCGCGCCGGATCCGCATCAAATCAATCGCTACTTTGAGTTTGAAGCAGCACCAACCGGTGAATGGATTGACCTCGCGATTCACATTGCACCGGCCGGTCGCGAGACTGATTGGGATTTTCATTCGGACATGAGTGCGGCAGCCCACGTTGCCAAACATCAGGTCGTGATTGCGATGCGCATTCCGTGGGACGACTGGATTCACAAACCGCAGCGCGGTGAGAAGTGGCGAGTCAATCTATTTCGCTGCGTGGGAACAGGGAATGAAAGATATTTGGCCTGGCAGCCGACTCATACACCTGAACCGAACTTTCACGTGCCGGAAGTTTTTGGCTGGCTCACTTTCACTTAGAACTCTTTGTTCCGTCTCGGAATTAACGCTTTCGCGCCGCTAGCGTGGCAACATATTCCGCAAACTTCGCGCGATCTTCATCCGCCATGCGAACGATCTTCGTTCCAATCAAATATCCTGTCTCGCTCTTGTGCTCTTCAAGACTTTCATAACGCACCGGTGCCACCTGCATCTCTATTGGGCCAACAGGCAGTTCAAGTTTCAGATTCAAGCTACGGTTTTCTCCGACCAGATGATGTTCGTTTAAGGTGATTGCGGGTACGATTAGCGCCAATCCATCTTCGCTTAAGTCTGACGTATGGCCATCCATGCTGACCCGTCGTTGCGTTCCGTTCAGGTTTTTCGCCGGAGATGCCAGGGAAAGACTAAAGGCAAGCCGTGCTTTTCGCCGCTTCGAATTACGGCGCACACCTACCAGCTGCCGCATACGTGACACCAATGAACGGGCTAGCTCCATTTTCCTCTGTTCCGTTGTGACAGTGCGTTCAACAGTGCGCCTTCAACTACAGGCTTTGGGTGACACCTTGCCAAAAGCGACTCTTAATGTTCGAGGAAGGGCAGAATTCAGGAGCAGATCGGGAGAGTCGTCGGATAGGGCAAGTCCATTCTAGTAAGCCCAGGGCCTGGGCGCAATAGAAACTTAGTGCCGTTTGCAAATTCCGGGGACTGGGCAGCCAAAGGCCTTATTTACCGCGGCTGGAATTGGTTGGCTTCTACCATTCACTCTAGTTTTTCGAACCTGGAGATAGAGGCTTGCCGCCGGTGTCACTGCTTCTTACGCCCGTTGCGTCCAGAAAAAACGATAGCCGGCCTGTATGGCCATATTGGGCGGGCTCGGCAGCCGCACTCCATGTTTTCGCGCCATTTGCTACGTTCACGTGAAAGCGATACCCGGTTGACTCGGTGCCCTCCAGATCTTTGGGTAACAGGCCCGCGGTGATTAACGCCGCTAAATCGGCAAACAGACCGTTGTGTTGCTGGCTGTAGACGAGTTGCGCCAACGAAATACGCGTCAACATGGCCTGCACTTCGTCATGATGCGTATCGATCCTGGCGTTGAAGAAAAACTGTTTTCCGGCCTTCTTAACAATCTCCTGGTTCTCTTTGTCGCCAATGATCCAGATGCCATCTACACGCATCAGCGGGATGGGTTCGGATTGTTCAGGACTCTCGCCTTCTTTGACCTTCACAAACACTGTCGCCAAATCACCGCTGACTTGCTCGCCGATCAGAGTTATGTCCGCGGGAATTGCGGCGGCCATCTTTTCAAAGTCAGGCCTGAGATCTTCAAACTCCTGTGGTTTTAGTGGCTCGATCGCGGGTTTGTAGATGGACAAGTTGAACGCCTCGCGAAATTTCTTTTCGCGCATTTCCTTGTAGAATTCGCGCACTGTCTCGGACGGCGTGCGCTGGGCTTGTTGCGATCGGATCGGCGCTGCTGCCAAACAAACGAGCAGACTTCCGAGTAAGAAACTCGCTAACAGTTGCAGGGGTGAAATTGAAGCTCGCATCAAATCCTATCCTTTACCGCTAAATGCGAGGCGCGCTCCGGGCTTAGCAGCGCGCCTCCGATGTTGAAAAAGAATTAGTTAACTGTGGACGGAATGATCCGACGAATCCATCAGCGTCGTTTCACGACCGCCGGTTTACTTGAAAGCAGGACCTCGCGTCCTACCAAGTATAACAGGAGCATAATGATCAGGAATGGGATCATTGACAACATATCCGAGTTGCCGCCATGGAACAGAGGGTTATGCAATGTAGCCCAATCTTCAACGGACTTGTTGAAGGCTGCCAGGGCCGGCCGCGGCACGCCTTGGAGGATGGCAATCACGATGGCTGCCAGCGCGCCACCCGCAATGTATCCAGAAGCCATTAGGACACCGGGACTCTTATCGGTCTCAGCCACCAATTGATCCTCAGTAAGCTTTTTGTCCTTTAGTTTGTTGCGCAGGTAGCGATCAACGCCCCAACGAATCATGCCGCCGATGAAGATCGGACTGGAAGACGACAGTGGCAGATAAACACCGACTGCAAACGCGAGCGAAGGAATTCCGCTCATCTCGAGCACGATCGCAATCATCACACCCAACAACACCAGGCCCCACGGCAGTTGCCGGTTCAGGATTCCCTTGATGATGTAAGACATCAGGGTCGCCTTGGGAGCGTCATGCTTGGTGACCGCTGACCCATCAGGTCTCGTTCGATGGATGCCGTTGATTCCGGGGTCGGCCAGGTAAACCGGGACTCCCTGATCGTTCACGAGGTATCGTCCGGCTGGACCACCAGCGATATCGGTCTTATGCCAGGGTCTGAAAAGGCGGGTATCGGTATTCGCCTGTGGGCCCTTCAACTTCTCTGGCGCGCCAGCCTGCGACGAATCGACCTTCAAAGTGGCTGGGAAATTTTCTTCAACTTTGTAAGCAACTTTGCCCGAACTATCCACCAGATACTCGCCTGGATCGAGTCCCGCAACAGCCGCTGCACCAGGTTCATTTTTTAGAACTCGATAATCGCCTGGGGCCGATGGTTTGATTGGATCGGAATAGACAGGCAATGAATTGGCGCGAGATGAATCCAGCGTCACGGTCTGAGTTGCGGATTCAAAACTCATGCGCGGCACATACACGGTCGCGGAGTCGTTAAGAACCAAAAGAATGGGCCCAAGGATCAAAGCAGAAGCAAACGCTCCGACGAGAATCGCAATCTGCTGATATTTGGGAGTGGCCCCGACGAGGAATCCGGTCTTCAAATCCTGCGACGTGGTTCCGCCGTTCGACGAGGCGATGCAAACTATGCCGCCAATCGAGAGCGCTGTTACGTAATAGGAAGGACCGGTCCAGCCAATAAGCAAAAATATCAAACACGTTAGGAGCAGCGTCGCGACCGTCATTCCGGATATCGGATTTGAAGATGAACCGATCTCACCGGTCAGGCGCGATGAAACTGTCACGAACAAAAATCCAAACGCCACAATCAAAATTGCGCCGACGATGTTCCACTGCAAATTGAGTTGCGGAAAAATCATAATCAGGGCGACCAATGCAATGATGCCCCCGATTACAAACTTCATCGAAAGATCTTGATCCGTTCGCGGCGCATTAGCGGTTGCGGCCTGACCGCCTCGAAGATCGGCAAGACCACCCTTGAGCCCACTCCAAATCGTGGGCAGTGAACGGAAGAGGCTGATGATGCCTCCCGCCGCCACGGCGCCGGCTCCGATGTACAAGATGTACGCGCCGCGAATCTGCGAAGGACTCATCTCGCTGATGGGGACGGTCCCTGGAGGCAGCGCGGTGGTCATTCCTTCGCCAAAGAATTTGATCGCGGGAATCAAAACCAGATAGGCAAGAACTCCGCCTGCACACATGATCGAAGCGATCCGCGGACCAATAATGTAACCCACGCCCAACAGCGCCGGCGAGATCTCAGCGGAGACAGAACCGGCCTTGAAAGGAGATCCAAAAACTTTCTCCGGCGTGTCCTTCCAACCCTTAAACCCGGTCATTAAGACTTGATATAGAAAGCCCACACCCAATCCACCGAAAATCGTTTTGGCTCCGGTTTGCGCGCCCTCATCGGCGGCGCCCGCATGTTCGGCCGATCCCGCCGCCGCGGCTCGGCGCGATTCCTCTGAAGCGCCTGCTTTCAAAACTTCCGCACACGCCGTCCCTTCCGGGTACTTCAAGTAGCCGTGCTGGGCAACTATCAACGCACGCCTTAGTGGAATCATCATGAGAATGCCGAGCAATCCGCCCAGCATCGCCACCAGCATCACGCGCGTAAACTCCAAATCCATCCCCAGGATCATGATTGCCGGCATGGTCACGCCTACACCGAAAGCAATCGACTCACCGGCGGAGCCTGCGGTCTGCACGATGTTATTTTCAAGAATAGTCGCGTCACGCAAACCAAACTTCGAAAACAATCGGAAGATCGTTATCGAGATAACCGCGACTGGAATTGAGGCGCTGACAGTCAAACCAACTTTGAGAACGAGGTAAAGAGAGGAAGCCCCGAAAACCATTCCCAGCAATGTACCGATGATCAAGGGCAACGGCGTAAGTTCCCGCAATCGCACCCCAGCGGGAATGTAAGGCTGAAAGTTTGCCAGATACGGGTTATCAGGTTTAAAGCCGATTCTGTCTGGATACTCATTCGCAGGAATGCTTTCAGAAGACATTCGTCTTTTCCTCCAACAGAGTTGCTAAAACGGGGAGTGCGCAGGGGGTTAGTTCGTCCGTTACTTTACACGGGCCACCGGCGCTTGGGCAAGCTGATCCGCCGATAAAGCGCGGCGTTCAGAGGGCTTTGAACTTACTGAGACGCGCGTCCCACTGCGGTCGTTGCCTTAGCCGCGAATCTGAAAGCTTAACAAGAATACTGGGACCGCGGGCGTCTCGCCCACAACCGCGTCGCTGGACGCCTGGTCGAGCGAACCAGTCATCTACCAGTTCGCGCTTCGCACTCATTGCGGGCGGGCGGGATGCTCGCGGTCCCAGTATTAACGTTCTTCAACCTTCAGACCATTTTCGATTACACTTCTCGCGCTCGCTAACAATAGGGTCGAAGCAAAAGGAACTATGCGCACACGCATACTCGCCGTCTTTCTCACAATTGGATTAATTCTGCCGCTGCTTTTGCTTCAACTAAGCGCCGGGCAGATTAGATCGACTCCACAGTTTTCATTTTCTGCCGCACATATTCCTGCTCCGGAAGAGGTGCTTGGTTTCGTTCCCGGCGATGATCGGAAGCTTGCCAGCTGGAATCAGGTGCTCACGTATTTCCAGGCACTGGCAAAGGCCAGTGACCGCGTAAAATTTGAGGCGCTTGGTAAATCCACGATGGACAAACCATTCGTCATGGCCACGATCAGCGCGCCGGAGAACCTCGCCCGACTCGACGAATACAAGAAAATTCAGGCTATGCTTGCCGACCCGCGCCAGCTCGGGGCGCCTGGTGTTCGCGACCGCAAAGCTGCCCAACTGATTGCGCGTGGGAAGACGATTGTTTTAATCACCTGCGGCATCCACTCGACCGAGGTGGGCTCATATCTTTCGAGCATGCTAATTGCTCATCGCCTGGCGACATCCGACGAACCGGATATACAGCGCATTCTGCGCAACACAATTATCCTGCTCGTGCCGGCGCTGAATCCTGACGGCGTAGATATCGTTAAGAACTGGTACGACAAGACTCTCGGCACGCCATACGAAGGTACCAGTCCACCCGAGCTCTATCACAAATATACGGGCCACGATAACAATCGTGACTGGTATGCCTTCACCCAGGTTGAGACGCAGATCACCGTCGACAAAATTCACAACGTCTGGCATCCACAGATTGTCCATGACATCCACCAACAGGGCTCGACAGGTTCACGCTTGTTTCTGCCACCTTATATGCAGCCGGTTGAGCCAAACGTACCTAAGCAAATCGTGCAGGGCTATACCGAACTTGGCAACTGGATGGCTAAGGAGATGCGCACCCAGCGGTTTAAGGGCATCACCACCAACTCAACCTATGACGCCTGGTCACCGGCGCGTGCCTATTCTCATTATCACGGCGGAGTCAGAATCCTTTCAGAGACGGCATCGTGCAAGATCGCCACGCCCATTACGGTGAAGTTCAGCGATTTGCATACTGAGGAAGGCTACAATCCGAAGAAAGAGTCAGCCACATTTGGGCCACTCTGGCACGGCGGCGAATGGAACCTGCGCGATATCACTAACTACATGACGACCGCGGCCTTCACGCTGCTCCAACACGCGGCCCAAAATCGCGAGCAATGGTTGGGGAGGTTTTATGAGATTGGGAAGGAGGCGGTGCGGCCGCGTAAGCCGGGTGATTTGTTTGCGATCATTGTTCCTGACGCGAGACATCGACCCGATGTGTTGTCCGTTCTGCACCGTGCTGGCATCGAGGTCGATCTGGCGGAATCTTTCGCAGCGGACGGCGTTCGATACCCTGACAATACGGCCGTTATTAAGATGGCGCAGCCGTATGCAGGTTTTGCGAAGGCCGTGCTCGAGAACCAACATTACCCAAACTTGAGAGATGCTTCAGGGCATCCGCTGCAGCCATACGATGTTACCGCGCATACGCTATCGTTGTTGATGGGTATTGAAACGGTGTTCGTGTACAAGACCTTCGAATACACCCTCCCACGGGGACGCGGTTTTGGCGTTTGCATTGGCCGTGGACCGATCGAGGGCCCAGTCGGATTGTACAAATCTCATGTGCCAGCGATGGATGAGGGTTGGACCAGATGGGTCATAGAACAAAACCTCCCTTCGGGCTCGATTCTTTATTCGTCAATTGACGATATAGAAATTCATTCCACCTCTCTCAGAACCAAATATGACACCATCGTCATTCCCGACCAGTCGCCTCAGACAATTCTCAACGGCTACCGCGCCGGCTCAATGCCACCGGAGTTGACTGGCGGAGTTGGACTAAACGGCGTGAAGGCGTTGCGTGAGTTTGTCGAACGAGGCGGCACATTGGTCTGCTTGAATCGCGCCTCGAACTTCGCCATCCAGCAGTTTCAGCTTCCCGTGCGCGACGCGGTCGCCGATTTGCCTGAGAAGGATTTTTTTGTTCCTGGTTCCATCTTGCGTATCGAGGTTGATACGTCGAGTCCTATTGCCGCGGGGATACCCAAAGAGACGATTGCGTGGGTGGAGGATTCACCGGTATTTGAAATTATCAGAACCGCGACAAGTCGGGGTAGCGACCGGGTCGATGCTCCGCAGTCGACTGTCCGGGTCATCGCGCACTATCCAACGAATGGGAATCCCCTGCTTTCGGGGTGGCTATTGGGCGGCGATCGCCTCAAGGGAAAAGCTGCCCTGGTCGAAGTTGGAATTGGCAAAGGACGAATAATTCTCTTCGGCTTCCGTCCGCAATACCGTGGGCAGTCTCTGGCCACTTATCCGCTGTTCTTCAACGCAATAAGTGGCAAATATTAATTTATCGGGAGTGTTGCGGCCGAAGCTGGTTGTCGCCGTGGTTGCCAGTCTGTATTTCCTTTGGTGTGCTTACGATCCGCAACAGTGGCATCTGATCGATGGTGTGAATCTGGTTATTCACGAGGCGGGCCATCTCATCTTTAGCCCCCTCGGGAAATTCATGATGATTGCCGGTGGCTCGCTGTTCCAGGTAATCATGCCCGCGCTTTTCGTCGGCTATTTCTGGTATTACGGAAAATACTATTCGGCAGCCCTGGTACTTTTTTGGGTGGGCGAAAGCATTATCAATGTTTCGGTTTACGCCGGAGACTCGCTTGATCTGCAACTGCCACTGCTCGGTGGCCAGGATTCAGTTCATGACTGGAACTACATGCTCAGTAGTTTGAATCTGCTTCCGGCAACCGCGAAGATCGCCGGGGCAATTCGACTTCTGGGCACAATTGTCATCGCACTGGCCGCATATGGATCGATTAAATTTGCGTGGCGTGACAGCGAGAATTGAATCGGGAGCGCCCGACCTCTTCACTGGGACCGCGGGCGTCCCGCCCGCAACGCGCCACAGGCGCGAAGTTTTTCGCCTCGACCAAGATTGTTCGCGCTTCGCGCTCATTGCGGGCGGGACGCCCGCGATCCCAGTGTGCTAAATTGAGGGCCATGATCAACCGGCGACTTTCGTCGAGTATTCTCGCAGCGGTCCTTCTGCTGACTACGTCCTGCGCGGGCTCGCTCTTCAAAGTGAAACCTGTGGTCGAGTTGCCGCCACTCACGGGAGATGTGAAGAGCGCAAGCGCCGGCGGCGTGACGGTGCGGGTTGCCCCGCTCCTGAGCGATGAGGAAGCCCAGGAACTGTTTGAGGCGAATTTGCCTTTAGCT
>JALYSR010000288.1 GCA_030854715.1 Acidobacteriota bacterium
CTCTCAAGCAGTTCAGAGTTCAAGCCTGAGCTTGCCGCTTACTAATCAGCAACCTTAAGTTTGAACTCTGAACTGCTTGAGAGGCATTCGCTGATAGAAAAACCGGAGCCATTGTGAAATGACTCCGGTTTGCTGTTCGTATCAAGTTGCAGCCAGTAAATCCAAATTTGACTGAAGCATCCGGCGCTACTGCGCGCGGTTCTGTAAGCAAACGTCCTAGAAGCCGTTGCTTGCTCCCTTGAAGCCGCGCATCGCCTGCTTGAGTCCCCAGGTGATCACGCGCATGTTGTCGTAGCAATAGCCGAGAATGTAATTGCAAGTCGATAGACAGTGCTTGGTGCATTCGACTTTCATCTCGTCTAACTGCTTTACATCAAACTTGTGATCGCCGACTACGCCCCAGTCGTGCGTTGCTGAATACATCGGAAAACATGGTGCGAGCGAACCGTCCGTGCGAATAATGAGCGAGTTCTGTCCCGCGCGACACTGCCACGGTGGAACCTGGCCGCGCATCAGCAGTTTCATGTCTTCCATGTGCTGGGTTGGATTGGCCATCTTATACCCGTGATTGACGCGCAGGTCTTGCAGGTAGTCGAGCAAAGCATCAACCTTGGGCCAGTCGTCGGGAGTCAGATAGGTCTGGTTCTCGTTAAGATGTTTGAAGTGGGTCTGCTCCATCATCGGGGTTTCGTTCACGTGGTAATCAGTGGCGATGCCGTTATCGTGAGCAATCTCCGTCAACTCTTTAACATCGTCCATGTTGTTATGGCAGATATTAATATTAAACATGACTGAGTAGCCGTAGTGATGCTGGCGCTTGACGAGGTAATCGAAATAGGGGCGAATCGGTTCAAGAGCCTTCGGCAGAGACTTTCGATCCTTAACTGAATCGACCGCGAGATTAAACGTCGCTATACCCGCATCGCCGAGACGATCGATAACATCCGGCTTCATCAAGCGACCATTCGTCGGCAGGTAAACGAAGATGTCTTTCTTCGCGCTATAGTCAACAATCTTGTGGATGAACTTCGGTCGCAACAGCGGCTCACCGCCCATGAGCGCCAACACGCGAGCACCGATTGAGTGGAGCCAATCAATGGAACGCTTGCCAACGTCTTCGGTCATGCCCTTGACGGCGTTGTTGTAAGACCAGCAATAGTGGCAATCAAGATTGCACTTCCATTCCGTAAACAGGTACGGGATGATCGGGCGCAACTCGTCGCTGTGCCATCGTGATTTGAAATAAGGAGAGCCCCAACTCTTCCAGGTCCGGATCGCGTTAAACTTTTGATATTCCTTCCGGGTCATCGGCTCCGGATTGGGCTTCTGCGGATAGACCGGCTCCGGCAAGACTTCTTCCGGCATCGGTTCGAGCTTGGGGGCTGCTTCCGATTTGTAGAGTATCTGATGAAGCTTTTGATCTATGCGGAATGGTTGGGCCGAACTTCCCGCATCTAGGTTCTCCTGAATTTCTGCCATGTTGTTTCCTCTCCGGATTGAGCGAGCGCGCAAGAACAGCGCGGCGGACAATCAAGTCCAAGTCAAGAATAGTTGCCAATACGAATCTATCAGATGAATCATCCGGCCCAGGTATAAGGCGCCGGTCACGAAATCAAGGGTCGCAAATCGTCGCGAATGTTCGCTGATTTCCCGCCGAATTGCAAGCATTTATGGGTAATCTCGCCCGCCACCTTGCTGGGCGTCAAGTTGCGCAAGGGTTTGAATCGCGCTACCCTTGCGAGTTTTGTCGGACGCCAATGTTTAACGAGAGCGCGGTGCGTGCATCCAAAACTGAACCTGAGGGCCGAAAAACTTGGCAGCCAAAGCTGAAGCAATAGTCACGGCGGGCCTGAAACCCGAGCTGTTTGCGGACGGAGGTCTCTTTTCCGTTAGTCGAACTGTCCTTATTGTCGCTCTGGCGCTGCTGGTGTTGGCGGGCTTTGGCTTACGCGCCTCAAACCTAAGTGCGGAAGGTTTGAGTGAAGACGAGCTAAACAAACTTCAAGCCGTCGCCGACTACCGCGAGCATGGATTAACAGCTGCTAACGGCGAACATCCCCTGCTCATGAAGGCGCTGCAAACCGGTAGCCTGGCCCTCTTTGACAAGTGGAACAGCATTTCTTTTCTCGGCGGCCGGTGGCCGGTATCTCCCGAAGCTGCGCTGCGCTTACCGGGCACCGTTTTCGGCGCGCTTACAGCTATTCTCATTTATCTGCTGGCGGCCGAACTATTCGGCGCCGAAGTAGGACTGATCGCGGCAACGTTGTGGGCTTTCGATCCCATGGCCATCGGGTTCAATAGAATCGCGAAAGAAGACACGTTCGTGTTGTTCTTCTTTTTGCTAGCCAACATCCTCTGGTTGCGAGGACAACGCGTCGCAGAAAGTGAGCCGCACCGCCGCCCAGAAAAATTTTATTGGGCCTCGGCGGCTGCATTTGGCGCCATGATGGCTTCGAAATACCTGCCTCAGCTTCTGGCAGTCAGTGCTTGCTATTACTACATCTTCCAGGGACTACCTCAAACGCGTTGGCGTCTGGGAAAGATACGGTTGCTGAAGTTTTACACGCTCATGGGTATCGTGTTTGTGATACTAAACCCAACCATTCTGCTGCCGGCGACCTGGCATCAGATGGGCCAATTCGCCGGTCAGAAGCTGGTCGGCCATGATGGTTATGAATTCATGGGCAAGCTTTACGCGCACCGGCTAACCGACTGGCTGCAGGGAATACCCTGGTACTTCTACCACGTCTTTCTGGTCGTCAAGCTGCCGTTACTGACTGTGGCAGGTTTTGTTGTAGGTCTGACGCTGCTGTTCCGCCGGAAACTCGGCGATGGACGCTACTTCCTGATCTTGTGGATGTTCCTGTGGATGATGACGTTCTGTCTTGGCGGTGGGAAGTTTACGCGATACTTTACAACCGTGCTGCCGGCGGTGCTGATCACGTCAGCGATTGGCATACAAGCTGTGGGTCGCTGGCTTGGTCAGCAACTCTCCAAATTGCTCTCAGCCGAATGGCCCACGAGTTATGTGCGTGGGGCTTTGGCACTGCTCGTAATTATAACGTCACTTAAAGCTGCGGCGGATTCAGCGCCACACTTTCGACTCTATATCAATGTGCTGGGCGGCGGCGTTGCCAGACAGGGATATTACTTTCCGCACGATGAATTCTACGATTCCCCGATTCGTGATGTCATGGTTGAGATAGCTAAACGCGCTGCGCCCGACGCGAAAGTGGCAAGCGAAACTCCGGGTCTGGCTTCTTACTATGCACAGCGTGCCAATCGCCCCGATCTTGCTTGCGTGCTTCTTTCCGATCCAAACGCGTTGTTGCAACTACGCGAAGGAGATTTCATCATCGATGCGCGAGGCCGTCGCTACTTTAGCAACGAAGCGATCACGACGGCACTTGAACGATCCAGTGCACCGGCATTTCCAGTTTCACTGGGAAGTCTGCCCGCGGTTTCGATCTATCAGTTAGACAAGCGTTCGCTGGAAGCTGTCAACGAAGCCGCGCGCCAGTTGCCGCCAGTAGCGAAAAGCCTTGCTCCACCTGGGACTCCCGCCAAAATCGATTGAGCGGTTATTAACGCTCAAACAGGTAAACCTGTGCCGAGCAGCTTAATCCGCGTTGCTCGAGGACGAACGCGCCAGCCACTTCGCTATATTCTTCGGTGAACAGAAACCGACGCTGGCTGACGCAGAGTGCCGGATGAGTAGTGACGCGAAACGCATTCCCAAAAGCCTTCATAAAATCATTCTTAAAGTCTTCATCATAACGCGTAACCAACCAGACGCGCCTCCGCTCGTTTACGATTTTTTGCAGCTTCTCTTCTGTTTCCTGCTCTGTTTGCGGCGGATGGACCGAGCCGAAGCCTTCCACGCCGGCACGTCGCAGCAACTCAAATTCGCCCACCGGTTGTTCATCCGTTGCTGAATACGGAAAAACTGCCTGAGTGAGATCCATGCGTTTTGCGTAATACTCGAATGACAAGTAACTGCCTGTGGAATTGAACAGAACTAAATCGCCGGGTTGGGCTGACTGCTCGACGTTGTATGCAGCATCGCGCCAACGCTCGCGCTTCAAGCTTGCCAGATCACTCCTCAATATCAGGCCGGCACCGATGCAAATTCCTATAACAATAATCGCTCGCCAGACAACATTTCGTATTTGAGCTATTCCGAACGCGGCAAAAAGATAAAAAGGCAACGATGCGGCAATTGTGTACTTCGCAAGATAAAAGGGCGTGAGGAGCTTTGAAAGAAGAAAGGGCGCCACGATGGGCAAGATCAACCACAGAAGCAACAATGCGCACGGGTGCGGTAAGGAATTTGTCTTGTCATCGTTACTGTCATCGTTACCTGCTCTGCAACTTCCCCAGACGCCGTAGACAAACAATGGCAGCAGCAACAATGCCAACCAGACAGATCCGCAATACTCAATCAACGTTTGCAAGGGCGCGAGCCAATCAGGAGTTTGTATCCAGTATCCGTGATTAGCTTTGGCTGTTTGTCTAACGACAACCACCGCCCAGGGTAAGAACAATAGGCCGATAGCTGATAGTCCGGTCAGCCAGCGGCGCAGGCGTGTTTGAAAATAGTCGCGCGCCAAACGAAACAATGAAACCAGGTAGAGAAGCTGGGCCATGACGACGAACACAGCGTAAATATGAGTGTACAAAAGCACCGTGGTAGAAATCACATACAAGACGCCCGATGCTCGCGTGTGATCTCTCAGCCAGAGAACCAGGAAATAGAACGAAGCAGCGGAAAGAAAGGCCAATTGCGAGTACATGCGCGTTTCCTGCGCGAAAAAAACCTGAAAAGGTGAGATAGCTGTAAACAGTGCCGCGAAAAAGGCTGTACGGCGGGTGAAAAGTTTTGAGGCAAGTTGATAAACGACCAGGACAGTCAGGACAGAAAAACAAACCGAAAGCATCCTGACCGCAGTTTCAGTCTCGCCAAAAAACCTGATCCAGAAATGAAGCAGCAGGTAGTAAAGCGGCGGATGAACATCGCCAATGGTGAGACTAACAATTTGGCCCAGGCTTAATTGCGCCGCACGAACAGAAAACACTTCATCGAACCAAAGGCTGTCGAGACTCAAACCCGTCAACCGCACGGCCAACGCTGTGAGGATTAACAGCATGCTGATAGCAGCGTTTTGTGATTTGAGAAATTGAGGAAGGTTGCGATTCATTACATCCGCCTACTGCTCCTACCGTCTGCCCCTGTCTCCAGTTTTCACTATCTTCTAATCTCAAGCTCGAGCGGACTCGCCTGGTGGGAATCATAACCTTCCGGCCAGTTTGAAATATTCAAACCATAGAGCCAATCTGATTCCGGGGTTACCGCGAAGCGAATTGTGAGCGGCTGTCCACGCTGTGCGCGCAACCGAGCGAAGAATCCATCGATACGCCATTCTTTGATTACGGGCTGACTGACAGGTTCGACCGAAACCAGCCGCGATCCCAGGTTCGCTCCATCCACGAAAAGCGTGACTCGTGTTTTGATGGTTTCAGGTTTGGCGTCAGTCGGGAGCACTGGCTGAAGATGAGCGCGCACCACTATCCGGCTCACGCGTCGCCAGCCATCACGCGCGGGTACGATATATTCCACGAAGCCGGCACCTCCGCCCCAAATGTACCCCGGTCCACCGCCAATCTTTTCGAAACGCATGGCCGTGGCCATCTGCGGCTTGAAGCGATACAGAATTGATCTGTCCTCGCGCACAATCATCTGCGGTATCCTTGCCGGATCACCCAAGCTGCGCGTCCAGGCAAACTGGCGCGGCACCAGATGACGTTCCCCATCCAACAAGCGCTCAGGCGGATCAGCCGACGCCAAAACAGCGAACATCTGAGACGCCCGTCTGATTTCTGAGAACAGACCCTGGTCCCGAGAAGTAGTGTAGGTGACGCCGTAGCCGCGCTTCGAATCGGGAGTGAATATCCAGAACATCGCTCCTGCCGATCCGGAGCGCACGTTACCTTCAAAGAATGCCCGGAACCAATCGGTTTGAGAGAAGCCGTTGTAGCCTTCGGATACCATTCCAAACTCACCGAAAACAAGCGGCTTATCAACTGAGAAAGCCGCCGCCGCGCGATTATCGATAAACTCCCGCAGCGAATTGGGAGAGTCAACAAAGCTGTCCAGGTCATCGCGCGGATAGTTGTGAACGTCGCAGTAGTCGATAGTTAACAGCTGATGGTCCAGGAGCCATTCGCGTCTCTCTGCGGCTGTTCGATATCCCCAATCGCCTGGCGCGATGATGTGATTCGGATCAAGCGATTTGAGGTAAGCGCTCATTTCCGCTATCCAGGCGCGCCTTTCCGTCCAACGGCCCGTTACCGCCTGCGCCTCATTCATCAACTCCCAGCCGAAGATTGTGGGATCGTCGCGATACAAAACGCCCGTCACGGTATTGCGGCGAAGAGCAAGCCTCTGCAGGTGTTCGCGATAAAAACGCCGGGTTTCGCTGTTGGTGTAAAAGACCATGGCGCGCTCCGCGTTGATGCCGTAGGGTTGCGTCTCGTCAGCCGCGTCAGGAAGTCCGGCCCAGCGCAGGTAGCGCACGACGCCGCCAGTATCTCGCCACCAGTTAGTCAGACAAAGTTGGACGCGTAGGTTATTGCGAGCGGCTTCGGCGATGATCCGGTCGAGACTGACGAACGCGTCCTCGTTCCACTCTTCCGGACCACGCCGGAAAGGATTTATCCGGAGCCACTCGTTTGGCGCCACGCCTGACGGCGTTCCATCATCCTTACCGCTTTCACCAAAAGCCCAGACACGAACAACAGCGACACCTGTGCGCGCCGCTTCGTGCAGCGTGTTTGCCATTTGCGCAAGTTCATCATTGCCGTAGAGCACGGCGACGTTTGCACCCACGAACCGAAAGGGCCGGCCATCGACAACGAACCGGCTGCCGCGAATTCGCACAAATGAGTCGCGGCTCACGCTGCTGTTGGGCGCTCGTTCGCGAAGAATAAAAAACGCCGCGCCTACAGAAATTGCAAGCGCGGCCATTAACAGAAGTCTCTTTACCATCCGGAAACTTTACATCCTGCCAGGAGTCGCACCCGGATTGCCCGGCGAGCGGAAGGCGGGCGGCATCGATATTCCTAGCGGGGGCTAGTCAGTCGAATGAAGCCCATAATCGCGCAGAAGCCGGCGGCCAAAACAAAAAAATTGAAGAACGTCAGAATATTAAAAACCAGGTTGTTGTCTTTAGTCAGGAGTCCAAATCCGAGCACAATGAATTGAATATGAAAGAGGATCAGGCAAACCGCTGCAAACGAAAACCATCTCACGGATGGACCAAACGCGCGCGCGCGCGCAAAGCCAAGCACAGCTGCTATCAACCAGGCAACGGCGCCGAGCACCAGCATTCCCAGGATGGTTGGCGCGAAGTAGCCCGGCTCGTGAAAAGTTTGGTCCGCCTGGGCAAGCATTAGAATTAGAGCCATAAACATTCCACTCTCCTATTTTAGTTTTGGTGTTTATAACAAACTAAGCGCCGTTTGCGCACTTCATAAGCCGCTATCTGTGCACAAACGGCGTCAGAAAATTCAGATTCGGTAAGCTAACAGCAGCGCGCAAGCAAGCGTTGTCGCGGCCAAACGGATCTACCAGAAGCGAGCTGACGATTCCGAAGCTCGCAGCTTACTGCGTGATGTGAATCTCCTCTTCCTTGTTGACGTGACCCAGGAAGTAGAGCAGGCCGCACACAAACGCTACTGCTGCCAGGCCCAGGGCAATCCAGCCATAACTGTGACCGCCGCTCGCCTCGGTGAAAGTCACGAATCTGTAAAAGTAGTAAATCGCACCGATGGCCGCTGCCAACCCCAGGACCACGGCAAGTACGTCTTTCATGTTCGTTTTTACCTCCGGCCAATGAGTCGCTATGAAGGTTTAAGGAAAAAGCCGATAAGACTATTTGTGGGCTGCATGTTAACGCCAGGCATCGAGGAACGCAAGTATTTCGGCTGCTGGCCTTGGCAGCGGTACTCAATATCCGGCCCGAGGCCAATAGGCTCTTGATGAAATCCCACAGAACAACGGTTAAATCCTCTACTTTTAACTGCCGAATGCCCTTCAAGAAAGTTTTGAGTTCAGCCCTTAGCCAACGCTTTGCGCCGGCAAGCTCAAACTTGAACTCTGAACTACATCGTTGCGATTCCGAAAAGGAAGTATTTGCGACATCGGGAGGATGGCCTTACCAGGTATTTGTTGGACTAACGCAGGAGACAGGAAGGGCTTGCTTAGGAAATGATCCGTTTATCGCCGGCGCGGCGGGTAAAGCGTTGGCTGTCGAAATACTCGAGCAAAGGAATTGCGTACTTGCGAGAAACCGCAGCCAATTCTTTGAAGGTGGCGACATCAATAAGCCTGTCGGCGCTGTGCTCAGCGGCATACTGGCGTAACAGTTCTTTCAAATGCTCGAGCCCTCGCGAATGAAAAAACATGTCGCCGTGAACGCACACTAAAGTTCCATTGTCGATTAAAAGTTGGAGAACTTTCCTTCCCTGCGCGCGCTGGCTTGCGGGCACGCCGGCCCCTGTCAGCGCCTGTTCAAGCGAAGGCGGTTCAAGTCCCGCTTTTTCATAGATGCCTGCAATTCGCTCGCGCAATTGGGTGTCGCCCGGCGAAAGCTCCAGGGTATGCTCGCGCGCGCGGACCAAATCTTTTTCTGAGACCAGTTCGCCAGCTTTTTCCAGCAGCGTCAGCACCAGTCGAAAAATCTCCGGGGCCGCCCGAGCGAAGTGTCGTTCTCGCAAAGTCTCACGAGCCAGGCCGCGAGACAACGGCTCACGCTGGTGATACTTCTTAACTTCTTCAACCGCCATTCGCGAGAGCCGTTCGAAGTTTTCCTTCGCGATAAATGCGCCCTCAGCCTCAATGATGGTTCCATCCTGTTTGGCTTGCTCGGCAACTTGTATTAACAACTCATCATTCCAACCCGTGCGAGCCGCTAAATCCGAGAGACGTAAGCCGATGTCTCCAGCGGATTCAACAAACGTAGCCAGCCTGGACGCTCTCGGCTTGTCGATCAACGCGCGCAGTCGTTCATGAGTTTTGGCCAATTCTTTACCACGATGTTTGGTTGCCAGTGGATCCAGAATCAAACCGCCGGCAATAGTCTCAGCCGGTGAATAAGAACGAACAATAAAACGTTCGTCATGGAAAGCAACCACCGGAGCTTCCAGACGGAGCTGCGCAAAGCTGGTTTCGCCCGGCGCGATTTCCCGACGATTGTTAAGTACACCAACACGAGCGAGCACTTCAGCGGAGCCGATGTGAACCCGCACTCGTGACCGCGTGCGAATCCCCCGCGGAGCGCTATCCAAAACCGCCAGCTCGACATCAATGATTTGCGTGGGCCGAAATCTACCAACCGCAGCCAGTACCATTCCGCGTTCGATAGCAGCCACGTCCACACCCGCCAGATTCACTGCTGTCCTCTGACCAGAATGCGCTCGCTTTACCAAGGTTCCATGAACCTGAACGCCGCGGGCGCGTACGCGCAGGGCGCTCGGAAGCAACTCCAGCTCGTCGCCTTCGGCGATATCGCCAGACATAAGTGTGCCCGTCACGACCGCGCCGAAGCCTTTCATGGTGAAGGCCCGATCGATTGGCAGTCGTGTTACAAAATCAGACGAACGTTCCGGAACCTCTTCGCCAACCCGACGCAGCACTGCTCGCAATTCTTCGAGACCACTCCCCTTCCGGGCACTTACTGAAACTGTCGGTGCCCCTTCCAGAAACGATCCGGCGACCAGCTCCTCTGCTTCAGCGCGCACCAGCGCCAGCAACTCCTCTTCAACGAGGTCAGTCTTTGTGATCACTACCAGACCCCGTTTCACGTCAAGTAGCCGGCAAATGTCGAAATGCTCTCGTGTTTGCGGCATGACGCCTTCATCTGCGGCGATGACCAGTGCCACAGCGTCGATTCCATGCACGCCGGCAAGCATGTTCTTCACAAACCGCTCATGGCCCGGTACATCTACAAAACCAACTCGCACGTCGCCCAGGTCAAGATCTGCAAATCCGAGATCGATGGTAATGCCGCGACGCTTTTCTTCGGGTAACCGATCGGGATCTTTTCCTGTCAGGGCCTGGACGAGTGAGCTTTTTCCGTGATCTATGTGGCCGGCCGTGCCGATGATGATTGAAACGGGGGTATCGGTCCTATACCTCATATAGGTCCTATTGAGATACAAGCCCCCCTGCTTTTGAAATCACCTTCTTGTAAAATTCAATGTACCGCGGAATAACAATATCTGTTCGGTAGCACGCCAGGGCAGATTCGCGCGCGCGTTTTCCCATTTCGCGTCGCAAGTCAGTGTTGCTTAGCAGACGCGCTGCGTCGTCAGCCATTTTCTCCACGTCGCCAACCTCGCTCAGGAATCCTGTTTCGCCATCCGTTACCACTTCCGGCACGCCGCCCACTCGCGACGCGACAACCGGCACTTCGCAGGCCATCGCTTCGAGTGCGGCGAGGCCAAAGGATTCCTGCTCGGATGGCAGCAAAAGGACGTCTGCCGCAGAAAGGTAATCAACAATGTTCGGTTGTTTTCCCACGAAAACACACCTGTCGTACACACCGAGACCGCGTGCCCGGTGTTCGACATTGGGGCGTTCGCTGCCGTCTCCAACCATAACCATGCGGGTGTTGATTCCCTTCTTCACTACACGTGCCAATATTTCAACGCAATCGACCGGACGCTTCACGGGCCGAAAATTGGAAACGTGGACCAGTAATGGCTCGCCCTGCGGAGAGAGAGACGCGCGCAATTCGTCAACCGGATGTCTGGCGTATTCCGACTGGCACACGAAGTTTGGAATAACTTCAATGTCATCAAACTGAAATATCTCTTTCGTGGCCTGCTTCAGGTAATGCGAAATGGCAGTGACTCCGTCGGATTGAACAATGCCGTAGCGCGTGATCGGCAAATAGGAACGGTCGGCGCCGACGAGTGTAATATCCGTTCCGTGCAGCGTCGTGATAACGGGAAGATAACGCTTGGGCTTGAGTGATTCACGCGCGAGAATGGCGCTAATGGAATGAGGAATTGCGTAATGAACGTGGAGCAGGTCCAGGTTTTCCGTTTCCGCCACCGTTGCCATCTTCGTGGCGAGCGCCAGAGTGTAAGGCTGATGCTCAAATAAGGGATACGACATCATCTCAACTTCGTGAAAGCGCACTCGCTCGCTGAGTTGTGTGAGCCTGGTGGGGAGTGATGAAGAGATGAAGTGAACGGTGTGCCCACGTTCGGCGAGCTCCTTTCCAAGCTCAGAGCCGACAATGCCGCTGCCGCCGTAGGTTGGATAGACCGTGATACCGATGTTCATTGTGCGATGGTCAGTGGTCAGTAGTCCGTCAGTTACCAGTAAGTAAAAGTATTTATCGCAAGATTCAAACTAGCAAGGACAGAAAACGAATACAACTGACCACTGGCCACTGACAACTGACTAGCCCAAAAAAAGCGGAGGCAAGCGACCCTCGCAATCGCCTGCCTCCATCTCAGCTTGGCTCACCTTAATTGTAAAGGGGGGGCAAGTGAGGGGACGGAGTATATTCCCGCCCCCGCGCTTTGGCAATAGCTGTTTGAAGAGCCAACCCCTTAAGTTTTACGGTCTTTTTTGCAGTCCTGATTTAGGGCGCAAACCTCCCGCCAGACTGCGCTTCATCATCAAACTCGCTATAATGGTCCCAGCAGCAAACCATTGAACGTTTATACATAATCGTTAGGAAATAGAGCGGAGATTGAGCAATGCCCAAAATTAGTGATATCGAAGAGACTCCCAATCCAAACGCAGTTAAATTTATTCTGAGAGAAGCCGTCAGCAACGGGACGGCCCATTCCTATAGTTCGGCGGACCAGGCAGAAAATGATGCGTTTGCCAAGTCGTTATTTGACATTGAGCACGTCGTGTCGGTGTTCTACATGGACAAGATGATCACCGTCGAAAAGGACGACGAAGGCGACTGGGACGATCTGCTTCCCGTGCTCGCGGTGCCAATTCGCGCAGCCGAAGCTGTTAATTCGCCGGCGGCGGCCGCAGCGGCTGTAGGCGGTGCGATCGCAGCGGCCACCAGCGACGATCCGAGATTGTTGAAGATCAACGATATTCTGGATGAAAAAGTACGTCCTGCGCTGATGGGCGATGGTGGTTATCTTGAAGTTTTGGGTCTTAAGGATCACACCTTGAGCATTCGTTATCAGGGAGCCTGCGGCAGTTGCCCCAGCTCGCTAACGGGCACCTTGATGGCCATCGAAGGCATGCTGAAACAAGAGATTGATCCCGAACTGGAAGTTGTTGCGGTCTGAAGTTCGGAATTTAAGCTTAGTGTGCTACCCCGGCTACGAAGACAATCTGAAGATTGAACTCATTAACTTCTTTCGCTTTTTCTGGAACTGAACCCTGCCTGGCACGTTTAATCCCTCGGTCAAGTTCATCTACCCCGTCCCTCAGGAGAATACTATGGCCCATCGCGCCGCGCGTTTCCTTCTGTTTTCCATTCTTCTTTCGCTGATGCCGGCTGTAGCGGCCCAGGACACTTCGGATAAAACAACGTCGCCACCAAGGCCTGCCGCCAGTCCAGCCAAAGCTACGGCAAAACGCAAAGCGAATTCCGCCGCGTCCAAGGCCAGGATTGAACAACAGCGAGCATTGGCGCTCTCAATCCTTGTTTCCCTAGCTAACGATGCCCGCAGCTATCCCGATCAAACACTGCGCGCGCGCACGCTTTCTCGGATTGCAGATGCCTTTTGGGAAGCTGATCCGGAGCAGGGCCGCGCGCTATTCAGGAGGGCGTGGGATGCGGCTGGGGTTGCGGACGAGGAAGCGATGCGACGCATCGAAGAAGACCGGAAGCGCCAGGAAGCCGACAACGGCGCTTTCGCTATGGCCAGGCCGCCGGATTTGCGTTCAGAAGTTTTGCGGCTCGCCGCCAAACGCGATCGCGCGCTGGGCGAAGAGCTATTGGACAAAATGAAGGAGGCTCGTAAACAGGAAGCTGCCGAAGCCACCTCTCCCACCCGAACAGATCCCTTTGACACTCCCGCATCACTCAAACAACGGCTGCGTCTCGCCAATCAATTGCTCGATACCGACGTCGGGCGGGCGCTTCAGTTTGCTGATCCCGGTTTAGTTACAGTGACTGTGGATGGTCTCGACTTTCTTTCGCTGCTGCGGGAAAAGAATCCTGCCGGGGCCGATCAGCGTTATGCGAGGCTATTGCGAATTGCTCAGACTGATTTGCAGTCAGATGCAAACACGGTATCGCTACTTTCCTCTTACTTATTCACTCCGCATCTTTTCGTCACCTTTCTGCGCGATGGCGGCCAGCAGTCTTCGCGAATGAACCAGCGCACTCCACCGCCGGATGTTACGCCGGAGCTGCGGAGCGCTTTCTTTCGCACAGCCGCCCAGATTTTGTTGCGCCCTTCGCCTTCCCGCGAGCAGGACCGCAGCAGCTCTGGCATTCTGGGGAAGTATCTCGTCGTCAAACGACTGCTGCCGGTGTTTGAACAGTACGCTCCCAAAGAAGTAGTAGAACAACTGCGTGGCGAGCTTGCCTCCCTCAGGCAGGGTACGGATGCGGGTGAGCACGAAGATGCTGAGTCTGACGAAGGGGTAGGGCAACTGCAGGGTACGGCCAGTCCCAAGCGAAATGCTGAGGATATGGAAAAGGCGCTGCTCGATCGCATTGATCGCGCCAAGACTTCCGCGGAGCGCGACGCAATTTATCTACAACTCGCGGCGAGAACGGCGGAGAAGGGCGACATGCGCGCGCGCGATTTCACTGACAAAATTGAAGACAGTGAGCTGCGTAAACAAGTCAAGCCCTACGTGGATATGACCCTGGCAATGCAAGTCGTGGAGAAAAAGGATACTGAGAAAACTCTCAACATAGCTCGCAACGGCGAACTAACGCACATTCAAAGAGTGTGGGTGCTAACGGAAGCTGCCGGGCAAATGCCACCAGCGGATCGCGAGAAGGCTTTGGAAATTGTCGGAGAAGCCGCGGCCGAAGCGCGTCGCATTGATGGTTCCGATCCTGACCGGCCGCGTGCACTTGTCGCAGTCGCCAACGCTCTCATGCCGCTTGATCGAGCACGTGCCTGGGAAATGATGCTCGAAGTTACCAAGGCGTCCAACTCCGTGGAGGGATTCAACGGCGATGACGGCCGGCTGATGATGCGGCTGCAAACGAAAAACATGGCCTCCATGCGCACCAGCACCGTTGATGAATTCAACCTAAATGGGATCTTTAGTTCTTTGTCGAAGGATAACGCCACTCAGGCCATCCAAATTGCGCGCAGCTTTGAACGTGAAGCTCCGCGCGCCACGGCCCTGATTGCCGTAGCCCGAGCGTTGCTCAGCGATAAGGGGAATTGAAGATCGAGAGAGCCGGGTTCCTACCGGGACGGTCACAGAGTGCGATGTGTGTTGCGAAACATCCACCTGACTCTTGATTCCGCTTAGCGCAGTTCCCGGAAGATCGGCTTGAAGCCGAAACTTTACTCGCGGGTGGACCAATGTCGGGGGCCGTTCCTGTTGCTTTCCGTCACTGGCCCCATTCAGGTGCCAGGCACGCTAGCTTGCATTTAGCAATGACGGTCGTCTTTGGCAGGCCTTCCTTGCAAGATGACTTGTCGTACCACTCCCCGAGCGCATTACATGCCTGATCACAACTTTCTCCTGTCGGGTAGCCTTGCTGGTGGGCCTGGTCCACTGCTGTCAGAGCCTTGGTAAAAGCTTCCGGAGCGCAACTGTCCGCAAACATCCTGGCCAAACACTTTTTTGTCTCATCATAAGCCATAATATTCAAAGTTTTGTGGAGTGCCTCCGCCTCGCTTGACCTGGCAGTTTTCGTAATGCCCGTCACGTTCATCGTAATTAATGTAGTCCGGGATATATTTACCGCTGATGCTGTTTACGGTAACTCTGTCGGCGGTGAATCTAACAGTGTAAGCAACGTCGAGATGACAATCCTGTATCAGAACCTCCTTTGATGTGCAACCGCCCATATCACCTTCAAATTTCGAATCCTCATAGACATCGCGGGTTAGAATAAACGCCTTAAGATAAAGGGGTCGCTTACGGTTTGGGCCTGGGAGCGGGCAGTCTCCGCCTCCGTTGGCAAAACTGCCGCTTACGCTGTATGGAGCTTGAGTCATGATAATCTGCTCGCCTTTATCGTTTTCCCATGTTCCGCTGAGATCGATTCGCCGCAACTGAGGCACCTGGCTTTTCATTTGCACGACAGAAGAGAAAATCACGGCCACAAGGATCACCATTAACACACTGGTCGTTCGTTTCATGGATTGCTCCTTCCGTCAGGAACGAGAAAAAACAAGGTGAGGGTAACTATGAAATCGCCGCTGGCATCTGGCCAGTCTCGATTTAAACCTAACTCACGTCTTGCTCTTGGCCTCACTGCGGTGGCCGGAGCCATCAAAGAGGAACTCTTTTTACGAGTAGATGTTCATAGGCCTGGTAAGTAACGCCACCGGGTCGTCTACATTCAAAGCCTCACGAACGTAGAAGGGTTCGCCTGCGGCAACGCCTATCAGTGAACCAAAATAGCGCATGCGGAATTCGATTTGATCAAGGAAGCCCGCTTCGCTGATCCGCGTTGCCGGCTCTTTTGATTCCGCGCGATAGAACTGCGACGCATGCGCTTTGATTGCTGCCATCTTCTCATCTACAAAGTCAGATACATCGACAATGAAGGAGGGCACCACGTGACGAGAAAAAACCGAATGCATGATTGCCGGCATTCGTACGGGTTGCTGCTTCCCTTCTTCGTCGTATCGCGCCATGGTCGCGAGTCGAGCTGCCTCGCGCACGATCCGGCAGGTGTTGGCATGATCGGGATGCGGGTCGTCCCAGTGCGGAGTGAGCACGATCTTCGGCTTATGCGAACGCAGTATTCGAACGACTGCGGTGCGCGATTCCTCAGTCAGCCAGATATGTCCGTCGGGTTGTCCAAGATTAAGGCGCAGATCCAGTTTCATGATGCGTGCCGCTTCAACCGATTCCTCAGCACGCGTTTCAGGCGTGCCGCGCGTACCCATCTCACCGCGAGTCATGTCCAGCACAGCCGTGCGATAGCCCAGCGACTTCAATCTGAGCAAGGTGCCCGAGACCGACAGTTCCGCATCGTCGGGATGCGAAAACACCGCCAACACATCCAGGTCGATTGGGGTATCACTCATACGTGTTGAGGTTTAACTAATGGCGCACTTTTGGTCAAGTGGATAACGAACATTTTACCGGCGCGCTTTCTTTGTTTCTATAGATTTAAAACTGGAGTGGATGTGGCTGCGTAACCTTGGTGAGAACAGTTACGGCATCGATCGGGAGATTGGGTTGTCGGATCGTTGGCCCTTATGGGCGGTGCTGGGCATGAAAACCCTTCCCCTTTAGCCTACTTGAAAACCACACGGGTATTCCGTGATGTGTTATATTTCCGCGGCCAGGAAAGGTGTTTCAAACTATCGGTCTACTTCAGAAACGATTTGGAAATGACGAGATGAGATGTACATTCTGCGGCAGAAGGGCGTCTTGGGCCAGGACCCGCTGTCCAGCATGCAAGACGAAATTACTTCCGTGGTACATCATTGCGACTGTTCTAATCCTGGTTGCTTGCTACGGAGGTTTTGTGCTGTGGGATAAGCTAGGCTAGCGATCCCAATTTCTATTACCTCACGCCCCATTCCCAAATTCCGTAAAGAATCTTTTTATCCGAACCTTTGCCCGCCTGTTTTAGCGATAGGATTATCTGGCCTCGGTGATGAGACTCATGCGAGATGAGATAACCCAGGAAGGCAGTGACATGAGGCTTGAAGCCCTTAACCTTGCCGCCTTCACGCACAGATTTGCCCAGAAGCGTTTTGATTGCTTCTCCTGAATCCGCAAGGGCTTTTTGTAGGTTCTTCTTATCGAGAGCCTGCTCCTTTTCGATTTTGGATACACCTGTTAACAGATCAGGCGCCGCGGCTTTCAACCACATCAACCGTACGTTATGAATGTGCGCAAACTGCTCGCCCACCGTTCGCCCCTTCGAAGCTGAAAGGCTTCTCAGCGCGGCACGTTCTACCGAATCGAGCAGATATAAATTGATGCGATTATGAATCTCCCAGGTTTCAAGAAATTGCTTTTCATCCATGAAGAATGTCTCCAGGTAACGCAAACTGTTAGTTGCGAGGGCATTTTGTCAGGATTTTACCAGCTGGATCGCAAACCAGGAGTTTGCGTTACATGAATCAGCGAACACGAACGACAATGTTGTTGGTAGTCAATGAATTGCCGGTCGCTCGCTGCAGTTCAGCGATTGCCTTGTTGAGATCAGTTTGCGCCCGCAGCTCATTTCCGCGCGCGGTCGCTAAAGCCGTCTGGCGTTCCAGCACCAGGAATACCGTGGATTGTCCGGCGTCGAGTTTTCTTTGTTCGCTTTGATACTGTTGCTGAGCAGCCTGCCGCGCCGATACTCCCGCGCGCAGCCGCGCTTCTGCGCTGCGCACCGCCTGAAGTGCGTTCCTTACGTCGACCTGAATCGACTGCTCAAGCTGTTCACGCTGAGTCGCAATGCGCTGGCCTTCAACCAGCGAACGTCCCAACTGTGCCTCCGCGGTGCGGTTTCGCAGTGGCAGGTTGATCTGCACGCCGACGCGAAAATTGTTGAATCGATTGCTCAAAAGGTTTTGCAGCGACTGGTCGTAGCCGCCGAGTAAAAAAGGCGACAGCGCTTGTGGTAGCTGCGGTGTCAATAGGGGTAGTTGGGCCCGCTCCAGAAGCTGGTCGACTCTATCCCGCAACTCCTGACTTGACGCGCTAACGAAGGGATTTCCCGATCTACTTTGCGCGCCTGCCAAACCGACCATGCCGTAACTTCCCACCAGGTCGATCGCCGGCTTGGTCTGTTCGCGAAAATACTTCTGATCGATTTGATTTATCTCGCGTACAACATTTGATTGCTGCAACTCCGGCCGGTTTTCCAGGGCCGCTTTAAGGGCGTCGGGCAACGAAATTTCCGGGGGAGCGAGATCCACGGAATCGGTAGGAATAATCGAAAGAGTCCAAAGCTCAGCCTGCCGGTTCACCGCAATCAGGTTCTTCAGATTGTTTTCAGACCGCGACACTTCTTCCAGCGAACTGAACAGGCTCTGTTCGAACCCGGCTACCTGGGCCTCCGCTGCGACAACATCGATCGGCGCCAACGCGCCTTCGGTAACCAGCCGCTTGTTGTGTTCGAGCTGAAGGCGCGCATCGCGCACGGCATCTTTTTGCACCTGTAGATTCCTGAGCGCAAACACCAGGTCCCAGTAGGCGCGCTGCACGCTGGTGATTGTTTCGATGGCTCGCTGGCGAAACTGCGCATCGGTCAGTGATAAATTCTTTTTCGCGATCTCAATCTGACGGCGACTGTTATCGAAGCGCAGCCCTCGAAGCAACGGCTGGGTATAGTTAAGCGTCAAGGCCGTCGGATATTGTGGGCTCAAAGGCACAAACTGATTGTTGGTGGTCTGGCGGATGGATGAGAAATCCAGGCGATAGTTTCCGCCAAACTTCGGTGATTGTCCTTCGAGTCGGGCAGTGCCCGTGTAGTCGCTCGAAGTGGTAGTGCCATTCGATCCGCCGCTGAGAAAACTCGAAATCGGATTCTTAATGCGTTCGTAGTAAGAAGATGTGCTGAGACGCGGGTCATAAGCACCACGCGCGCCCCTCAGATCAAACTCGGCAATCTTCACGTTTTGCCGCGCAACCTCGATGTCCTTGTTGTTTTCGAGGGCCATCGCCAAAGCTTCGCGAATCGAAAGTGGTTTCTGCCGGTCCATGTCCACGCCGACGCGACCAAGTTCGGGCAAAGGCTTCTGCGCCGGATAGAAGTCAGGTGCGATCGACGGCACTTGTAATTCCTGGAGTGTGGGCGAGGGAGAAGGTGTTGGAGTTGGCTCCTGAGCCAGGGCTGAAAAAGAGCTGCCAAAGGAAAAGAAAATAACCGCAAAGGTCCCAAAGAAAATCGCAAAGCGCCGCAAAGAAGAAAGTCTTTGCGTTCTTAGCGTCCTTTGCGATTTGATTTGTTGATGTTTCATCACGTTTAAAATTCAACCTGGGCCGTTAGTGCCTCGAAACCAAACTAAATAACGATGCGGTCGCATTTGCCGTCTTGCGTCGCACCCAACCGAAAGCTCCAGTCGCGCGCGCGCCAATCAATCCCCAAACTCTGCTTCTGCCCAGATCGTCGAAGAGTGAATAGAAGACAGGAACTGCCAGCAGCGTCAGCATCAAACAGAGCGACTGTCCACCCACTACAAGCACACCAATCGATCTATTCGTGCCCGATCCCGGCCCACTCGAAATTGTTAACGGCAACATGCCGGCGACCAGCGCGATCGTAGTCATTAGAATTGGACGTAGACGATCGCGGTTTGCGCGAATGATGGCTTCTAAGCGTTCCATGCCACGCGCGCGCAACTGGTTCGTGTGGTCGATCTGAAGAATCGCGTTCTTCTTAACGACGCCGAAGAGAAGCAGCAATCCCAGGCCGGAGAAAATGTTTACAGTTTGGCCGGTAATTAGTAATGCCAGGATACCGAAGGGGATGGCCAACGGCAGCGTCAGCAAAATCGTGATCGGGTGAATAAAGGATTCAAATTGTGCCGCCAATACCATGTACATGAAAACAAACGAGAGCACGAAGGCGAGCATGAAGTAATAACCGGCGCGACCAAGCTCTTTTGACCGTCCGGCTAAGCCGGTATGATAAGCGGGCTCCATATTCACTTCCTTGGCAAACTGGCCCATCTTTTGAATTACCGCCGCCTGCGAACCGCCCGGCTTAACGTTAGCCAGCAACATCACCTGGCGCTGCCGGTTGAGCCGGTCGATTGCCGAGGGTCCAGTGCCTTCCTCAATGCGCACGAGATTGTCGAGGCTTACCCAGCCGATCTTTGACGAAGAAACAATCATCTGTTTTAGACCTTCGACGCTCGCGCGGAATTGGCCAATCGCGCGTACGCGCACGTTGTATTGATCAGTGCCCGCATTAAACGTGGAAACTTTTTGGCCGGCCACCAGAGTATTCAAGGCCTGGGCGACGTCAGCTATCCGAACCCCCAGGTCCG
>JALYSR010000306.1 GCA_030854715.1 Acidobacteriota bacterium
CAGTGATCCATAAGGAGTATGCGCTTGAATTACAAAGCGGGCGAGACGCCGCGGTCCCGGTAAAAAAAGTCAATACTTATGTCCCCACATTAATTCAATCTCCGCTTAGTCTTGTCTTGCTGTACAAATTTAGGGTACAAATTCTAAACAAACTAAAGCTAATCATGTTTGGCCGAAGTAAGCCGCCGTGCCCGCAGCGCGGGGTCGGTTCAAATGACGCAGGAGCATTTATACGAATGACATCTTTAAAGACGCTCAAGGGGAGATTAATCATTGCTGTGCTTTTCCTGGTTTTTGTAGCGTTGCCCACCAGGAGCCAGCAGGGATGGACCGCCGCGCGCATCGCTCCACCGAAACAGGACCTGAATACCGTTTTCTTTCTCGATAGTAAACGGGGTTGGGTGGGTGGTGATAACGGTTTTCTCAGCCGCACTGATGACGGTGGACACAGTTGGGTGCAACAAATCGTGGCGACAACCGACGCGATCAACGACATCTACTTTCGCGACAAGGAAGCCGGATTTCTGATTGCCGGAAACGCCATCTTCGCAACTCGCGACAATGGCACACGTTGGACCGAGGTGCGCCGTTTTCTGCCGAAAGAGTTTGAGGGCGCTGATGTGGAACTCTACAGCGTTCGTTTCTCGAGCAAGAAGAAGGGCTGGGTTGTAGGCTCTGTTAGCAGGCGCGATCACGTCATTGACAGCATTCTGCTCAATACCGAAAACGGCGGTGAGACCTGGCAGCGGCAACGTGCGCCAAGCCGTTTGGAGTTAATTCATATTGATTTTGCGAATGATAAGCGCGGCTGGATAGCCGGAACAGCAGGGACGATTCTCGCTACTGTCGACGGCGGCCAAACGTGGACCAGGCAAGAGGCGGGAACCACGGCAACGATTTACCACATTGATTTTCGCAGCGAAAAGAAGGGCCTGGCTGTGGGCGAACGCGGCACGATTTTGCGAACTGCAAACGGCGGCGCAACGTGGATCCCGGTAGCAGTAAAAGTCCGCTCGACGCTATTGAATGTTCAGTTTGTCGACGATGACAGAGGTTGGGCTGTTGGACGTGGAGGTACAGTCTTACGCACCGACGACGCGGGCGTAACCTGGATCGAACAGGAATCAGGCACGAAGCAGAATCTTTACGGACTGTATTTCGTTAAGAAGCTTGGCTGGGCGGTGGGCGGCGATGGAATGTTGCTTCGCTACGAGCTTTGAGCCGCACCTGCGTGATCAACGATCAACCGGCGATCGAGTAGGCGGAAATGGCAACCTGCAGGAACAACAAGTCATCTCAGTAGCGAGGTTATAGGATGGTCGTAAAGCAATAATGGCCACCATGACCTCGGATCCTCCTGTGATTACGCCCGGCATGTTGATAATGCCGGGCGCTTTTTTGTGATTTGACCGCCGCAGATTCATGCGGCGCGCCTGAATCAGCGTAATCTGACTGCGGCTATTCAGTTCCTGAGTCTTTGCTGCCCGTGAAAGACAGTGCCGGGGCGTTTTGTAAACTTATTGTCCCTTCCATTTGTTCATCGTTCACCTCACCCGCAATTTGAGCTTCCATTGCGTTACCGCCAACGTCAAATGAAATCATTCCGGCGAACGACTCGCCGTCGAAAGTAATGGACAGTAACTCGCCGTTTCCCATTTCAGATTCCACTCTTCCGGATAACCCCTTCAGGCTGTTAGCGAGTATTAGTGTGGCGGGGATGGCCTGCCCGAGCGTGTCAATCTTCAAAGACCAGTTTCCGGCCAATGCTTTCGCACTATCTGTTGAGACTGCCGCGGCGACCGCAGGCTTGTTCTTTTTCTTGCCGGTCGTATTGTAAAACTCGATGTCCTCCGCGTACGGAGTGATCTGGTCCATGAGTTGTGAGCCATCACCGACGATGACGATTGCCGATTTGTCAGGCTTGATATATTTGGCTGCCACTTGCTGGATCTGTTCGATGGTTACGGCCTGGATTCGATTGCGGTAAATTTCGAGATAATCGTCCGCTAGACCGAACATCTTGATCTGTACAAGTTGATCGATTAAGCCTTCCTGAGTTTCCAACCTAATTGGAAATACTCCGGTGAGGTACGACTTTGCATCCGCGATCTCCTTTTCGGAAACCGGCTCGCTGCGAACTCGATTCAGCTCATAGAAAAACTCCTTGAGCGAATCGCCAGTGACGGGAGTTCTGACTTCCGCAGTGGCGCGAAACGTTCCTGCTGTTCGCCGCGCATCGAGGCTCGAGTAAGCGCCGTAGGTGTAGCCTTTCTCCTCGCGCAGATTCATGAAAAGCCGGGATGAAGCATTCGCGCCCAGCACCGTGTGCATCACGAGCATCGGAAAATAGTCCGGACTGGTGCGCGTGATTCCCAGGTTAGAGATGACGATATTTGATTGCGCTGAGCCCGGTCTATCAACGATGTAGGCGGAACGACCAGTTCTCGGCGGCGGTGGAGGAAAGTTCTCGTCGGGGACGATACCGAGTTCCCACTTGCCAAACAGATCCTCAACCTGCTGCAAAATTGAATCCTGATTAACGTCGCCGGCCACCACCAGCACGGCGTTATTTGCAATAAACATTGAGCGATGAAACTCGATGAGTCGCTCGCGGGTGGTAGCATCGATGGATTCGGGAGTCGGCGCGGTGATGGAATAGGGATGTTTTCCAAACATTACTCGGGCGACCATCTCGCTCGCCAGGAAGGACGGTTGAGCCCGCTGTTGTTTCAGGCTTTCCTTCGTATTCTGCTTGGTGAGCTCGACCTCGTTTTCAGGAAAGACCGGTCTTAGCGCCACATCGGCCATCAGCTCAAGAATGTTTTCGCTGAACATCGATAGCGACGACGCAGCCACCGTCGTGTAATCGGAATTCGCGCCCGACTGAAGCGTGGCACCCAAACGCGCCACCTCGTCCGCAATCTCGCGGCTGGTCCTCGATTGAGTTCCTTCTGTCAAAAGGCCGGTCAACATATCCATGAGCCCCGGAAGCTCGGGCGGATCATGGGCATCTCCAGTACGCAGCGCCAGACGATAACTGACGAGGGGCAACCTCTGGTCCTCAACCACGACCACGACGAGTCCATTCGACAGAGTTGTTTCGTATGGGGTCGGAAGCTTTATCGAACGGGGGGGAAGCGGCGGTGGTGGTTCTCTTAGAAAGTCCGGTTGTGGGTTCATTTGTTTACGTGTGCAAAGGGCCTGAGCCTGATTCAGTTTGTTTTGGCGAGTCAGCCGGCTGCTGTGGCTGTTCTAACTGTCCGCTAATCGCGCTGCCAAGCACTGCGGCAGTATCTGCGCTCGGTTTAGTCGGAGGTGCGGACGGCACCTGCGGCGGCGGCGCAGCGGGTTGTTGTGGTTCGCCTGGCTCTTGCGGCGCGGCTGCAATCTTGCCTTCGCCTGCCTCCTCGGACATCGCGGCCGGAACAATATCGAGTACGACCCGATTATCTACATCGAGATAGCGTTCGACCGAACTACGAATTTGCTCCGGAGTAATCGCCAAATACTGCTCCAGCTCGGAGTCGAAAAGCGTGGGGTCACCATCGTAAAGCGCATATTCGGCCAAACGTTGCGCGCGATACATGGTCGATTGCCGGCCGCGAACCACGTCGTTTGAGAGTGAGTTTCGCAGTTTCTCCATTTCCGCAGCGGATGGACCAGACGTTCTCAGCGCGCGAATCTCGCCAACAATTTGATCGCGAATCGCAGCGACTTCTTCGTCGGGCTTGGGCAACGCAAAGATGTAGCACGCCGATGGACCACGTCTTTCATCGATGCCGCCTTGAATTGAAACGACTGATTCGTCTCCCTTAACCAGCTTTTGATAAAGACGAGAACTATCGCCTTCGAAGAGAAGATCGGCGGCCAGGGAAATTGCATAGAAATCCGTCGTTCTGCGAGGGGGAATCTTCCAGCCGAGAACGAAGGCTGGCGCGGGCGCAAGTTTGTCGTGGTAAATCTCCTGAGTCTGGGCTACGTCTTCAGGTTCGCTGGTGTCCACCGGAGGAGGCGAAGGCTGGCTGGGAATGGCCTCAAAATACTTTTGTACCAGCGCCCTGGCCTCAGCTTCCTCAAAATCGCCCACAATCGTCAGCACTGCATTGTTTGGCGCATAGTAAATTCGGAAAAACTCCTGAACGTCCCGGATCGTCGCAGCGTCGAGATCCTCCATCGAGCCAATGGTCGAGTGCGCATTAGCGGGATTTTTGAAAATCAACTCGTTGATTCTGAGAAAAGCATTGACGTAAGGTTGATTGTCATAACGCAGCCGTTTCTCTTCCTGTACGGCGTTGCGCTGGTTATCCAAGTTTTCCTGAGTAACTTTCAGCGAACGCATGCGGTCACTCTCTAGCCAGAGCGCAAGCGGCAGATGGCTTGCCGGCAGAGTTTCATAGTAATTGGTGCGCTCTGTTGAAGTCGTGCCGTTCATCGTGCCGCCGGCATTGAAAATGTATTGGAAGTGCGCGGCTTTGGGGACGTTTTCGGAGCCTTGAAACATCATGTGCTCGAAAAGATGGGCGAAGCCGGTCCGTCCGGGTTTTTCATTACGAGAGCCGACATCGTAATAAAGAGCTACGGAGACAACAGGAACAGCATGGTCTTCGCAGAGGATCACGCGAAGACCGTTGGCAAGACTGAATTGTTTAATGGGTGTAGGTGAGAGCTTGAATCTTTCGGCCACTTTTATCTCGATTCGTTCCAATATTGAAACGTGCCTCCCCCGCATGGGAAAGGCACTCTCAGATTTGAGGTAACATGGGGGAACTGACCGCAGCTCAGGCCGTTTTCTCGTTGACCATACCGCGCAACTCGGCGCGCAATCTTTCAATCTCGGCAAGTTTCTGCTGCACCCGATCAAACAGCGCCGTCTGGGTCTTTATTCCTTCTTCCACCAGAAAACCCGCTGCTTCGGCGCGATTGCGGAATATTCCGGCCTGGACGAGCTGATCAACTTTTTCCTGAGCTTCGGGGGAAATCTTGACTGCTACAACGTAATCATCCTTGGCCGACATTGCGCGTTCAATCGTGCGACTGATGTCGCGTCCAATCGCACTCAGCGATTCCGGGATGCGGGAGGCAATATCGCGAACTGACGAGGCGGTTCTGTTTCTATCTTGGGAATCGCCATCCGTTTCGTCGTCTCTAAGCATTAAGTCGTCAACAGTTTCCGGCGATTTCTGTTCTTCCTTTTGATAGGAATTACTTTGATAGGGATTGCTCATAATTCAGAAAACTCCTTAAATGACAGAGATTGATAAAAACTCGCCTCTAAGTACGTTTTTGATCTCTGTTAAGTTCATTCTACGGACGCCTGAGAAGGGGCGTCAAGCCAAGCATCATGCGGGCCAAAGACCAGCGCACGTTTGGAAAGAAATTGGCATCGAATGTTCCCGACAAGAAGCGGCTGACGAGGACAATTTACGAGGCAAGAACTGGCCACCTTGCCCGGTCGGAGGTTCATTCGTTAATATTTCAGCCGCCGCAGCTGACGACCGTCGATTTCCGCCCCGGCATGTATTGTTGAAGGCATCTAATTTTTATTAATTCAAAGAGGCTTTATCAGTGAAAAAGAGATTCTCGCCCGCGACTGGAACCGTAATCGCCACACTTCTCCTCCTGACCCTTGGCCTTCAAGGGTTCGTTTTTGCGCAACGCCGGCAACAATCGCAGTCCCCTGTAGGAAGCACCTCCGGCGGGAAATCTTCGGCCGGTTCAGGCCCGACAAGGCGCCCCACTCCGCACACGAGCCCCACGGCCATTCCCCTGATTGAGAAAGATTTCGACGAGGCCTTGCGAGTGATCCACGAAAACTACGTGGAGGGCCAAAGCCTGGACTACAACTCGGTGTTCAAGTCTTCAATCATTGGCATGCTGCGTTCGTTGGATCCTCACTCAAACTATTACGACAAAGACGAGTATGAGGAACTCAAAACGGATCAGCGTTCTGAGTACTTCGGGATTGGCGCATCGATTCAGAATTACTTAGTCGGCGATAAGCTCGATACGTTTATTACGGCGACTTTCCAAAACGCACCCGCTTCGCGAGCTGGACTGCGCTTTGGCGATCGCATCCTGGCTGTCGATGGCGTATCCATGACAGGCAAGATGTCAGCAGATGTTCGCGACAAGATCCGCGGCCCGCGTGGATCGGTTGTAAAGATCACGGTTGAGCGAGCTGCTGACAATCGCGTGCAGATTGTCGAGATAACGCGCGACGCAGTGCCGCAGCCGTCAGTTCCCGACGCCTATATGCTCAAACCAGGCGTTGGTTATGTCGACATGACCCGGGGTTTCAACTACTCCACGGCCGACGAACTGCAGGGTGCTCTCGAAATGTTGCACGCGAAAGGCGCGAGTTCGTTGGTGCTGGATCTGCGAAATAATCCCGGCGGCTTTTTAGACCAGGCCATTCATGTAGCTGAACTGTTTCTGCCGAGCGGCGCCCTAATACTTACCCAGAAGGGCCGCAACGGCCTGCGCGATAACACCTACAGGTCGGCTAATAAGTCGGCCGATCAAATCCCGCTTGTTATTCTTATTAATAAGAACACCGCCTCAGCTTCGGAAATAGTCGCCGGCGCAATGCAGGATCACGATCGCGCCCTGATCGTTGGAGAGACCAGTTTTGGCAAGGGTTTGGTGCAAAGCATTATTCCGCTCGATTATGGCGGCGGTCTGACACTGACCTCAGCCAAGTATTACACGCCGTCAGGAAGGCTGATTCAACGCGATTACTCTGACACCAGTTTTTACGATTACTACACCCACGGCGGATCGAAACGCTTCGACGAAAAACCAGGTGTTACACAGCCCGCTGGTCCGGAGAAGAAGACTGATACCGGACGGCCGGTTTATGGCGGTGGCGGTATTACTCCAGACGAGCCCGTGACCGCGAGGACATTCACTGGAGCGCAACAACGTTTGTTGAGTCCAATATTTGCCTTTGCCCGCGAACTCGTGAATGGCAGGGTATCAGCATTTCAGGCCTACCGAGTGCCGGGTGGGATCGACTTTGAGCACGAGTTCCAGGCCAATGACTTCGCCGTATCCAATCAGATCTTCGGAGACTTTAAGGAGTTTGTTAGCAAGGACGCCAACTTTAAGAGCCTGGCACCGGTGATCGATCGAAACCGCTCCTTCATCGAACTTCAGCTACGGTTCAATATTGTTACCGCCGCTTACGGCCGCGTCACGGCCGAGCGAGTGTTAATTACCACCGGTGACGAACAGTTAACAAAAGCCATCGATGTTTTGCCACGCGCTCGCGACCTCGCAATGACGGCTAGCAAACACCAGATCCAACCATAAGATTAGCAGGACAGACATTCTTGTCCGTCCCGCCTCTCTTTCATCTCACTTATCAGCAATTAAGGACGGGCAAGAACGCCTGTCCTACCCCTGTGTTTCAGCCATAAAACAGAATCTTGCCTCTAAAACCTGGTTGTGATATGGTTTTCGTTGAGCTGGAAAAACTTCTATGTCAAGAACTGGAAAATCCTTAATCAATACTCAGGAACTGGGCCGGGCTATTCGCCGTCGCCGGGAAGAGCTGGAGCTTAGTTTGCGGGACGTGGCAGATCAAACTGATGTTTCAGCATCCACGTTGTCGCGAATAGAAAACGGAACTGGCAAACCCGACGCAGACAACATTGCGCGATTGACCACCTGGTTGGACGTTCCGTTGGAAAGAATCCTCGGCAGTCGCCGTGACGACCACGACGAGGGCAAGGCAGTTGTCTATTTCCCGCACGAGTCGACGCCAGAAATCGTCGAAGCGCATCTAAGAGCCGACCGCAATCTCACTGCTGAAACTGCCGACGCGCTTTCGGAATTGTTTCGTGTGGCCTACTCACAGTTTAGTCGTTCAGACCAGAGTAAGTCCGTGCGTAAACGCCGCTGAGCCTCGCTTTCATTAGACGTTATAATCAAAGTATGGTCGATCATCAGTTACCGCCAGGTGAGAAGTGGCGGCACTATGAGCTAAGTGCCCTGGGATTTCGTGACTTTGCGGGTGTACGACCCAGCGCTCCGTTAAATCCTTTTCGCCTGGCAAAATTTGCGAATTTGTTGGTGCTTAGTTTTGATGAAGTCAGGGGGCTTAGCCAAGAAACTCGAGAACATCTTTTAGGCGCAGCATCAGAAGCCTGGTCCGGTGGCGCCTGTTCTCAGCCGCTGCCTGACGGCCGAAGAATCGTAATCCTCAATCCTAATCACGGCCGAAAGCGAACAAATGCGACACTAATGGAAGAGATTTCCCACGTCTTTCTGGGCCACCAGCCAAATCGCTTGAAAATAGTCGCGCAAGATGATCGTGGTCGCTCCGTCTCGCGAGACTACCGAAAAGTGGACGAAGAAGCGGCGTACGCTACCGGGGCTGCCGCACTTGTTCCCTTTTCCGCTTTGCGGAAGTTTGTGCTCGAAGGTCAAACATCAGACAAAATCGCCATACATTTCCAGGTAAGCCGCGAGTTGGTCGAGTATCGCCTAAAGGTTACCCGCTTGTGGCGAATATACCGGGCAGCTCATCTCAGTTCCGAAATCGACTAGTTACCTACAGGTCACACTTCGGTTTCATGCTCCGGCCAATGAACCCTTATACTGCTTTATGTTTTTGCGTACTTTCAAGCTGAGCAAATAACGAGAAGCTGATGGTTATGAGTGAACAGGTAAAAGAGCTGCATTCGACTGGTCTGACAACCACAGACAAGTTGCGTATGTTGCTTGACATCACGAAGAAAATCAGCCGTTCACTAGACCTTCAGGAAGTGCTCAATCTGGTGATGGACACGCTTGACTCTCTTATTCCTTACGACGCGGCGGGAATCTTCATAGTGGAGTGTTTGGATGAGGTGGTTGAAGGCGAAGAGCCATGCGTCTTTAAGGCGGAAGCCGTCCGGGGTTACGACATAGCCGAACTGACGAATTTGCACTTGAAACAAGGGGAAGGTCTTCTCGGGCACGTCGCACTGAGTGCCCAGCCCATTTATTCTCCTGATGTTCGCAAGGAACCACTTTACATCAACGCGCGCGAGGAAACCCGATCGGAGCTGGTAGCGCCAATCATCTCTAACACCGAAGTAATCGGCGTTTTTGATATTGAGAGCGACGAACTCAATGCTTACTCGGAAGACGACCTGCAGATCCTGATGCTGCTTGCCTCGCAAGTCGCCATCATAATTGAAAAGGTTATGCTTCATGAGCAGTTGATTGAGAAGAAGCGTCTGGAGGGCCAGCTCGAAGTAGCACGCCAGGTTCAGTTGGAATTGCTGCCCGCAAAAGATCCGCAGTTGGAGGGATACGACATCAGTGCGTACAACTTTCCGACTGAGGAAGTTTCGGGAGACTACTACGATTGGGTAAGAATCTATGACGACCAAATCGGACTGGTGATCGCCGACGTCTCCGGCAAAGGCGTGCCCGCAGCTTTGCTGATGGCCTTCCTGCGCGCGAGTCTGCGCGCTGCCACACACATCGGCTATTCTCCACATATCTCAATGGCCAAAGTGAACTATTTGCTCTGGGAATCCATCGAGCGAAACCAGTTTGTTACTGCTTTCTACGGCATTCTGGATGTCACCAATAAGACTCTGGCATATACAAACGCCGGACATAACCCGCCGCTTTTGCTTGATAAGAACGGAGAGTCACGATTCCTCGAGCATGGCAGCCAGCCACTCGGAATGTTTAGAGATACTCGTTATCACGAATATTATCTGACCACCGAGCCAGGCGAGATCCTCGTACTTTATACCGATGGAGTTACCGAAGCGCAGAATCCGAAGGGTGAAGAATTTGGTCGGGAACGGCTTGGAGCGGCGGTCAAGGCGAATCGCCAACTTGGTGCCCGCCAGCTAATTTCCGCCGTGCAAAACGTGGTAATCGACTGGACAGACGGACGAGGCGCTACGGACGACGTAACCTATTTCGTGATAAAGGCTCTCTAAAACAGAAGGAGACAGCCGACTAAGCTGTCTCCTGGCGACGTGAAAGTTCTTTGGCAACTAGTGGGCGGTGAATGAACTATGAGCATGGTCCCCGCCCGGTGCCAGCGGCGCGCGGTAGTCTCCAAAGTGAAACTCTGACTCGCCTTCACAAAAAGCGTAAACATCGAAGCCGTAGGCGTCGAGATAATCTGCCAGGCCATCGGGTGAAAGGAGATAAATGGCGGGCGTGAAACCAGCTTCAGCGCGAATTTCCAACAAGCGCTCGAGCACTTCAAGTGGTGCAAAACATCTAAGCGGATCTCTGTAGGTTGCCATTGTTTCCGGCGCCTCCCCTGTACGAAAGTTGGTCTGGAGCCATCGAGCTTGACCATTACTTTGATGCACGTGATCAGTCCGGCGTTTGTTTGCTTTGAAACACCCTTCAATTGCAAACCAATCAACTTTCGGGCCTGATCTTCTTTTGACAGCGCGAACAAGGAAAAGTTTTATAAAAATGAGTAATCCAATCATCTTAGAGACTCCAGCGAGCACTCCTCCACCGTTAAACTTTCTTGCTGTGCTCCGGCAAATGCTCAACACCTCCGATAAAGTCAGCGATTTGATCTTTTCGCCGGGCCGGCCGCCTCAAATAGAACTGGCAGGCAAACTTGAGCCGGTCCAATTTCCCGGCCTGGAAAAACTTATTCCGGCACATACCGCCAGCATCGCCAAGCTAATCATCGGAAACAACCAGGGGGCCACCGAGAGTTTGGATAGAACTGGTTCAGCGGATCTTTCTTTTAGCGCTCCGGGAGAAGCGCGCTTTCGCGTAAATATTTTTAAGCAGCGTGGCACTCACGCCATCGTCATGCGCGTGATTCCGACTAAGCCACCAAACTTTGCCGACTTCGATCTGCCAAAGCAGTTAAAAGAAATTATTGACATCAAAAACGGAATTGTACTGGTAACCGGACCTACGGGAAGTGGTAAGAGCTCAACGCTGGCTGCCATCATAGATCTAATAAACGAGCAGAAGTATTACCACGTCGTGACCATCGAAGACCCAATCGAGTTTTTGCATGCTCACAAAAACTGCACCATTCACCAACGCGAGCTTCACTCGGATACACCTAGTTTCGCCATTGCCTTGCGCGCTGCGCTGCGACAGGCGCCAAAAGTGATTCTCGTAGGCGAGATGCGCGACAAGGAAACGATCGAAGTTGCGCTGGAAGCCGCCGAAACGGGACACCTGGTGTTATCTACGTTGCACACCATCGATGCTTCAAAGACAGTTGACCGGATTATCGGCGTGTTTCCTAAGAACGAGGAACGAGTGATTCGCACACGGGTTGCTCAGTCTTTTCGTTACATCGTTTCACAACGCCTGATCCCTCGCGCCGACGGCAAGGGGCGCGTGGCGGCGATTGAAATTCTCAAGTCGACAATGCGCACGCGCGATTACATCGAAAAAGGTGAAAGCGAAGGTAAGTCGCTAATCGATGCCATGGAACAAGGCGATCAAGACGGGATGCAGACGTTTGACAACGTCCTGGAGCAAATGGTTCGCAGCGGCGTGTTAACGCAGGAAGGGGCATTGCCTTACGCCTCAAACGCCAACAATTTGCTGCTAAAGCTCGGGGATTTGAGCGGAAAGCCCATACCGAAAGCCCCGGCCTCTGATCCAGATCAGAACTCCATGCTTGATATGATTGAAAGGTAGCCGTAAGGTTCTATAATTGGTTCGAAAGTCCTGGCAAACTCTCCCCGGCATTTAGGAATCACTTACTCAAGATTTTCAGGTTATGTTTACTAATTTGCTCAAACCTGTATTTATCGCTGCCGCATTTTCCGTGCTGATGGTGGGTTCGGCTGTTGCCCAGAACGCACCGAGCCATACTTTCGAAGGCGTTCAGGTTGAGTTGCCGGCAGGTGGGCGTCTTCGCGTGGAGAATCAATATGGTGAAGTCAACGCCGAGGTGTGGAAGGAAAACCATGTCTCGGTCTCTGCTGTCATTGAAGGAACCGCCACCTTCGCACGCTCGCCGGTTGTAATCGAAAATATAAACCAACTGATCGGAATTCGTATCGTCCGCAGGCCTGGCGATCCCATCGCCAACGTAAAGCTAGCTATCATGATCCCGCAAAATTCCCATGCAGAAATCATTACTGGCCGCAGTGGAATCTCGATGCGAGGCATTCCTTCCTCAACCTCAATAAGATCAGTAGCCGGTAATGTAACCATTGAATTTCAGGGGCCGGCTAATGCCGACATCAATGCGAAGGCCACGAAGGGCGTGATCAAATCTGAACTACCTCAGTTGTTGAGCGACAACGGTCATATTCTACAAGCGCGCGTTGGGACTGGTGACCAAACACTAAGGATCACGACGGATGGAGGCAATATTGCACTGTCCATGGCGAATAATCCGGCTACCAACGAGGCAGCGAACACGAGGATCGAGGAGCCAACCACAAATGAACTTCCGACCCGGGCGGCGGGCACTCCTGCACCCGCTATGGATTCCCAGGAAATTAGCGAGGGCGACGTCATTCGGGTCGACTCTCAACTCGTCTCGCTGAATATGAGCGTGATCGATAGAAACACCAATCGAGGTTTGATAGGTCTCACCAAATCCGATTTCAGACTTTTTGAAAATGGCACGCAACAACAAATCCTCCAGTTCGAGTCTTCAACAGCTCCGTTTGATCTCGTTTTGTTGATCGATATTTCAGGTTCTACGCGTGACAAGATGAAACTGATTCGCGCGGCAGCGCTGCGTTTCATCGATGCCGCGCGCCCCTCTGACCGGATTGGTGTGATCTCATTCGCGGGCCAGCCGACGATGGTTTCGCAGTTAACTTTGGATAGGCAGAGTTTGCGACAGCGCGTAAACGCGATGGAGACGGCCGCGGGTGATACCAAGCTTTACGATGCGACCAACTATGCCGTCAGTCAGTTGTTGCAGAACGCAAAGAACGCCCGGCGTACCGCGATCATAGTTATGAGTGATGGTCTGGACGGAAGCATCGATGGTGTTCAGGGAGAAGGATCGAAGCTGCCGTACAAGGATTTGCTGGGTCGGGTTCGGGAGTTTGACGGCGTGCTTTATGCCTTATGGCTTAACACCGAGTATGAATCCTTGAGTCCACTGGATACCCAGCCTGAGGCTTTTGACGCTGGTTACGATCGCATGAAAGAGTTAGCGGATACCGGAGGCGGTGTCTTCTACGAGGTGGAGCGTCTTGAAGACCTGGCAGGCGCTTATGAGCGGGTGGTGGCAGATCTCGGTACCGTCTATAGCCTTGCTTACAGACCTTCAGATAAGGCGCGTGACGGCAAGTGGCGAGCAATCCGCGTTAACGTTGACCGTCCCTCTGCCGTGGCCCGCAGTAAACGCGGCTACTATGCAAACTGAGGGTTTTTCGCACCTGCGGGACAGCCTCTGTACTGTACAACTCACCAAGCCAGGTACCGGCTAAACCTTGTAATTCACCGGAACAGGTCTATAATCAATCATCCCCGGACACGTGAGTTGTAACGCGTACCAACCAAAGGAAACCTCAATGAGAAGAGTATCAACTGCCGTTACGTCGTCGCACCTGATCGCATTGGTCTTTTCTCTTTCCTTAACCAGTTCAGCGCAGACTCGCGACCGGTTTGTGATCTCAGCGCGCGCAGGTGGAGTAAACGCCGTCACTGGCCGGGCAAGCATGCATCCACGGGGAAATTCCGAATGGCAACAACTCACGATTAAGGAAGACCTGGAAACTGGGGATGTAGTACGCACTGGCCTCGATGGCCGCGTGGAAATGCTCCTCAATCCGGGATCCTACATGCGCATCGGTGAAAATTCCGAGTTTGAACTGGCTGATAACTCACTACAAAACCTTGAGGTGCGGCTCATTAGGGGAACCGTGATTGTCGAGGCTACCGGCGCCGAAAATACTGAGTTGCTCATCAATATCACCACCCCGCATACCAAATTTGCCATCGTTCGCCGCGGGCTGTATCGACTAAATGTAATGCCCGGTGACGGGACCGAATTAATAGTGCGGAAAGGACGAGTAATGCTCGACGATTCGCATACAAAGGTTAAAGGCGGGAATAAAGTCGTATTTAGTAGTGGTTCGTTTTCAATCGCAAAACTTGACCAAACTGACAAAAAGAACCTCGACAACCTGGAGTCATGGAGTAAACAGCGCGCCGAAACGGTCGCTCAGGCGAACCGTAAGATTAGAGGCCGCGAGATGAATTTGCTGATGGCCAGTCTTAATTCCCAGTGGGATCGGCACTTCTCACCCGCCCGCGGCGGCATCTGGATGTTTAATTCAGGATACAATTGTTACACCTTCATGCCTTTCTTTTTAGGTTGGGAGTCACCCTATGGTTCCTCTTATTCCAGTTCTTTCTTCGGGGGCTACTATGGTGGAGGTTATTACGGCAGCAGCGGAGGAGGAGGATACTATCCCGCTGGCAATTCATCCGTACCTTCGTCGAGTCCATCCAACCCCAGCGGGCCGTCCATGAGTCCAGCGCCTGCCCAACCCTCCCAGCCGAAGTATACCCCCACGGCTATCGATCGAAAATACCAGGAACCCTAGTCCTGACCCGCTCAATTCCAACAACTTTAACGACCTTTGTCCGGGAATAGTGTGTTCAGTTCTTTGGTGACGACTGCCATCACTTCCGCCCGGGTAAGTCCTGAGAGAATGAGGTCTGTCAACGCGGCCATTAGCTTGGGGTGCAGCCGTTCATCAGGGTCCTGAGTGGCTACGCGTGCCGTAACCACGGCACCGGCGCCATGTCTTACCCTTATCAAGCCCGCCTTCTGTAGCTGCCTGTACGCGAAAGCTATGGTATTGAGATTGACGCCTAGATCGGCAGCCACCTGGCGCACCGGCGGCAGGGAAGAGCCTTGCTCCAACTCGCCGCGCACGATCAGCGCCTTGACCTCATCCACAACTTGCTGGTACATGGGGCGGGGATCCCGCTCGTCGATGGTGATATACATATTGTCTGTTGCCTGTATACACCAGACAATTGCCTAAGTCCAGTATTTTCTTTATAGAAAAAGGGGCGGCGATGGTTAGGAGGTTATTTTGTTAGCCAAAACTAAGGCTGAATGGCTAACGGCGGCCAAGCCGGCGCCGGGAAACACAGTATCCCCGACCAGGAAGAGGTTCGGAATTGGCGTCCGATGACTGACTGCGTTTGGTCCGAAGACGGGGAGGGCTTGTCCCAAGCCACCGACCATCCCCAGTTTTCGTCTGGTTACATCGTAAAAAGTGAGTGGCGTCGCTGTTTCGATTACTTCAATGCCGGCGCCCAGTTCCGGAAGCGCCTTATGCAGCCTTTGCCAGAACAACTCGAGCATGGCTTGATCTTTAAGTTCAAGGTCGCTTTCGTCTTCATGGAAGGCGAACCAATCATCCACATTGGTAAAGGCGTGAACTGTCACCGCGCGCTTTCCTGCGGGAGCTCTGGAGTCCCATTTTGGGGCCGCAGCAAAGGTAAATTGAGAATGCTCCGGGTCGTAAGGTTGTCCCTCCCGCCAATCAGTTAGCGCCAGGATATGTTCCGCCGGCAGTCTTTCAGCCACTGCCTCATCCATTCCCAAATAGAGCAAGTAGGCCCCCCACCCCTGAAGACCAGCCAGGCGCTTGCGAATGTCGGTTGCGGTGCGAGTCAAGCCGACCAATTTTCCATAGGTGTCCCAGACAGTCATGTTACTGATGACTGCGCGCGAGGCACGGATCGTCTCCCCGCTTAAAAGATCTACTCCAACCGCAGCGCCGCCGGCGTCGGCCGTCAGACGGAGCACGGGCGCATTCAGGCGAATCGTACCTCCGCTTTTGATTGTTGACTTCGATAACGCATCAGCCAGCGCTGCCGAACCGCCCTGGATGGAAAAGCTCCCCTCGAGAGGCACGTTTAGGGCGAGGCAGGAAAACAGGTAGGCGCAGTCCTCCGCGGAGGAACCGGCTAGTGTCTGCAGCTGAACATCGATGAAGCGGCGAAACCGAAGTGAGGTTCCCGCCAAATGCTGAAGCGCGGTGTCTCGACGGGACTTAATTACGTGCGTAGCTTCAAGCGCATTGGGCATCAATGAGTAGATTTTTTTCAATGTGCCGGCGGTCGAGAGATCAGGTACCCGTCGCAATGCGTGTAGCAACTGTTTACTTATTCTGTGACTCGCTCGGTAAAAATCAATTGCCTTGTCAGCACATTCGGGGAACGACTTGCGAAGGTTCTGTTCAAACTCGCTCCTGTTCGCCGTCATCACAACGTCAGATTCATCAGGCAAACGTACAACATACCCCGGCTCAAGCAAGCGAACTTCCGGAGGGTCAACCCGTAACTCCGAAAATATTCGGTCATGGATCTCGCCGGGCCGCCACATCGGGTAGAGGCCATATCCCTGTTCAAAACTGTAACCAAATTTATCAAAGCTTGCCGCGCAACCTCCCACGCTCGATTCCCTTTCCAATAGACAAACGGCAAGCCCACGTTGCGCAAGTAAGGCCGCGGCGGTGAGTCCGCCGATGCCTCCGCCTACCACCACAACGTCGAAATCCATATTTGTCAGAAAGTAAAACGAATTAAAGGCAACAGAATGGTTACCGTCGGAGCAGTTTGTTCAGTGGTGGGCAGAAAATGATGAGCATAAGGCTCGAGCATCAAAATCACTGCTTGAATACCGTTGAAGACAAGATGGATAACGATACAAGGAAGCAGACGGCCGGAGTAAGCGCGGACCAGCGTCAGGACAATGCTAAGTAGCGCCACGGCGGCAATGACGCCGACGTTGGGCCAGTATTGAGGAACATGAATTATTGTGAAAAGGGCGAGCACAATGACTACGGCGCCACGCACCCCGGCTATTTTCTGTAGCGGCGCATAAAGCACTCCGCGATAAATAAACTCTTCAACGAAGGGGGCTGTGCCAACTGCCAGCAGCGAAAGTGCGTAGCGGGCTGCCAGGGAACTATTGATAATCTGCTCGAGTTGAGTAGGCTTGTCAGCCCCGAGCAATCTCGCGACGACACTTCCGAGCACAAACAGCACCATTCCAAGCAGCACGCTCCACCACCAGGGAAAATATCGCGGCCAACCCCACCCTATCGCCGTCCAAAAAGATCGTTTCCCAAGGCGAGTTACCAGGACCCAAACCAAAAGCAAGGTTAGTAAGTGACTGGGAAAAAGAGAGACTACTTGAAGAAGAACAGCAGTTTTATCGCTTACAGCAAACTCGATTAACTCCCTGCCGTAATCGGGAGCCCCCATATGCAGCCCATGTCGTGACGCGTAGGGCAGCAGAAACAACAGCGGCATAACCACAATCAAAGTGACGCTTGCAAACCAAACTAACAGCGCGCCGCCCAGCCCCCAGGCGGGATTGTCAGCGATGGCTTGATACTGAAACTGGTCTCGAAGTCCTGCCTGGTAAATTGAATCCGATTCTTCCGGAATTGGAAGAGTGGTGGGTTCGTTGGGATTCGACACGGTACGGGGAGTTTATGAAGTTGTGCGAAGGTGGTCAAACCGGGAATGCTATTCGTTCTGCCTACTGCCGATTGCCTGCTGCCTACTTTTCATTCCGTCGCCACGTGGAAAGCGACCCTCCTTCGCCGCCGCGGCGCACAGCAATAATCTCGGCCATGATCGCGAGCGCGACTTCTTCTGGCGTAACAGCTCCAATATCCAGTCCTACTGGGGCCCTGACCTTTTCGAGTTGTTGCTCGTCCGCTCCATTTTCGCGCAGCCGCTTCAGCACGATGTTGGTTCGGCGTTTGCTCCCGATTAATCCAATGTAGTCAGCTTCGGTATTAACGATCGCGCGCATGCATTGTTCATCTTCGCTGTGGCCGCGTGTTACTACCGCAACAGAAACTCCGTGTCCGTCCCCAACCGCGGTGTGCACTGCCTCGAACCAGTTTTCCGCAGCAACTAATTCGATTCTATCATCCGGAAAATGGTCACGCCTGACGAACTCGGCGCGATCATCGATCAGGGTCGCGCGGTAACCGACCAGGCTCGCAAGTCTCGCCAGGGCCGCCCCCACATGTCCGGCGCCACAAATCACCAGACGTGCCGTGGGCTGAATACGCTCAAAGAGAATCTGCGCCTCACTCCATTCACCGAGTGCCGGCGCAAATTCCTTTACCTGAAATACGCGCGTCTCTTCTTTTGAATCGATGAACTTGATTGCATGCTGCACGACCGCCTGGTCAAGCGCTTTATCACCCAGGCTGCCGGTGGCGGCCGCAGAGGCCAACTCCTGAACGAGAAGTTTCGCCCCCACGTTTGCCCGACCTTCAATCAGAGTGGCAATTGCGGCGATCGAACCTTCTTCAATTATTCGCGAGACTGCTTCTGGGATTGAGTTGACTCTGCTTCTGTTTTCCGGCGGTGGCATCGAATGGCGGAAGGCAAACTATTTGGAAGGTGAGGTCCGGGTGACGCCAAGGGCTGCAACCGCGCGGCGAATCAACCACCATGGACCAACAATCAGATACAAAGGGTTTTTGAAGAAAGCGGGCCGATTACCTTCAACGGCGTGGCCGACAAACTGAAGGATCCAACCAATTATGAAAAGCCCAAGCGCCCAGCGCCAACTGAAAAAGACCAACGGGATCGAAACGGCAATCATGGGAATGCCGAGGCTGTGCGTTAACTTGTTAACAGGGTGCTGGTGCTTTGCTTTGTAGTTGTCGACGAAGGATTCGGGCATCTATTTTCGGCCTCCTCAATCAACCCTTTGGCTTCGGGTCGCTCAGTCGCTGAATGAACCACCAGTGATGGCCTTCCACATCTTCACATTCGTATCCTCGATCAGTCCAATAGTCTTCGCCGTAATCAGTCGTTTTCGGCTCTGAAACGATCTTAGCTCCGGCCGCGCGCGCTTGTTCGTAGTGAGCGTCGGCATCATCCACGAAGACCATTATGTTTTGAGTGTTGGAGCCGCCGAGCGAACGAGGCGACTTGCGAAAGGAGGGTTTGTGAACCAAGCCAGCCTGGCCTACCATGATCAGGCCTTCACCATAAGTTAATTCGGAGTGTTCAATGCTGCCTCCCTTGCCTTCGATCTTGAGACGCACCTCAAATCCAAATGCGCGGCATAACCAATCGATCGCCGCTGGCGCATCTTCATAATAGAGTGCACTCGACATTCGCGGCCAGTTTGGAGGGCTGGGTTTCATCCTGAACTCCTCTGAGTTTCACTACCTGGTCGGAAGGGCTCAACCAGTAACTTCATCTGAACGGTTCCACACGTCTAAAAAGATATCCATTGTCCCGCCGCAAACCATGCCCTCTTCGCTGGCCTCTTCCGCAGTCAAAGAAAAATGGTGCAAGGCAGGTTTGCCGGTGCGCATTGCCTCGCGAGCTTCAGCCCAAACCTCTGCTTCAATGCAGCCGCCGCCCACGGTTCCCTTCACTTCGCCATTTTCGAAAAACAACATCTTGGCGCCGCGTTGCTGCGGCGTTGAGCCGCGCGTGCGTGCCACTGTGGCGACGACGACGCGCTCACCACCCTCATTGGCGTCGCCAATCAATCGAAAGAGATCATTTTGTGCGATTGTGCCCATGAAATATTTGTAAAAGTGGCATTCTTGCCTGTCATCAGTTTGGTGTGAGCTACCAACCAGAACAGAAATCAGACAGGCAGCAATCCCTCTCCCACCGGCTGGAACTACGGCCTACGACTATTTGCAGGGCGCGCAGGTTCTGTGCGCGTTGCACCTGAACTGTCCTGAAGCTGTTGCTGTTCCAGTCGGCGACGCAGCGTGTCAACTTCGAGGTCTGCAGTAC
>JALYSR010000346.1 GCA_030854715.1 Acidobacteriota bacterium
CATTTACACCGTCGATTCGTCGATCTGTAATGCCGCGGTCCACGCCGGCAAGTTGACGATGGAGAACGGCGGTCCGGTAACGATCGAGCTACGGCCAGGGGAGTCTTCCTACAAGGGCACAACACGAAACGGAATCAAGACCAATGACTACGGAAAGTATGGACAGAGTTTCGTGGTGAAGTGAGGCACGACTCGGATGGTGATTCCGCGGAGCTTCGATTTCCGAATGGCTGATTCGGTTATAGCTCGACACTGTTGCTGCAGGCACCAGGCGTTGGATCTGTTTGCGAGTGATTGGTGTCCATTGACAGTAGCGGTTGAGGAGGTTCAAAATGCGCCAACCTCGCGCGGCAACCAACCCAAGAAAGTAGAGGAGAGAACATCATGCCTTCCATCTCAGGATCTTTTTCCGGAAAACTCACTCAGCAGTTTGGACTGCCCCTGAATGACCAGTCCAACCACCTATTCGCCATCGCCGAGGTTGACGGTACGCAGAACTCGCCTGATCCGTTGTGGAACAACTCCAGGATTACATACTGGGGCTTTAACGACTTGCTCAACGGCGAGGGCTCGCAAACCGGTTACTTCAACAACGTCCATCCCGACGGGGGCAGAGACTTTGGAACATTCGAGGGCAAAGTCAGCGCGGCCGGTGGCACGATGATCGTCGAAGGCACTTTCAGATTCACCAGCGGCGATGGTCAGTACCGCGGCATCACGGGCGGTGGCACGTTCAAGACCGTGGCAAAATCGGAGACCGAGGTCGAAGCCACGTGGAACGGTGCTTACGAACTGGCCAAAGCGCAGGCGGGCTGATCACGAGGAAGGCCTTCGGCTTTGCTAATCTGTGTAATCTGCGTAATCTGCGGACATAACTTTGCACATGAATAGAACCTTCACCATGTCTGCCCTCAAGGCCCTTAGGGCCCTTAAGACATTGAGCATTGCAGTGCTCATCTGCGGCTGTTCAGCGCTTAATGCGAATAACAGCAATCCGAAGTTCAGAGTCATAGCGTTCTTTAACGCCAAACAGGATCAGGCGCATATCAGCTTTGTGAATGAAGCCAACCGATGGTTTCCTGAAATGGCGGCGAAATACAATTTCAGCTATGACACCACATCCAATTGGCAGAATCTAAATTCAGACTTTCTTGCCAAATATCAGGTGGTTGTTTTTCTGGATACTCGTCCCGAAGATCCCGCACAACGAGCTGCGTTTAAGGCGTACATGGAGCATGGCGGAGCCTGGATGGGCTTCACTTTGCCGGCTTTGCACTGACAACATCGCCACCTTCGGCCTATCCGGCAAACTGGGACTGGTACCACAACACCTTTCTCGGGTCAGGCTCATACCTCAGCAACACGTGGAGACCTACGTCGGCGATTCTACGTGTCGAAGACCGCAGGCATCCGGCGACTCACCATCTGCCTGAGACTTTCAAGTCTTCGCCAAACGAGTGGTACCGGTGGGAGAAAGATCTGCGACAGAATCCTGACATAGACATTCTGCTCTCCATAGACTCAACCAGCTTTCCGCTGGGCACCGGGCCAAAACAGAATGAGATCTGGCACAGTGTTACTATCCTGTGGTTTGGACGAACAAGAAATACAAGATGCTCTATCTCAACATGGGTCACAACGACATTGACTATGAGCACAAGTACGACACTACCAACAAGACCTTGTCCTATACGTTCCACAACGCAATTCAGGATCGATTGATAATCGACGGCTTGTTGTGGTTGGGCAACAGAGATAAGAAGGCACAACGCTGAGAGCGTTCGTTAACCCGTAACCCCAACGCTGAAAGCGTTCGCTAATTCAAGCCTAGGGTTGCGCTTTGGCAACCTGGGAACACGCATGCAATTTTTGTGGAAGGACGCAACCCTGAAGGGGTTGCGTCTTCGTCCGCCGCATCGCAATCACGCGGAGCGTTCTCATTAACACCGGCTTTAGCCCGGTGATCAGGGAGCGTTCCATTTTTCTTAACCGTTTTAACGGTTTACTGTGACACCGGAAACCGTTGAAACGGTTGGACCGTTCATAATCACCGGCGGTTGTCACCGGGCTGAAGCCACGGTCTTAATAAGAGCGTTCCGCTTGCCCTTGATCGGACTTTTTGTGCAAAGCCTTATGGATGCAAAATTTCATCCCGCCATGGCGGCTATTCGCTCGGCAGATCTCGAAACATTTAAAGAACTTGTTGATCTGGATCCAACGCTAGCGACTTCGCGATCGTCGATCGGTCATCCCACTTTGCTTCAATGCGTGGCTTTGGAAGGTAAGGGGGACGGCAAGGACAAACCCAACAATGTGGAGATGGCGCGAGTCTTAATCGAAGCCGGCGCCGAGCTCAACGAACCACTTGTCGCTGCTGCGAGTATGAACAATCGCGACGTCGCTGAGTTGCTGCTCGATAGTGGTGCGGCAATTGACGGTACCGGTGGTTGGTCGCCCTTGGAGGAAGCTCTCTACTGGAACAGCCGGGATGTGCTGGCGTTGTTACTTGAACGTGGAGCCGCAGTGCAAAACCTGCGAATCGCTGCTGGACTCGGTCGCACAGATCTAATCGAGGGATATTTCAATGCCGACGGCAGCCTGAGGGCTGAGGCGGGAAAGATCAATTGGCCGTGGGACGACCTTGAAACTATCGCGTGCTCGAATTTCGATCAAACCGGCAAACAACAACTTTCAGCCCGGGTTAACGAGTGGTCGCAGGACCGCCAGGGCATCATCAACAACGCATTTGTCTACGCTTGCATGCATGGCCACATCGAGGCGGTGAAGCTGCTGTTGCAAAAAGGCGCCGAGGTTAACGCGATCCCCGGAGGATTTGATTTCGCCGGTACGGGGTTACATTACGCTGCGCTCAATGGAGACCGAACGATGGTCGAATTCCTCTTGCAACAGGGTGCGGACCGTGATGTGAAGGATACAAAGGTTGGATCAACCGCGGCTGGCTGGGCCGAGCATGGCGGCCATTTGGAGCTTCGCGAGTTCCTGCTTTCCTAGATTGGTCACTTAACCAATGCGACAGTCCGCGGAGCGAACTGTCGCATGAAGCCTGGGGTGGAGCGAAGCGGAACCCCAGGATCGAATCATCAAAAAACGATTGAGCCCGCGGAGCGGCCGATAGCGGGTGCGATTACAAAACGTCAGTGGTAATGATTCGGCTGTCGCCCGCTTCGCGGGCCGTTGCGAAATTCACAATTGCTTCTACCGCAACGCGGTTACATAACAAAGCCCAGTTTCAACTTATCCCAGGGTATCCGCGCAACGCGGCAACCCTGGGCTCTGTTACATAACCGCGTTGCGGTATGAAACCAGTCGATGCAGCCGCGCTTATTGCTCAAGCGCCCTCTTTAGGGCCGTTCTTGCGAGCAAGCGTGTCGAGTCTAAAGTGGGTAGAGGAGTGTCGTCCGGGCGAACGATTAAAGGTATCTCAGTGCAACCGAGCACGACTGCATCACAACCACGCGTCTTAAGTTTCTCCGTAACTTCATTGAAGTATAGTCGGGACGCTTCCGGAAAGATGCCGTTGACTAACTCCTTGAAGATGATCTCATTGATTTTTTCTCTATCAGCCTCGTCGGGTATTGCGCTCTCTATTCTGAATTCCTCCAATGCCTCCGGGTACACACCTCCTTCCATCAAATACTTCGTCCCTAAAATGCCGAGCCGCATGTAGCCCAAACGGTTGGCTTCTTCGGCGACTGCTCCGGCGATATGTAGCCAGGGAATAGGGGACTGCGGGATCAGGTATTTGAACGCCTGATGGTAGGTGTTATCAGGGCAGATGGCGAAGTCGGCCCCGGCCTGCGCGACCTTATGCGCGGATGCTGCCAGAATCCCGGCCAGCGTCTCCCAGTCGTTTGCACGAATGTGGCGCATGTGCTCGGCCAGTGGCACCGAGTTCATAGTTATCTCAGGGTGATTATGCTCACCCATGATGGCCGGTGCCTCCAAACAAATCGTTCTGTAACACAGGGCAGCGCCCTCGGCGCTACCAGCTACGATACCAATGTGTTGGGTCACGACCTCTTTACCTCCGCTCCTCTAAAAGTTTTTCCACTGAACCTTCACGATAACGATGATCGTCGTGATCTCATCGGAACTCGTTAACGCTGATTGGTTGATTGATGTCATACCTCGTCACCTTGGCCTCACTCACCAGCCGTCTGGACCCGTCGGCTAACAATTGTGTCAATCGCCAAGCATTGGGAATCCAACCCCATCGTGAATCCTCCACATAGTCGATGTCGATCTCGGCGATAAGTTTCTGTTCGAAATAGACATCGTACCGGCTTACCAGGAAATCTCGTTCCGGCTCGACCCAGAGCATTGTTTTCCAGCCTGACGGATCGTGCCGCTCCTCCAGGAGAAACGTGGACTTGCCCTGGTAGAACCTCCGCCTCTCATTGGTGACCGCCCGATCTATGAGCAGGTGGCCCATCACAGGATCAAGGGGGCGAAATGCCATTAGGATCGCTCTGGTGTCCAGGTTCTGAGCGTCCACATTCGTTGTCGTTTGATGGACAACCGCGGGAGGCGACTCTATCAGAGATGTAATGCTGGTCTTTCCCACCTGTCCATCAAATACACTTGCGTATGCGTAGTTCCTTCTAATGCCCAAGCCATCGCTACGATTGTCAGGTGACTTGACGCGGACGCCATCCGGCTCCTCCTTGCGATCGATCTCGAAGGTATACTTCATCTTTTGCTCATCAACCGAAAGCGTCTTGGAGACGGCATAGCTCCTGTCGATGAGCAGTCCAGGTATGTTCAACCATTCGCGTTGCGCATACCTTGGGTTAGGGAGCCAACCTTTGGGATGGGTTTGTTGTTCCGTCCACAGGAATCGGAAAGTCTTAATTAGATCCTGGCGCTTCTGCCACGCCTTTATGACCTCCGACTTTGCGGGGACTGGTTTACTAAGATCCAATTGAGGTCTCCCGGCTGGATCTTGTTCTGTAGAGGCCACACTCTCATCATCAGCTGCCGTGGTTGATCGATCGGTACTCGCGTTTGATCCACAGCCGAGCAGACTCACTGCTGTTACCAGGAGAGGTATTGCTAGTCGATTCATGTATCTCCTTTCTTTAGCAAAAGGGAGGCGTCTTCTAATTATGTATCAGACTCGCGTCATAATAATCCGCTTTGCGGTGTTATGCATTTGGGATGTGAAAGAGAAATCGGGGTCAGACCTGCGATTCTGCGATCTTCAATAATGAATGTTCCGAAACGAAAGGAAACTAGAAATGGTGAACCGAGCTGTTTTCATATTCGCGCTGACGATGGGGAGCGCGATCGCAGCGCTGGCGCAGCAAGCGGTCGCCCAGAAGCCCGAGCCGCCCGTCGCGCGCGCCGAGGTCCTGGTGCTTGGGGTCTACCACATGTCGAATCCCGGGCACGACATTTTCAACACGAAGGCCGACGATGTGCTCGCCCCCAAGCGCCAGGCCGAGATCGCCCAGTTGATCGAGGTCTTAAAAAGATTCCAGCCGACCAAAATTGCGATTGAAGCCGATCCCTGGGGCCCGCGAGTAGGGCAGTATTCCGACTACCTCGCAGGAAAGTACACGTTGACGCGTAATGAGATCGATCAAATCGGTTACCGCCTGGCCAGGGAGCTGGGCCACAAAACCGTTTACCTGGTGGACGCCGACGTCGAGTTTCCCTGGCCGCGCGTCGTGAACTACGCCAAGGGAAGCGGCCGCTCGAAGGAGCTGGAAACGATCATGGGCGAGATCGGCGTCATGGTGAAGGCTGAGAACGAATACCTCGCGTCGCACACCGTCCTCGAGACCCTGCTCTACATGAATGCCGACGAAACGGTCACTCAGGACGTGGCCTACTACTACCGTGAGGCGCACTTGGGCGAGCCGGGCGATTGGGCGGGCGCTGACCTGGTCTCCGACTGGTTCCGGCGAAACATGCGGATCTACAGCAATGTGACGCGGCTCATGGATTCTCCGAACGAGCGCGTGCTTGTGATCTTCGGGTCGGGCCACCTGGGCTGGCTTCGTCACGATGTCTCGAGCGACCCCACCCTCCGGCTGCGCAAGCTCGCCGAATTTGTGAAATGAGGTCGCAGCTCGGCGACGGCTAAGCCCAGGGATTACCGGAGACTGCCTTTATTCCGAAAGGCTATGCCTCCGCGATGCTTCTTTGATGGGTCGACAAATACAGAACCGGGAGCAGTAGCGACCGGGTCTACGTAGGCTTGGATTCAACGCCATCGAAAGCTAAGGGGTATTCGCTGATCGAATTCGACAGAGAGACTTTGCATCGCAAGTGCGACCCGGTCGCTACTGCTCCCGGTTCTGTATTTGTCGACCCACGATCAGGAGCGGGCTGCATTTATTGGTTGCGTCTTCACCCCTCTCATCACCAGAACAACATGATCGCCATCTCTCCGAAGAGGGCAGGGAAGGACCCTAAGCGCCGAAGAAATTCAGGCGAACTTTTGTGTGCGACGCCCGGCTGTACTAATATGACCGCGCACTTGCTTGGAGTTCAGAGCCCAGAAGTCAGAGGTCAGTCGAAAAGAAATTCTTTTCGTCGTTCCGGAGGCACCCCCAATGCTTGGCAGAACCGTCTCGCACTATCACATCACGTCGCAGCTCGGCGAGGGTGGGATGGGAGTCGTGTATGAAGCTGAAGACACCAACCTGGGCCGCCACGTCGCATTGAAATTCCTGACACCGGCCATGGCCGGCGACGAGAGTCTGCTGCAGCGCTTCCAACGAGAGGCGCGCGCGGCATCGTCGCTCAATCATCCGAACATCTGCACCATCCACGGTATCGAGCAATTCGAGTCGGAGCATTTCATCGTGATGGAGTTGCTGGACGGCGAGTCGCTCGCCGATCGCATTCGTCGCGGCACGCTCGACATCGATTCAGTGCTCACGCTGGGCGTGCAAATCGTGGACGCCCTCGAGTCCGCACACTCTAAAGGGATCGTGCATCACGATCTGAAACCCGCAAACATCTTCGTGACTTCAGCGGTCAGGCAAAGATCCTCGACTTCGGCCTCGCCAAGATTGCCAAGATGGATCGCGCGGCCGTGGGCGCCAAGGCTGATTCCGAGCTGCCGACAGCAGTGCAGCCGAAGCACCTGACCGAGGCAGGCTCCACCCTGGGTACGGTGTCGTACATGTCGCCCGAGCAGGCGCGCGGCCAGGTCACTGACGCGCGCACCGATCTCTTTTCCTTCGGCACCGGGCTTAGGAGACGACTATGGCAAAAATAACAGGAATCGGTGGCGTATTCTTTAAAGCGAAAACCGACAATAGAGCTCTACGCGAATGGTACCAAAAGCATCTCGGCATTAAGCTTGACGATTGGGGAGGCTGCGGCCTTGAGTGGGCCGAGGATACATCATTCGGGCGGTTTCAGGCAGTCAACATGACTTTTGAGGCAAAACAGGGGAAATCGGGACTTATGAGGCAAAGCCTGACATGACATAATATGTATTATCAGACGCGACGAGTAGAGACGAAGCGGCCGCAATCTCTCGGCTGGTAGCGCTTAAGCCGTGCCGATTACACCGCTCTTCTTCAGGGTGTGTAGAGGTTTGGCAAGGGTTGAAGCGGGAGCACGATTAAGGAAACGCTACTCGGGTGTGCAGGTTTGCGAAGGGTTTGTGTGGGCCCGAGGTTTCGTGGCGACTTTTGGGGTCGTGTGACGGGTTTAGTCAGCGTGTTCGATGATGCTGTAAGTCAGCAGTTTCTCGAGCGTCTCTTGAGCATGCCCCTCGCTCAACAGGGCTCTCACCGAGTGATCGTTCTCTAAGCTGTGCCATAGGGCGACTTCGGCTGGCGCGGGTGCGTAGCAGAACTGCTCCACGCCTGGCCCCAAAAACACCGGCGTAGCCTCAGACGACAAGGGCGGAAGTGCTTCGTGATTTTGCATGGACTCCAGCAGTTGATTTGGCTCAGCATAGAACTCCACCAATCCGGCATGGCGCCCGCGGCGCAACACACAGTCTGGGTTACCAAGTGACGCGTCATCGGGTGGGGCGAAGTAGTTTCTTCCTTCTCCTGCCCGCAAAGTAGCCTGCTCGAGCTGACAGATGCTGAGTTGGTGCGAAGGACTAACCAGCCGTCGACTAATAAAATCAAGGAACGACTCAGCCTGGGCGTCGTAAAACGATTGAGTACCCGCCCCGGAGTCGATCCATTCATCGAGCAGCTCCTGCCGCTCATTTTCCTGAAGCAGAGAGAGCGTCAACTGCGCCGACTTAGCGGCGCGCCCGATACACCAGGACCTCTGGATGCTCCTGCAAAAGACAAAGCCGGCGGTCTCCTGGAGAGCCTGAATATTCGAGGTCTCACCGATGTCGAGGTTAAGACCGCGAAAAGGATCTGTGCCGTTCTGAGTACCAACCAATCGTCCGAGGGCGGTTTGAAAATCAACAAGTGCCATACTCATACCTTCCGATGCGAGTTCCATATGTCTCGGGCTCGGGTTAACTCTTCCGTGATGGCTTCCGCCCCCAGGTTGACTGCAGGTTGCTCAAGCAACTCAAACACTACCCCCGCAAGCTGCGGGACGATGGGAATCGTGTATTCCAACATTTCCCAGACGCGTTCCGGCACGCGCCCATCGTGAGCATCCATCCAGAAACCATCGCGCGAAGAGCCGCCGGCGATGTGGATTTCGATCACACGGTCAAGCGGCATTTGGTCAATCGCGGCAAACGGATCAAAGTTGTGATTGATTGCATTGCAGTGCAGGTTGTGCAAATCCAGCAGCAGATAACAACCGCTGTTTTTGGTGACTGCACGCATTAGTCCAATGTCATCCCCTACTTCAGGGTCTGAAAGAAAATTCGAAAAGTAGTGGGCTGGATTTTCCAGAAGAAAAGGCACCCCGTATCGCTCGAGGATGGCTGCGCTACGCGAGGCGACGAGATCAACGGCTTCTCTTGTTGCCGGCATTGGCAGAGGAACGCCAACCTCGAGAGTATCGTTGTTATCCCCGGAAATTGTTTGGAAGCCGAGGTGCTCACTATGCCAGGCAAACGACCACTCTCGCTGAAAGCTATCCAGCATCCTCAGGTAAGCGTCGTTCCAACTGTGAGCTGAGCCAATCGAAAGTTCGACGCCATGGATGACCATTGGCAAGTCGGCGCAGGTTTGCTGGGCCAGGGTCATTAGGTTAGGGACGATATCGATCCTGGCTTCTTTTCCAGTCCCACGCTGCCGGCAGAGTGTCTCGGGTGTAATTTCGACAAAATCCACCAGATCAGACCGGTACAACTCGGCTGGCAGCGCCGCAAAGTAGGGGAAGCCGATGCCAAGGGGCTGGATTACATTCTGATTAATCGCCGGTATGGCTTATCTCTCCTGAATTTCGAGAGAAATGCCGCCTATTTTCGTGAGATCTGGCCCCGGATCGCCCAGGAAGTGAAGATCCAGGAAGGCGAGTCGGCCGCATTTATCGCAGCCTCCCCGGCTAAGGATGAACTCCACGATCTTGTGAACGGTCTCAAGGTTTTGGTTGTGCGGATTAACTGAGAGACTAACTCTCGCAGCTTTCCTGGCTGTTGTTGCGGTTGATGCGTCCATTACTTTTACTCCTTTGTGAGATGAGAGTTAAATGTTTGATGTTGTAAGGAAGCGGATTCAAGAACCTGGCTTCGGTTGAGTGAAACAGATGCAAACAAGCCTACCTGGCCGGCTTGCAGCTCCCGAGTTCGTTTTGGATGAAGACAGTTTACCAGATGGGTCGGCCGCGCGCCAGAGCCAGCAGTTTAGTTCTTAATCGACCTCTATCGGCGCACCGCTTGCACGACCGCTTGACCGAGTTTCGCGACGCGCCTTACAGTGACCGGATACTAAATCTTAATTCGTGAGTTGGTTAATGAGGTGGCGAGTGGCTATAAAGATCGAGAACCAGACCGAGCGAAAACTGCCCAGCGAAACCTTGAAGCACATCGAAGATGCTTTTGATAGTCTACCGCGTGAGCATACGCGCGGGTTGGAACGCGTGCGACTAGTCGAGTTCATATCTGAACCCCGGTTGAGAGGCTCGCTTCAGGCGACTGAGCTGCCGGGACTGTATCATCCGCGGCAGGGTCCTAAAGGAGCGTGGCTGGAGTTGGCCATCGGGGTCTTGCTGCCAGGTAATAAACCGGTGCACAAACGGATAATTCCGCGGTTGTCATTTAAGGGCAACCTCACCGCTACCCTGTTCTCCCTGGTAGGACAACATTACCACTTCACGTTAAAGCATTCGCTTAAGAAGACCCAGCTGGAACCGGCAGTGAGGATGTATACCGAGAAACACCTGCGGCTGTGGAACGAAAAGATGCATAGCTTCCGCGCTCGACTCTTCAAGCCGTTGCAGCCGACCTTCGAACGCTGGGCCAAAGGATTACAAAAGCGTGCGGCCGCTGAAAAGAAGAAAAGTCTGAAGTAGTAGCTTTCTCTGTGCAACCTCCGGGTTCTCTGTGCCTCTGTGGTAAATGTTTGTCGAGCTTTCATACACCCAGAGACACAGAGGACACAAAGGTTGCACAGAGAAAACTGAAGTTAAGGCATTATGCTATTTAGTCGGGGATGTGGCTGTCGCTGTCGATCGTCTTGGCGACCGACCTTAAAGCCTGGGCCACATCATGAGTGTCAACATTCGAGCGACGGAAGCGAACTTCCAGGCTAAAGTCTTTCTTAGGCGAGACAAATTTGAAAATGTAAGGCTTCGCTTCCGGAGCGATGCGTGGTCCCATTTCCTGGCGTCTCACTTCCCTTGCATCGTCGCGGGTTAGTCCCCGAGAAGTTATTTCTTTTGCCAGCCTTCTCATTCCCGCCTCGTCCGGCTGACGAACAATCTGGAGCAACATAGATTTTGCTGAGACATCGGCCTTGCGACACAACGCGCGCACGTCATCCGGGATCGCAGCGATTGAGAGCGCTTCAGTTACGGTGCTTCTGCTCTTCCCTACTTTTCGCGCAACTTCCTCGTGCGTGTAACCGAATCTTTCGCACAACGCTAACAAACCGTCTGCTTCTTCCCAGACCGTCAGATCTTTTCGCTGCATGTTTTCAATCAGCGCAATCTCCGCAACCGTGCCTGCGTCAACTTCCATCTCCACACACGGCACTTCCTTCAACCCGGCCGCGCGTGCAGCTCTGAAGCGTCGCTCACCGGCAATAATCATCCAACGGCCATTTGAACGCGAGGGCTTAACCAGCAGCGGTTCCAGTACACCCTTCTCGGCGATGGAAGCGGTAAGCTCGGTCAAGTCTCCAAACTCAGTCCGTGGTTGTTCCGGATTCGGATCGATCTTGCCCAGGGCAATCATTCGCCCTATCGCCGCGGGCTGATGCTGCGACAACTCCTCCACGTAGTGGGCGTCATGGCGCATTTGAAGTCCTGTCGGCAGTCCCCTTTTAGACACGGCTCATTACCTCTTCACATAGATTTGCATATTCGATAGCCCCCGATGAATTGGGAGCAAAGCTAAAAATCGATTCCTTGTAGGCCGGGGATTCTTCAAGTCTGACACTTTTGGTTATCACCGTCTCAAACAACTTTGGACCAAAGACTTTCCTTATTTGTTCGTGAACCTCGCGCGCCAGGGTGGTCCGTTTGTCGTGGAGGGTGACCAGCACGCCTAAAAGTTCCAACGCCGGATTCGGTCGCGCCTTTACCTTCTCAATGGTTTCGAGTAGATCGTCAGTTCCCTCGAGCGCGAAGTAGGACGATTGAATGGGCACCAGCACGTGCGTGGCAGCCACCAGCGCGTTTACGGTGATCAAGCCAAGAGTCGGCGGCGTGTCTATGATGATGACTGAATACTCTTCGCGAAACGGCGCCAAACGATCCTTGAGACGAAAAGGCGCGTCGAAGTCCCCGACCAGTTTTGACTCCAGCTTCGCCAGGTTTATCCGCGCCGGAATCAGGTCAAGCCCCTCAACGGGCGTCCGGTAAACCGCCTGTTCGATCGGCGCTTGCCCGTCGGTCATCAGCTCATAAGCTGAGCGTTCAACTGAAAGGGGATCAAGAAATGAGATTGAGCTATTTGCCTGTGGATCCAGGTCCAGAAGGAGGACACGTTTGCCGAGCCTGGCGAATGCAGCAGCCAAATTGATGGCCGTGGTAGTTTTTCCCACGCCACCTTTTTGATTTGCGATCGCAATTACCATTCGTTACACATCGGCAGAAGTTGAATGAACTCAAATTCAATTACAGCTAACGACACAGTTTACATTGGCAGATCGCCGGCTTCGCCAATCACATCGGGCCACTCTTCTTCGCCCAGCGGCGAGTCTTCCCCGCCCTCTTCATCCGAGGGTACTGTATTACGAGACGCCTTAATGACTTCCGCGTCAACATAGATTGGGCAATCCGCGCGCAGAGCGAGTGCGATCGCGTCGGAAGGCCTGGAGTCAAGCACCATACGATTGCCATCGCTCATGCGCATCTCGATTACCGCAAAAAATGTATTGTCGCGCAGGCTGGTTACGACTACACGTTCAACCTGAATGCCCAGTTCGGTAATCAAGTTACGCAGAAGATCGTGGGTCATCGGACGAGGAGGAGCAATCTTCTCAATCTCCAGAGCAATCGCGTTAGCCTCGTAAGCTCCCACCCAGATCGGCAGCATCGTGTCGCTCTCGACGTCCTTCAATATGATGATTGGAGTGCCGCTATTGGGATCCATCATTAGCGCTCTGATTTTTACTTCTATTTCCATGACTCCCTGCCTGTAGTTCAGCAACCCAACGGGCTAGTTCGCTAGTTCACCATAGAGGCTGTACGGCTTGGCCTGAGTAATCAATACATTAACAATCTCGCCGGGTGGGACTTGATCCGCCTTGAAGTTAACAACCTTATGGCAAGATGAGTGACCTGTCATATCTTCTCTTGATCTAGCGCTTTCCTTTTCAACCAACACGCGTACTGTTTTGCCTACGTACTGACCATAAATCTTGTGCTGTATGGACTCCTGCAGATTTTCGAGGGCGATAAAACGCGCTGTTTTTTCCGTTTCGGGAACAGCATCCTCAAACTTTGCGGCCGGTGTCCCGTTGCGCTTTGAGTATTTGAAGATGAAAAGCCCGTCGAATTCGCACTCGCGAACCAATCGCATCGTGTCTTCAAAATCCTCTTCAGATTCGCCCGGAAAGCCAACGATAATATCGCTTGTCAACGATAAGCGGCGCCTGGAACCCTTGATTCCTGCTACCAGGTTTCGATAGTAGTTCGAACTATGGCCGCGCCGCATCGCTTTCAATATCCAATCGCTTCCAGACTGCACCGGTAAATGAACCCAGTCGCACAGGTTCGGATATTCCTCGAGCGCGAACACTATATCAGGATGGAAGTCTCTGGGAAACGATGTCGTGAATTTGATTCGCTCCATCCCGGTGTCCGCAATCGCGCGGAGCAAGCGCGAAAATGCCGTGGCTCCTGAATAACCCTCCAAACCTTCCGTCGACTTTGGCCGGTAACTGTTCACGTTCTGCCCAATCAAATGCACTTCCCGGTAGCCCAGTGACTTCAGCCGGTTCACCTCGGCCACGATTTCCCACGCCCGGCGGCTCTTTTCTCGTCCCCGAGAATATGGAACGATGCAGAACGAACAAAACTTATTACAGCCTTCGATGATTGGAACAAAGGCGACGTAGGGCGAGCGCCTTTCGGCGGGCGAAACATTCCACACTTCGCCTTCCTGGCGCTCCTCCAGATCTATAACCGACACTTCCCCGCCCTGCACGCGTTCAATCAGGGATGGTAAGCGGTCCGTAGCGCTGGTGCCGATCACGAGATCGACGGCGGGCGCGTTTTTAAAGATTGCCTGCCCCTCCAATTGAGCAACGCAACCCATAACGCCAATCAAAGGTTTTTCGCGCCGAGCGTTCTTCGCCAGGTTACGAATCTCTCCGATTCTTCGGAAAACTTTTCGCTCAGCTCGCTCGCGTACCGAGCAGGTATTCAACAAAACCACGTCCGCGGTATCCGCAGACGCAGTGAGGTCATAGCCGGCTTTACGCAAACCAGTAGCCGCGCGCTCCGTGTCTGCCACATTCATCTGACAGCCAAAGGTCTCGATGTAAACTCTAGATTTCATTTACCGTAAAGGAAACTCTTAGTTAGCGGACTCTCGTTACAAACTAGTCTGGAGTTGCAATTGCTCAAGCCGCGCACTAATAGTTTGCATTACACCAAACCAAACTATCAATTCGGAAGTAGTTTATCAGAAAGTGTCAGCCAAACGCGATGCTGAGCTTTTTGCATTTCCTCAACTAAAAAACCGACACGCTTGACCACCGCAAATTCCGCGAGTAGGATTGCCCGCGAGTTCCCAGAATCCAAACATATTGAGAGGTTCCTCATGTCATTCAACAAAGTAATCCTTGTTGGAAATCTTGGCCGCGATCCTGAGCTGCGTTACACGCCGCAGGGCACGCCGGTTTGTAGTTTTAGCATGGCGACGAACGAGAAGCGCAAGGACAAGACCGGCGAGATGCAGGATCAGACGACGTGGTTTCGTGTGACTCTCTGGGGACGCCAGGCGGAGACTGCCTCGCAGTATCTAACAAAAGGCCGGCCTGTCTACATCGAAGGCAGGCTGCGGGTTGAGGAGTGGACCGATCGCGATGGCAAACCGCGTCACACGCTCGAGGTACATGC
>JALYSR010000350.1 GCA_030854715.1 Acidobacteriota bacterium
TCATGTACATGCCGGTAACCGACCCCGCCATTTCTATAGACGAAGCCCTTCGAATTCTTAGTAGGCAAGACGAGATCCTGAAGGGCGTGCCGGAAGTCGAGTGGAGCGTAGGCAAGGCCGGACGAGCTGACACTTCGACCGATCCATCGCCCGTAAACATGAACGAAACAATCGTTCATTTGAAGCCGATCGAACAATGGCGACCCGACATGACCCGCGTGAAGCTCATCTCTGAGATGAATGAAAAGCTGACTATGCCTGGTATCACGAACATCTGGACCCAGCCGATTCAGAACCGTATCGACATGCTTTCCACCGGGATTCGCTCGCAGGTTGGCCTGAAGATATTCGGCAATGACTTGAAACAGCTTGAAGAACTTTCTCGTCGCGTAGCTGAAGTCGTGAAGACTGTACCAGGCGCGGTAGATGTCTATCCCGAGCAGATTAGCGGTGCCCCTTACATCGACATTCACATCAACCGGCCGGCAGCAGCCCGTTATGGAATCGATGTTGGTACCATCGGGGACGCGATCGAAAAAGGCATCGGCGAATCGAACCTCACGGTCACGATCGAAGGCCGTAGGCGTTTTCCGGTGCGCGTGCGCTACGCACAGCAGTATCGCAGTAGTGCTGCGGCCCTCGGCGAGATTCCGATTGCTTCACCATCCGGCGCATCCATTCCGTTGGCGCAGCTGGCGGAGATTCAAACCGTCGAAGGTCCCACGATGATCTCAAGCGAGAACGGGCTTTTGCGGGGAACTGTATTGTTGAATGTGCGCGGTCGCGACGTGGGCGGCTTTGTTGATGAAGCCAGGCCCAAGGTTGCGAACCAACTTCAACTACCCGCGGGCTACTACATCGAGTGGAGCGGTCAATATGAGAACCAGCAACGTGCGCGCCAGCGCCTGCTGATCGTCGTGCCCATAGTGCTCGTAATTATCTTTGGCCTCCTCTTCATGATCTATAACTCGGTCTTGGAAGCAGCACATGTGTTGCTGGCTGTCCCATTTGCTCTAACGGGAGGCGTCTATCTGCTCTGGTTCCTTGGCTACAACTTCTCAGTAGCCGTTTGGGTGGGATTCATAGCGCTGTTCGGCACTGCTGTGCAGACCGGGGTCGTGATGGTCATCTATCTCGAGGAGGCGGTCGAAAGAAAACGGCAAGAGGTCGGGGTATTAACGCCCAAGACTTTGATGGATGCAGTGATCGAAGGTGCACTGCTTCGTTTGCGCCCAAAGGTCATGACAGTCTCGACCGTTGTCGCCGGTTTGCTTCCAATCATGTGGAGCACCAGTGCCGGTTCGGAAGTGATGAAGCCGCTTGCAACACCGGTTCTCGGTGGGATGGTCTCCAGTCTCCTGCATGTCTTGATAGTGACGCCGGTGATCTTCTTTTCGTTACGCGAAAGGCAGTTAAAGAAACAAGGAACCACAAGCGCAAGTGCGGAGATGAGCGAAGAATTCAGAGACGAGACAAGCGGGAAAACGTCAGACGGAGATCGCGTATGCCCTGACTGACACTGAGAAAGAGGGTAGTCATGAATAGGATTTTACGAGTCATTATGGTCGGCGTTTTAGCATCGGTCCAAGTTGTCGTTGGCGTTGCTGCAGTGTCGGCTCAATCAATCGGCAGCCCGGCTGAAAGCAGCCTTTCCGTCAATGTTAGTTTGTCCCTGGTCCCAAGCGCAGCGGTTGGGAAGTATGCCGACCCACAAACCGGCCTGACCATTGATCAGGCCGTCGCCTATGCCCTCGAACATAACGGGGAATTGCTAGCGTCGCGGAAAGAGATCGATGCCGCGAGCGCGCTCGTCAAGCAAGCGGCGTTTCGTGCTAATCCGAAAGTGGACGCAAGTGTTTCAAAGACGATCACTGGTACGGACAACAATATTTCTCTCAACGGGATGCTTCCATTGGAACTCGGCGGCCGCCGTTCTGCCCGCATCAGGGTCGCCGAACGCGAACTCGAAATGCGGCAGCAAGAGGTTGCCAATCGCGAACGGATACTCGCCGCCGACGTGCGCATCAAGTTTGGCGAAGCTCTGGCGGCCATTTTCAAGCTCGGGTTCGACGAGGATCTGATTGCGACAAGCCAGCGCAGCTATAACCTGGTAGCCGCGCGAGTCACTGAAGGAGGCACTGCTCCCTTAGAACAGAACATGGTGTTGGTTGAACTTAATCGTCTGCGTTCAACGCGTGAAACGGCTGAAGGCAAAGCTCAAGTAGAATTGCTGGAACTGCGCAATCTCATCGGCATGAGTCCGGAGGAGCCGCTTCGTCTGCGCGGAGACTTCAACGATGTGATTGCTCCACTGCCACCTCTTAGGAGTTCCACCGAGCTGGCACTCTCAGAGCGACCGGATCTGAAATTGGCGAAAGCCGCCGAGAACTTCGCGGAAGCTCGCATCGAGCAGGCACGCTCTGAGGGAAGGTTAGATGCCAGCTTAACTGCCGGCTACCAGCGAATGGATTCCAGTTACCCGCTGAATGGCATTAGCGATGCGGGGCAGCTACTTCCGATTCGGAGCACGTTTCACTATTTCACGGTTGGCATCTCACTTGACCTACCGGTGCGGAACAAAAACCAGGGTTCCATTGAGGCATCTGTCGCAGAAGCGGAAGGAGCAAAGCGTCGGCGAGAGTTTCTCGAACTAACTGTGCGGCGTGAAGTGGCTTCCGCCTATGCGTTGTACAACAGCACCTCGCGTGCGGCGGAAATCTTCCGCGTCGGAGTAAAGGATCAGGCCAACGCTAATCTTGATGTCGTTAGGCAAACTTACGAATTGGGTTCAAAGACGCTCATTGACTACCTTGGCGAGCAACGACGCTTTATCGAATTACAGAACGGATACATTGACGCACTGCTCGACACATACAAGGCGCGTGTTGAGATTGAACGCGCTGTTGCTTTCCCGACGCCCACACGACAGCAGGTGACACAAAGATGAACGAACCGGACGAAATCAAACAAACGGCGAGCGCCGCCAACAACCGTAGCCCGAACCGTAGCAGAACAATCGCCATGGTCGCTGTCGTTGCGGTGGTAGCTGCCGCAGCTATTGCGCTGCTTTTCTGGCTGTTTATCCCGCGAGGTAGCGGCGGACGACCTGTGCCTGCGCCACGCACCATCGGCACTGAACTAACCTCCAATCAGGGGAGCAATGCTCCGTCCGGAGAGTCGACACTTACCCTTGCTCCCGAGCAGGCCCAACGAGCTGGCATCAAGATCGAAACAGTGGGCGAGCGCGCGTCCGGCGAAACCAGTGGCCAACAAACAACGGGAGTCGTCCAGGCAAACGCTTATCGGGAAACTCCAGTGATGTCGCTGGTGGGAGGGATTGTGCGTAATGTTGGGCCAGAACTGGGACAGAGTGTGCGTAAAGGTCAAACAGTTGCGGTAGTGTCCAGCAACGATCTTGCAGACTCTCAATCGAAATACCTTGCGGCAGTTGCAGAGTTGGAGGAGCACCACAAGCATCATGCGCGTACTGAAAAGTTGGTAGCGATCGGTGCGGCCAGTCGCGAGGAACTGGAGCTGGCTACCAGCAAGCTGAAAGCGGCGGAGTCGGAGTTAGCCAATCTTCGCCAACGGCTTTTACTTCTGGGTCTAAGTTCGCAACGTGTCAGTGCGCTTCGTTCTACGTCACAGGTCAGTTCCGAAGTGAGCTTACCGGCGCCTGCTTCCGGTACGGTGACCAGTCGCAGCGTCAATTCGGGCGAGGTCATCGAAGCCAACAAAGAACTGCTGCGCGTAACTGACTTGTCCAGCGTGTGGGTAGTCGGGCAAGTTTATGAAAAGGACCTCGGCAAGGTTCATATAGGCAGCGGTGCGAGCATCACTACAGACGCCTATCCAGGTCGCGTCTTCCGTGGCCAGGTATCTTACGTTGATCCAAAGATTGATTCTCAGACACGAACTGCACAAGCGCGCATTGAGTTGGCCAACCCCGGCCAGCAACTCAAGATCGGCATGTATGTGAACGTGGCCTTCGGTGCTCTCGGGGACGCGGAATCGTCCAGTCCGACAATTCCCGTTGGGGCAGTGCAGAACATCGGCAACCAACAGACCGTCTTCGTGGCTACCAGCGATCCTAATGTTTTTGCATTGCGTGCTGTGCGACTTGGCCAGGAAAGCACCGGTTACTATCAAGTACTTGAGGGGCTAAATGTCGGGGAGCGAATCGTGACCGAAGGCAGTTTTATGCTGCGCGCAGAGTGGTTGAAGTCACATGGGAGTGTACGCTGAGCGAGTAAGCATGCGATTCGCAGTAGAATCAAAAAGACATCATGACGAATAAAACAATCGATCCCGTTTGCGGAATCACCCTGGACCCTGAGTTGACTGCGACACGGAGGGACACCGGAGGTAAGTGTTTCCTACACACTATCACCATGAGCTCGATTGCTTACCTGTGTCATGGACATGTTTCGCGGATCGCTTATCGTCCGATAAAAGAGAAATCTTGTGACGATAGCTGAAGTTATTGAGAAGAAATTGTTCTTTAGCTAAAACTCAAAGTCAATAGAGAAGCGGATTTGTCGGGGCGCGGAAAACGACAACGGCGTGCGGAACGTTGGCAAAGGCATCGCACCGGAACCGAAGAAAGGGTTGAGACCCAGAACGTTTGGATGATTGAAAAGGTTGAAAGCTTCCACCACCAGGTCGAGCCGTCGTCGCTCGCCGAATGGGAAGTATTTGAGCGCGCGAATATCGACGTTGATAAAGCCCGGCGTGTGCAAACTGTTTCTTGTCATTCCAAGCGGGCGTGATGTTAAAGGAAAGGCACGGCTTCTTCCGTCGTCACTTCCTGTCAACGGGTTAACCGGGCGTCCGCTACTTACGGTCACGATTGGCGCAATCTCAATATGGCCCAGGACTGTTCCCAACAGATCCTCTTTTTTGTTACCCGCTTTGCTTTCTTCTTCTTCACCAAAAGGTAAATCAAACAGCGAACTGACGACAAAACGTTGGCGTACGTCCTGCCGCGAGAGCGCCCGTTCTGCGCGCAAGTCGAAAGGGTTTTGAGGCTGCTCGTCAAAGTCAGACGCGTCGTCGGTTGTTTTCGAGAGTGTGTAGGAGGCAAGCAACTCGAAGTCATTACTCAGCCGTTTATTAAGCGCGAGAGTTAGACCGTTGTAAGTGGAGCTGGCCGAATCTTCGAGCTGGTAAATGGCATCAAAACGCGAATCGATTCTTCCCGGTCCAAATACAGGACGGCCAAGTTGCTGTGCGGTTGGATTTAAGATGCCGAGCGTGGCCACATTCGTGGCAGTTAGAACGATTGGCGCCAGGAGATTAATGTTACGGATGCGGGGAAGATGAATCCCACGCGTAAAGAGATACTCGGCACGTATTGTTATGTCCTGGCTCAACAGTCGCTCGACACCGGCATTCATCTGCGCGCTATAGGGAGTAACAAATCCGGAGTCAGCCCGAAAAATCGACGGAGCGATACCGGCAATTGGAGTGAGAGCGCGACCACCCGCCGTTGCAGCAAAGACGCCTGCCGCGTCTCCATCGCTTGCGATTTGCTCAAAGCTTTGGACGCCGTCTTTCTGAATCGCGCGATTGAGAAATGCGAGTGGTAGGCGGTCGTAAAAGAGTCCAAAACCGGCGCGCACCACCCATTCTTTCGCGGGACTCCAGGCCACGCCGAGCCGCGGGCTGAAATTGTTCTTGTCAGTTCGAAATTGAGAGGGCAGACGTTCCACGTCATAGCGCCCACCGAGGTTGAAAGTTAGTTGCGATGTGGCGCGCAATTGATTCTGAAGGAAAGCGCCGAAGCTGGTCACGCCAAATTGATTTGGAGACGTGCCAAACGCTTGTCGCCAGATGGCAGGTCGACCGGCAGCGAAGTCATCAACCGTGCGAAAGATGAAATGGCCGGCAAACCCATCGCGTGCATCGTTGCTAAGTGAAACATGATTGACCGTCGCGCCGCCCTTCCACTCGCTGCGCGCTCCCGCCAGGGAAATGTTATCGACTAGCTGCTCGCGTGTTTCGCGACGCTTGGCATCGGCGTCGAATGGACGGCCAAAGCGAGCGACACCAACAATTTCCATACCTGGCCCAATGCTGTCGCCGGCACGTGTCAAGACGCGTCGCTTGCTCAGCTGAAAGCGCAGGTCATTCACCAGCTTCGGTGAGAGTACGGAGATGGCCGATCCGGTCCACTGATAGTCTTTCGTGTAGACTGACCCGCGTGCGGACCTGTCGGTAAGGACGTCGGTGTTGAAGCCATCGCCGCGATCCCGCAGATTCGTGAAGGCAAAACGAAAGTTCAACGTGTGACGCTCTGAGACGATGTAGGTGAGCTTGCCCGCCATCTCAGTTTCGTCCGAACCAATTCGAAAACGTCCAGTTGTAAGGGACCTTACGGCGAGACGCGGGGCGAAACCGGAAGCTAACAGCGAGTTTATTCGCGTGCGAGCTGACAAAGAAATCTCTGCTTCGTCCTCCGCCGACAGGTGTTCTTGTTCCGCTGCGGCGTAGAAGAAAAGCCGGTCACGTTTAATAGGGCCCCCGAGAGCAACGCCGGGCTGCAGCCGGCGAAAGCGTAGGCGGCTCGCCGGGGATGGATCCGAGAAGGGTTCGCGAGCGTTGAAGCGTTCATGTGAGAAGAACGTGAAAGCGTCGCCGTGGAATTGATTTTGTCCGACTCGGGTAACGACATTAATAGCTCCGCCGGCAGCCCCGCCAAACTCGGCCGATTGTCCGTTATTTACAATCTGAAACTCGCGAATGATCTCCGGCGACAGAGCGATGCGGGCCGCGCCCGTAGTCTCATCTGTATTGTCGAGCCCATCGATAGAGATCGAGTTGCTGCGTGGACGCAGACCGCCAAAAGTGAAACCACTATCGGCAAGCGGTGATCCGGACGCTGCGCCGCCGCCTCCGGAATTTTGCTGATTAGAAGGAGCAACTCCGGGCGCTAGCAGCGTGAACTCCAGATAGTTGCGACTGTTGACAGGTAGTTCTTCAATACGCTCAGGATCAATCGAAGTAGTGACGGCAGTTTGAGTGGGATCGAGAGCGGGTGGTCTATCAGTGACCGTTACCTGAGCGTTTAGACCGGCTGCAGGCAAAGAGATATCGAGTTGGGTGGCTCGGCCAAGCGCCAGCGTCACTTCCGGATTCAGATAAGGCGCGAACCCGGGGGCTTCCGCTTTTACCTCGTAATCTCCCACAGCGAGAGCGGGAATCCGGTAACTTCCGTCAGATTCGCTCGTGACGTGTCGGGTCTGGTTCGTAGTGAGATTGCGCAGGGTAATCGTTGCACCTGGAATGATGGCTCCCGCAGCGTCATGCACCGAGCCGGCGAGCGTAGCCGTGGTAGCGGAATCCTGTGCACGCAAACCGGAGCAGGCAGCAACAAGGATGGAAACAGTTGCTATGACAAAAAGGAATTTTCGGACCAGCGAACTGTGGCAGCGAGGCTGCGGTTTACGAAGGCGAAAAACGCAGTCGGACGGTCTACTATTCTTGTTTGGCTTCCCTTGCACGGTTAAGAACTGGAAGAATAAGAGCTTTATCGTTGAGACCAAGTTAGAGCGAGAGCCACAACTTTACGGACATTCAATAACCAGTCGAATTTTATTCACTCCCGACACGCGCGCCCCACCCCGCGACATGATTTGTGCGGCCTGGCTGTTGGTCATATCAGTGACGACTTCAACGCCGTCTCGCAGTGGCAGTTTGATGTCAGGCGGCACGTTACTCCCGCTGTTCATTGGCATCGGCATTGACATGCCCGAGCCTGAACCTTGTCCGGGCAAGGTACATTTCATTCCAACACCGGGCATAGTGCCTTCGACCGAATAATGAATCTGCGCCTCAAGGCCATCCGTTTCGAGTCCGCCCCGTGTGCCAAGCTTGATTGGTATCGTACCCTCGAAAACGCAATTGCCTTCGACACTCGGTGTGGTGTTTTGCTCACCCTGACCGTCAATCTTGATGATGTCGCCAGCGAGCTGTATCCGCGTCGCCTGGACCTCCCCATGAGTGTCGATATTGATGGCAGTGTAAAGAGGATTCGGTGGTATCTGCGTTCGGGTGTTGTTCTCCATTACAATGCGAACAGTCGACCGCTCGAGTACACGCGCAATCTCGGCACGTAATGCGGCAATCTGTACTCCGTAGGCCTCAACTTCTTCTCGGGCGCGATTGGCAGCATGCTTGTCGCGATAACTGGCGTAACTCAGACGAGTGCACTCCGCCTTATGATAGTCTTCGTGAGCGCGAACGGCTGCTGCAATTCCGGCACAAGCCGCTTGCTGGTCAAACTTATTTAGCTCCAGTTCCGCATTAGTGCTCCTTTCGCAAAGGCGTTCACCTTTCACGTGTCCCTGATCATCGGGCGAGATCGTATCGCCGCGCGAGGTATAGTCAATTGCAGCTGGTTCCCCTTTCCCAACCTGAGGAAGTCCGCGACCGGCAGTCTCGGCGAACCTTGCATACTCCATCGCCGCGCTTTCGGCACTCATTTTTTCCAAGTCCGCGATCTTGCCGCGAAATCTTTGCTGGAGCGTAATAGCGTTGCGCAACTCAAGTTGCAGGTCTTCGAGATTGTGGCAGTCGCACTCCCTTGCAGGATTTGGCTCGGGTGGGGCTGCAACAAATGCAGACGTGACGGGCAACGAGAGAAAAGCCGCTAGCAGAAACGCCTTGATAATAAATCCACGACCAGGATGATGAACGAACGACTGAAGCATGTTTTTCTCCTGCTGAATCAAATTGGAAAATAGAAGTCTCGAGATTCTAATGGGCGCACCCCTGATTCGCGAAACGAGCAAAGTATATATTACCCAGCCGTTGCCTGTTACGTCCTTAAGTATTTTCCTCTCGCTTGTCGGCAGATTCCAGGATCAGTTTCAGGCCTTAGTCATTAGCGTAAAAATCAGACAACTCTTACAATCACTCACATGAGTAAGGAGGCAATTGCGGTTACGAATGATGACGAATAAAGCAATCGATCCAGTGTGCGGAATGACCGTCGATCCTGATTCAGCGGCCGGATCGTATCAATACAAAGGAAAGACCTACTACTTTTGCAGCACGCATTGCGTGAACAAATTTCAGGAGACCCCGGAAGGTTTTCTTAACAAATCTACTTCAGCGGCGAGCGTCCAGCCGGTTGGAATTCATGGTGGGAAGCCGCAACCGCGGGAAGACCCGGTCGCTACAACTCCCGGTTCTGATTCATCCTTCCGCCTTCCGCCTTCATCCTTCAATAACCCGGTCTCTACTGCTCCCGGTTCTGATAAGAACAAAACCGAATACACCTGCCCGATGCATCCGCAAATCGTTAGGGACAAACCCGGCAACTGTCCCATCTGCGGCATGGCGTTGGAGCCAAGAACTGTTTCGCTCGGCGATGAAGAGAATCCTGAGCTCGTCGATATGACGCGGCGATTCTGGGTGGGTGTGGTTCTCACTGTCCCCCTCCTGTTAATAACGATGAGTGATTTCGTTCCGGGCAATCCTCTTGAACGAATCGTCTCCATGCGCGTGCTTGGCTGGATTGAATTTGTTCTGGCAACCCCGGTAGTTGTTTGGGGTGGATGGCCGTTCTTCGTTCGCGGCTGGCAGTCGATCGTGAATCGCAGTTTGAACATGTTCACGCTGATCGGCCTCGGCGTCGCAGTCTCGTATCTTTTTAGCGTGATTGCCAAACTGTTTCCTGAAATATTTCCGCCGTCCTTTCGCGACGCCGCGGGCGCAGTGCCGGTTTACTTTGAAGCGGCGGCCGTGATCACCACTCTTGTTTTGCTGGGCCAGGTCTTGGAGCTTCGCGCACGCAGTAGGACAGGCGCGGCCATCAAAGCGTTGTTAGGTCTGGCGCCTAAGACCGCGCGTCGCATTCGCGAGGACGGCGGCGAGGAAGACGTTCCTCTGGATCAGGTGCACGTAGGCGATCGCTTAAGGGTGCGTCCCGGTGAGAAAGTGCCCGTTGACGGCGTTGTCATAGAAGGATCGAGTGCGATTGATGAATCGATGGTAACAGGCGAGCCGATTCCGGTTGAAAAGCATACGGGCGAGCGAGTGATTGGCGCCACGGTTAATGGCACCGGCTCATTTGTGATGCGCGCCGAGCGCGTCGGCTCGGAGACATTGTTATCGCAGATTGTTCAGATGGTTGCTGAAGCGCAGCGCAGCCGCGCGCCGATTCAAAAACTCGCGGACCTCGTCTCTGGTTATTTTGTGCCGGGTGTTGTCGCCATTGCGGTAATTACTTTCATCGTTTGGAGCATCTGGGGACCTGACTCTCGCATGGCGCACGGCTTGGTGAATGCAGTAGCTGTGCTAATCATCGCTTGTCCGTGCGCGCTTGGTTTGGCAACGCCAATGTCGATCATGGTGGCAACTGGAAAAGCAGCGCAAAGCGGAGTGCTCTTCAAGAATGCCGAAGCTATCGAGGTCATGCGCGAGGTTAACACGCTCGTAGTTGATAAAACGGGAACGCTTACCGAAGGCAAACCCAAACTAGTCAGCGTTGTTGTCGCTGAAGCGGTTGATGAACAAACCTTATTGAGACTGGCTGCAAGTTTGGAGAGAGGTAGTGAACATCCGTTGGCAGCAGCGATCGTTGCTGGCGCGCAAGAGCGTGGCGTCAATCTCGAAAATGCAACTGCTTTTAATTCATTAACAGGTAAGGGAGTGACTGGAGAGGTTGATGGTCATAAAGTTTCGCTTGGGAATCGTGCTCTTCTCGATGATTTGAAAATTGATGCCGGAGAGCTCGCGACAAAGGCCGAGAGCTTACGCGCTGACGGTCAGACAGTGATGTTCGTGGCGGTCGACGGTAAAGCAGCGGGACTCGTTGGCGTCGCCGATCCGATCAAAGAAACCACGCCGGAGGCGATCAAGCAGCTACACGAAGAAGGCATTCGCATTGTCATGCTCACTGGCGACAGCCGCACAACCGCCGACGCAGTGGCGAAGAAACTCAACATTGACGAAGTAGTAGCAGAGGTGCTGCCGAATCAGAAAGTGGAGGTGGTGAAAAAGTTTCAAGCTGAGGGCCGATTCGTGGCGATGGCCGGCGATGGCATCAACGACGCGCCGGCGCTGGCTCAGGCTCAGGTGGGCATAGCGATGGGAACTGGAACGGATGTGGCAATGAAAAGTGCCGGAGTTACCCTTGTTAAAGGAGACCTGCGCGGCATCGTTCGCGCACGTGTCCTGAGTCGCCTGACCATGAGGAACATCAAACAGAACCTTTTCTTCGCCTTCATCTACAACTCGATGGGCGTTCCCATCGCGGCCGGAGTTCTCTATCCATTCTTCGGCATCCTGCTGAGCCCGATGATTGCCGCCGCCGCGATGAGCTTCAGCTCAGTTTCGGTGATCGGCAATGCCTTGCGTCTTCGGAAGGGGCGATTGTAGCGGCCAACTTCATCTCATCAACCAAGTTTACCATTCGTAAGGACCACCTTGAGGGCGCCCTCTTTTGCCGCGTTTCCAAACGTGTCGTACGCCATCATGATGTCGGCCAGCGCAAACCGATGAGTCACAAGCTTGCTCGGCTCCAGCTGGCCCGAGCGCACGACCCTCAGCAGCATCGGGGTTGTTACCGTGTCCACCAGGCGGGTGGTGATCGCAATGTTACGGTCCCAGAGTTTCTCCAGGTGCAGCTCCACCGGTTTGCCGTGGACGCCGACGTTCGCAATGTGTCCGCCGGCCGCGACAATGGCTTGGCAGATATCGAACGTTGCAGGAATTCCGACCGCCTCTATCGCCACGTCAACCCCGGCACCCTTAGTCAGGTCCATCACTTGATCGGCGGCGTGTCCATCCGCGCTGTTGATCAATGTGGTTGCGCCGAACTTTTTGGCCACCGCCAGTCGCTTGTCGTCCAAATCGATCATGAAGATCGCCGCCGGTGAATAGAATTGCGCCGTCAGCAGAACCGCCAGCCCCACCGGTCCCGCGCCCACGATGGCGACCGTATCGCCGGGTTTCACCTGCCCGTTCAGAACCCCGCACTCGAAACCTGTGGGCAAAATGTCGCTCAACATGACCATCGCTTCTTCGTCGGCACCGGCAGGGAAGTTGTAGAGACTGCCATCGGCGTGGGGAATGCGTACGTACTCGGCCTGAGTTCCGTCGATCGTGTAGCCCAAAATCCAGCCGCCGTGACGGCAGTGGGAATACATGCCTCGTTTGCAGAAATCGCACTTCAAGCAGGCGCTGACGCACGAGATGATGACCTTGTCTCCGACGTGAAACTCCGAGACGCCAGGTCCGACTTGCTCAACTACACCAATGCCCTCGTGGCCGAGGATGCGTCCATCGGTCACCGCTGGAAGATCTCCCTTCAGAATATGAAGATCGGTCCCACAGATTGTCGAAGTGGTAATCCGCACGATGGCATCGCCCGGATCCTGGATGGTAGGACGTGGCTTGTTTTCCCACGCGCGCTCGCCCGGACCGTGATAGACGAGCGCTTTCATGGTGGTACCGGTTCTTAGAGTTGTAGTAGTCGGCAGTTCGAGTTCAGCGATTGTCATTGATATTTCCTCCCAGGGGTGAATAGTGATATGCGAACCTGATTCCGTTTGGTCCTTTGAGTTACACAACCGTCCCAAACCAGGCCCCGATGCCAGCCGTTATTGCCATTGCCAGAGTCCCCCAGAATGTGACACGTGCCATTCCTCTTAGGATCGGGGCGCCGCCTGTGTAAGCCGCCAACGCACCCAGTAGTGCGAGAAAGAATAGAGAAGTTCCCGAAACAAGCAGCACGAGGCGAGTAGACGGCGCGATGACGACTACGAGCAAAGGTAATGCGGCGCCAACTGCGAAGGTTACAGCCGAAGTGAGCGCTGCCTGAACAGGTCGGGCACCAATCGTTTCTGAGATGCCTAATTCATCGCGGGTATGTGCTGCAAGTGCATCCTTAGCCATTAATTGTTCTGCAACTTGATTTGCCAGAGCCAAATCGAGCCCACGTTTGACATAAATTGCTGCAAGCTCCTTTCTTTCGGTAGGTTCATTGGCAGCGAGTTCTATTCGTTCACGCTCGATGTCCGCTTGCTCGGTATCTGACTGAGAGCTGACCGAAACATACTCACCCGCCATGGACAGGGCTCCAGCGACCAAGCCAGTATGGAATTACCAGAACAAGCATGATGGCCGTGGCTGACAGCAATGAGCGTGTGTTCACTCTCATATTGTTATCTTCTCCTGATTGGTTGACTGGAATTCCGCAATCAAAGGCTGTCCAGTGTTTGCAATACCGTCGATTCTCTCCCGCATCGGTTTTGGTGTCTGTGCTCAAACACACAGAGCAAGCTTCGGGCCCTCAACCTTTGTATTATCCTGGGCGTTGCTTCCCCGATTTATTGCCGGCGCATGTCGAATCTCTTGCCTAAGCCTTACGGCCTGGGTGTGGACGTAGAATTGCTTTCGTGTAGTAGCGGACTCTATTTGTGTTCCAAATTACATCACCGGTGCCAGCAGGAGAAGCGTAATGATTGCCGATAGGACTGATTCCACACACTTTGTGAATCAACCCGAACCGCAACTGTCGCCGCCGCACTTTGATGAAACTGCAAGCGCTAACGCTCAACCAGTTCAGCCGATTCGCCGGGCTCGAGTTGCGGCCTGGAGCCAGTATGCCAGTTCTCTGTACGGGGCTGCCGCGAAGAGGTCGCGGACACTTGCCCTGGTTGTGATAGCCGGGCTGGCGACCGGTACGCTCAGCGGGATGGCGTGGCACCATAGTCAGGTCACGAGTGAGTCGTCTGCTTTGAACGAGTCGGTTTCTGAATCACCTGGAGCTGCAAGTCAGGACGAACAGCCTGCTGCTGCGGTGATCGGCGGGTCAGATTTGCAGAGCACTGGATCGATGATCGCCGGACCAACCACTCGAATTCATAGAAGTCGGACGCGAGGGCGATCGAGCCAAGCACCCCGCGCCTACCGCGTAGCCGTGATTCGGTGACAATGACCGGAGGTTGATGGAGACTCGCGTTTGCTGTTACTCCCGGTTTCGAGTATTACTTCAGTGGTAGATATCAAAATATCGGAGGTAGGTCGATGAAGACTTTCATTTACCGCGCTTTTTCCAGTTGCTTAGGCATTTCACTGGTGTTGCTAACCCTTGCGGTGGCCGTTCCAGCCCAGAAGAAATCGCGACTGCAGGATGCGACGCGCCATGCGCAGGAAGCGGCGGAGACGTTTACCGAGATCATGAACGTGAGGGAGCGGGCGATTCCCAAGGAATTGTTGGACAAAGCCGATGCGATTGCAGTGTTTCCGGGAGTCATCAAGGCAGCATTTATCTTTGGCGGCAAGGGCGGCCAGGGCGTAATCAGCCGGCGAACCCGAAACGGCTGGTCAGCGCCAGCATTCTTCAATCTGGGTGGCGGAAGCTTTGGAGCTCAGATTGGCGCAACCAAGACCGACTACGTCCTGCTGATCATGAACGAGGATGGCGTAAAGGGACTATTGAAAGACAAGTTTGAGATCGGCGGCGAGGTGGGCGTGGCTGCGGGTCCCCTTGGGCGGGAAGCTGCCGCTTCCACTAATCCCAGGTTGGATGCTGGAATCCTTTCATACTCTCGTAGCAAGGGTGCTTTCATTGGCGCGGCACTGAAGGGCGCCGTGATCAGTCCCGACAATGATCTTAATGAAGCGGTCTATGGTAAGAAGGCGCAAGAAGTTTTGACTGCACCGACTATGACACTTACCCAGATGCCTGTCGGAGTTCGCATCTTTCCGCGAACACTGTCACGCTACTCCCACCGCGAAAAGTAATCTTCCTGTTCTATGATTTCTGTGGCGCGCAACAATTACTTGACGCCGTTGTTAGCGCGCCATAGAATGCCTCGACATCCCAGGGTCGCCCGCTCTTCATCAATCGTGCCGTCTCGGAGATTCGCCGAACTTTATGCTCCCACGTACGCAGCGACAGAAAGACATTCTCGATTACATCACCCGCTTCTCCGAGCGGAATAGGTACGAACCCTCATACGCTCAGATAGCCAGACACTTCGGCGTCAAATCACGTGCAACGATCGCTAAACACATCGCCGCGCTGGAGCGTCGCGGGTTGCTCACCCGAACGCACGAAGATGGATCGTTTGCGCTCTCGGTAAAGGTGGATGATCCGAACGCTCTTTGTGAAGTAAAACTCCTTGGCAGGATTGCAGCGGGCACACCGCTCGACGTTGTTGAATGTGATGAGACAATACCGGTGCCACGCTTCCTGCTCGGATCGGTCAGACCAGAACGAGTCTACGCGTTGCGCGTGAAGGGCGATTCAATGATCGACGAGCACATCTGCGACGGCGATATCGCCTTGATAGAGAATCGCACTGATGCACGCGACGGAGAGATCGTGGTGGCGCTGCTGGTCGAGGATAATCAGGCGACGTTGAAAAGACTATACCGTCGCGGAGCAAACGTAGAGCTCCACCCCGCGAATTCGCAGCTACAACCTCTAACGCTTCCCGCCACTCAGGTCGCCGTCCAGGGAATATTTCGGGGCCTGCTCCGGCCTACCGTTTAGCGGCGAACCTTCAAATACTTAAGTAAAACGCGAATTTCGGGCGGCTATTCAACTGCAGTAGTCCGGCCGTAAGGGGCGTTTGTCTCACCCGTTTGCCCGACCGTCATCGTGGCAGAGGGCCTTTTAGGTGACCGAGAACTAAAACTTCAAGCGAAAAGAGAATTGCAGTCTTCGTGACGGTTGCGCGGCAATGGGTTGACCGAAGAAAGGCGAGCTGAGATTGCCGATAAAGCTGCTGTAATTTACTTCGTTCAGGACATTGAATGCATCCACGGCCAGAGTCGCTTTCACGCCGGCGTCTTTCTTCTTACCTTTGTGTACAGAGAAGTCTCGAGACCAACGAAGATCGAGATCCGCGTAGGCTGGACCCTGCAAACTATTTCTTGGCACGCCGGCCGGACGAGCGTTTGCTGTGCCGGTGTGAAATTGATCGAGGCCCGTAGTCAGCGTGTAGGGCTGTCCTGAATAGAGCGACAAAGAGACACCAAGGTTGAACAGTTTCCCTGGATTGATAGTTCCCAGCAGCTCGAGACGATTTCGGCGATCAAAATCGGAACGGCCCCACTCGCCCGAAAGGTCGTAGGCGTTGGGCGGAAAGTAAGAGATGCCACTCGTGTTGTCGTGAGCCGACGATAGGCGATATTGCGCCATGCCGTTGAAGAAGCGTGTGACGTTGCCTCGGAGAGTTACTTCCAAAGAGTCGCTAACCCTTCGGCCGGCCGATTCAATCTCGCGGAGCACGCTAATCGAAGTATTAGGTCGCGTCGCGTAAGTTGGCGCCGAGGGCGCGTTAATGTCGCGAGAACGAAATTGATCTACCCCGCGCGACCCCAGATAAGTGATTGCTAATGTAGTTGATTTTTGAAGCTGACGTTCCAAGCTGAAGCTGTATTGGATCGTGTAAGGAATATTAATGTTTGGTTCCAGCCGCGTCACACTTATAGGTTGCGCGGTAATGGTTTCGTTCGCCGCCAGGGGATCAGGGTAAGCGGGGTTTACGAGCACATATTGTCGCAGTCTCGATCCATGAATAGCAGAATATCCTGAATCGGCCAGGTTGTTCCCGCACTCAGAGTTTTCGGCGCAAGTCGCAGGAACCCAACCTCTTGGAAGAATAAAAAAAAAGCTCGTCCATGCTATCCTCCTTCAGATTAGCCGTTCAGCTGAAGTCTTCAGGATTGGATGGATCGAGCAAAGTTATTGTCGCCATTAGGCGTTGGAGCCGGCTGCCGGAGTTGAACCGGCGACCTTCTAATTACGAATCAGACGCTCTACCAACTGAGCTAAGCCGGCCTGCAAATAAACGTAACGCCAACGCAAAAGCGTCGAAGGATTGCACTATACGAACGCAAACTTTGTAGTGTCAAGCAGGCGAATCGAAAGGAATCGAAATAGGGAGGATTGACTGTATGGGCAGAGAGCAGATGAGAAACCTCGATGTTGCCAAGGTTGGTGCCGGGAACCAGGTGAATGAATTCGAGTACCAAAAACGTCATGGAGAGATGACGGAGCAGGAGCACCCTCATGAACAGGGTGGCGGCGCAAAGCGACTGACACAGGCGGAACGAGTTGCGCAAGTAATGGCCGCAGCTCACAAGAAGGTAGAGAAAAAGCGGAAAAAGCAGGGGGCCAAGACGACTTCCAAAAAGGCCGCGGGAGCAAGAGGAAAGAAGTGATGAAGCCTTTGCCTGAGGTTCCTAACGACGGTTTAGAAGGTGGGCTTGGCCACCGGTTCAACGTTGAGGCGGCGGGCAATGTCCGCCTCCAAACGACGCTGAAGAACTTATGAAAAAAGTAAATGTCATCGGTGGAGGTTTTGCGGGAGTTGAAGCTGCCTGGCAGGCAGCTCGTGCTGGCGCTGAAGTGCGTCTCTTTGAAATGCGGCCCGTCCAACAAACGCCTGCCCATCGCACTGACAAACTGGCCGAGATTGTCTGTTCCAATTCGCTAAAGTCAGACGAACCTGGCAGCGCCCCTTATCTGTTGAAAGAAGAACTGCGGCGCGCGGGTTCGCTGGTTATGGAAGCCGCAGCCGGGACCCGCGTTCCCGCGGGAGCAGCGCTGGCCGTAGATCGCCAGAAGTTTGCCGAGCTTATTACCGCGCGAATCGAGAGCAATCCCCGCATTGAACTCGTGCGCCAGGAAGTGAAGCAGATTTCCGAAGACGAAATAACGATTATCGCCACCGGGCCGCTGTCATCGGATGCGCTGACGGTTGAGATCATGAAACTCACTGGCAGCGATCAGCTTTACTTCTACGATGCAATTGCTCCTATTGTCGCCGCGGATTCGGTTGATCGGTCGATTGCATTCTTAGCCGCGCGATATGGAAAAGGCGGCGACGATTATTTGAACTGTCCCTTCGATCAGGAACAGTACGCGCGCTTTTACAACGCACTGATCGAAGCTAAGAGTGTTCCGCTGCAACGCTTCGAGGACACGCGCTGGTTTGAGTCCTGTTTACCAATTGAAGAGCTGGCGCGGCGCGGCGTTGACACGTTGCGCTTCGGCCCGATGAAACCTGTCGGGTTGACGGATCCACGCACCGGGCGCGAGCCTTACGCAGCGGTGCAGTTGCGTCAGGAAAATTTAATGGCTGACGCATACAGCCTTGTCGGCTTTCAAAATCATCTACGTTACGGTGAACAAGCGAGAGTCTTGCGTTTGATACCCGGGATGGAGCAGGCGGAGTTTCTGCAGTTTGGTCAGATCCATCGCAACACCTACATCTGCTCACCGCGTGTACTGGCGGCAACAATGCAGATGCGTGACCGGCCTAATATATTCTTCGCCGGACAAATCACCGGCGTGGAAGGGTACGTGGAATCGGTCGCGATGGGCTGGCTCGCAGGACAAAACGCAGCACGGTTAACGTTGGGACAACCACTAATTCAAGCTCCCGGCCTGAGCGCAATCGGAGCACTCGCGCGTTACGTCGCAAATGCTGAAACGAAAAACTTCCAGCCGGTTAACATCACGTTTGCGCTGCTCGGGCCGTTGTCAGAACAAGATCGCAGGCGATTTCGTAGAAAACGTGACCGGCACCAGTTTCAGGTCCAACTCGCGCTGAAAGAATGGGACACCTGGCTTCAAGAAACTTACGACGAGCATCCCGCTCTTCAGGCCTCAGCATGAGGTTATTGTCTTTACTGAACCATCATCCAGCTTTAATCCTCGTCCTGTTGTTTGGGCTTAGTTGCGCACCGCTCGTCGTGGCGCAATCGGGTAGGAACCCGCAAAAAACTTCGAAGCCCGCTGTCACGAAGACTAAGCCATCGCCTGATCCGATTGCAGAACCAGCTAAGTCTCCAGCAACTCAGAGCTCCAGCAAAAATTCTCAGACTCCTTCGAAGCCGTCTCCATTGCCCGCAGAAAACGCAGGGGAAGAGATTGACCCCGCGGATACTGTGCGTGTCAGTTCTAATCTGGTTCCGATTCCGGCCTCAGTTGTGGACTCGAGAGGTTTTGCCATAACCGGTCTCAAGCTGGAAGATTTTGAACTGCTGGTTGATGGTCAGGTGCGGGCCATCAGCGACCTGAATCGCTCGGAAACTCCGGTGCGCCTGGCGATGCTCTTCGACAACAGCGGCAGTCTGGATGCCGCGCGTGAGTTTGAAAAGCAGGCAGCAATGCATTTCTTCCGCAAGGTGTTGCGGCCTGCAGATGAAGCGGCAATTTATTCCATCGAGACAGACAGCTATCTTGCTCAACCGCTGACCAGGGATATTGCCCGACTGGAACGGACTATTGAAAGTTTCGGCAAGCCGCAGGGAGCGACGTCGCTGTTTGATGCGATCATCGACGCTGCTGGTTATCTGCGTCCCTATGCGGGTCGTCGAATCCTGGTCATTGTTTCGGACGGAATTGAAACTACCAGCCGAAATGATTTTGATACGACCATTCAAAGAGTGCTCGCCGATGATTGTCAGATTTTCATTGTGCAAACCGGACTCTACGAAGGCGCCAATTTGCGCGCGCTCGCGGCCGAGCGAAGAATGGAACAACTGGCCGGCCAAACCGGTGGTGCAGTTTATATTCCCAAAACGACAACCGACCTGGACATGGCGTTCCAACAGATCGAGGCCGACCTGGCGCAGCAATACGTGCTCAGCTATTACCCGGGCGATGAGCGGCGCGACGGCAGGTTCCACGCGATTGAACTACGGGTCCGCTCGCGAAAAGATGTGCGCATTCGAGCGCGCAAGGGATATTATTCGCCCAAGCGTGCGAATCTTGCCGCGAATGAGTGGTGAGCACGACGGCGCGCCTCAGATCATTAGACAGGATTAACAGGATTTACGGGAACAGTACTCGTTAGACTATCTTGTAAATTCTGTAAGTCCTGTCTGATGAAAGGAATCTATGGAGCAACTGTTAACCCAGTTTCTCGAACACCTGCGCTACGAGCGCAACGTCAGCGAACACACATTACGCAACTATGCGAGTGATCTTCAGCAGTTTCGCGATTATCTCGCGCCCGCCAATCCCAAAACAGGAAAGAGAACTGAACCGCCGATCACGGGAATAGATCACATCACCATCCGTGAATGGCTGGCAACTCTACATTCGGCGCAGAAACAAAAAACTTCCATCGCCCGCAAACTAGCTGCCCTGCGTACCTTTTTTCAGTTTCTGGTCCGCGAAGGAATGCTGGAAATGAATCCGGCAAAGCTTGTCTCAACTCCGCGGTTGGAAAAGAAACTGCCAAAACATCTTTCGATCGAAGAGGCTGTTAAGTTTATCGAGTCTCCGAATCTCGAGACCGATTTAGGCAAACGCGATCGGGCGATCCTTGAGTTGATGTACGCTACTGGAGTGCGCGTGGCGGAGTTGACCAAGCTCAATCTTGGTCACATCGATTTTAGAAACCGTCTGATTCGGGTGATAGGAAAGCGCCGCAAAGAACGCATTGTGCCCTTTGGCGAGCCGGCCCTGGAGGCTTTGAAAAACTACCTGGAGATTCGCGACGGCTTTCTGGATGCAGCGCCCATTTCAGAGCGCGAGCCCGAGGCACTCTTTCTCAACTACCAGGGCACGCGGATCACCACGCGTTCAGTGGGCCGGATGGTGGAAAAATACATCCACATTTGCTCGGGAAGGTACGACATTAGCCCGCACGCG
>JALYSR010000042.1 GCA_030854715.1 Acidobacteriota bacterium
CTCCTACGCCGACCCCGACTCCAACTCCGACCCCCACGCCGACGCCAACACCTACGCCTACGCCAACACCGACGCCAACACCTACTCCAACGCCGACGCCAACGCCAACATGCACACTAACGGCACCCACGTCGAAGACGTTTTCAATTAATAACAGTAGTAACGGCACCGACACACTCTCGGTCAGCTTTACCAATGCCAGTTCCACAAAGATAGACGCTACCTGGAGCGGCAAGGTTACGAATGTGTCACCAGCAACAAAAACAGTATCCGGGAGTTCATCGTTTAACTACACGGTCAGCTTCAGTCAGACGGGTACAGGAAACATAACTCTGTCGTCGCCATGCGGAAATAAGTCCATCGCCGTCACGATAACTAACTAACGGCGAATTCCTTTGAGAGCTTTGAAACCCGCGAGAGCGAAACAAACGAAGAAGAAACCATGAACTTGAAACAAACACAGCAGTCACACAGTCACGGCGAGCAGGGATTCACGCTCATGGAGACGGCGATATCGCTCGTCATCATGCTGATTGTTGGCCTCGGCGCCGCTTCCCTTTTCTTTTACAGCGCGACCAGAAACACGAGCGCCAGAGATCGTCAACTTTCAATGGTTGTCGCGCAACAGCAAATGGAAAAACTTCGCAGCGCCTCGTTTGACAACCTCAGCACGGTGGTAACAAGCGCGGGAGGCAGCCCCAAGACCGTCACCAGCGCCGGTCGTTCCTATAGCGTAACAACGACGATAGCCGACACCACCGCAACTCTAAAGACCATCACTATAAAGGTCGCACCTGCTGGAGCAGCCGCGTGGGCCACCCAAAATTTTGGCGGTGTTTCACTCGTGACGCAGCGCGCAAAGTCTTAAAGAAAAATATATGCGGAATATTAACCCCAAACAAAATACCACCACTTCAGGATTTTCACTCCTTGAGCTGATCATCGCTATGACGATCACAATTGCCGTGATGGCAGCTGCCTCTACGCTGCTTGCCACTTCCTTTAAGATCCGGTCTCGTGAGGACAGTCGTACCGATTCAATTGCCGACGTCCAGCGAGCCATGAACGTCATGTCCCGCGAAATTGCAATAGGCGGTTTTGGTTTTGATACCGTTAGTAACGGGCTTGTCGCCGCAGATTGCACTGCCTCAACCCTTCGCGTGCGTTCAAATCTGAATAGATACACTGGAACCGATGGAACGCAGTTCACAATTGCTAATGAGGGAGAGGATATTAAGTACCTCATCAATTCAAACGCGAGTAAAAAATACCTCGTTCGTTATGACCAGTTTGCGGCTAGCGACGCGACGGTGCTTGCCAACCGTGTCGACTCGCTTGCATTCATTTACATGGACGGATCCGGCACGGCCCTGGCCGATCAGACAAACGTGACGGCTGCAGCGATGGTAAGAATAACGGTCGGCGTGGATTTGCCGGAAGTAGGAACAAAAGGCGTGGCCGGATACCAGGCTGCAACAACCATCGACCTAACATCAGACGTTGCCCTCCGTAACAAGAAAGAAAATATCGCCACCTACTAAGACTGGAATTAATCACCTTCGACGAGATTGAACATTTATGAAAACGCAAACGAATACCAAACACCCTCGAAAGTCTCCGAATGAGCGCGGTGCGGCTCTATTAACTACGCTCCTTCTTTCCACTCTACTTTTGGCCGCAGGTGGGACGCTGGTAGTGTCGACATCGCTGTCGGCAACAACGGCGATTGATTCCACAGCCGAAATGCAGGCTTACGCCGCTGCCGAGGCCGGCCTCGAGGCGTCACTAGATGTTTTCCGCGGCAACGTCACACCCACCGGTATTACTCCGACTGATACTAAGATGAGTTTTATTAATGCTCGAGCGAAGTCCAACAAGACTTCGGATACCTCCAGCCAGTATCGATTCTCTGCATGGCTGCAGTACTCCAGCACCTATCCGACCGTCGTGCCCATTACCGCGAACTACACCCCGCAAAATGGTTTTGCTTACCAAATTGATATATCTGATCCCGACGGGCATGCTATCAACCAAGCTCCTAAGAAACTCATCGTCACGTCAACCGGTGTAGGGCCAAAGGGAGCTACAAAAATCCTGGAGATGGTGGTAAGGCCCGGATCCTTCGAATTCGACGCGCCGGCCACGATTACTGTGCGAGGTGCCGACGACGGTTCGGGCATGAGCTTTGGCTTGGGTAATTCTAGTAGAAAAATCTATTCAGGGGTGGACGCCAATGGTACCGCCACTCTACCAGCTTTCGCGGTCACCAATCATGATACGCGCACGGCGGCAAACTCGCTGGCCGGCGGCGTAACCGCAGCAAGTCCGGTATTGGGTGTAATGCCGATTGATCCATCACTGAATCCGGGCGCCGCTCCGGCCAATGCAGCTCCTTCTTCGCCAGTTAACCCTGCTCCGCCCAACGTAGCCAAGGTTCCTGCTTTCTTGCAGTCGGCTGACACTGCTCGAGCTTTTCTCAACCAGCTGCAAGCTACCGCGGTTGCCAAAGGCCGTTACTTCACCTCCTGGAATGGAGCCTCGGGAACAACCGCTGCACCTGCATTCACGTTCATCGACGGGAACGCAACACTCACTGGTGGGGCTGGCCTCGTCGTTGTCACGGGTGACCTGTTGCTGCACGAGAATTATGGCTTCAATGGCTTAATACTTGTTCTGGGCAATGGCTCGGTCACGCGCCAGGGTGGTGGTCCAAGCAATTTTTACGGCGCTCTCGTAGTTGCAAAATTTGCGCGCACCTGGCCCGCAAGTCAGAACAGTCTAGCCCACCCATTTTTGGCTCCGACTTACAACACGTCTTCAGATCAGGGCAACGATGTTCGTATGCAATACGATTCAGCCGCGGTCGCAAGCGCTCTCGAACTTAGCGGTATTTCAGTAGTTCACGTTAGAGAACGTTAACTACTCACACCTCTCAAAAGAATTTTACAGATGGACGCCCCTCTCAAATCAAATTCCGGCGGTGTCTCTGTTCTTGAACTCGTGATCGCCGCCGCAATGGTTGCGGTGATCGCGGGTTTCGTTTTGGTAAATTACGTTCAGGGACACCGGGCGATCGTTCGCACCAAAACCGCCACCGACTTTGCCACCTATCTTCAGAAGGCCCGTCTCGATTCCATGAGGCGGCGCGTCACCGATATCAACCAGATGGCCCAGGTCAAAGTATTCAACCGGAAATTCTATAGCGTTGCCATTGACGCGGACGGTGATGGCAACCTGGATGCGCCGCTAGTGTTGACTGTGCCGGCTGAAGAAGACGTTGCTATCACTGGCCCTTTCCCAAAAATGTACATGTTCGATTCGCGTGGTCTAACAGTCGATTCGCGGAACTACCCGATAGCTCCCGAGCCTATAACGGTGAGCAACAATGCCGGAGCGAGTGCAATAACGTTTGCTGAAAACGGAAATATCACGGTAGTTGCGGCACTTAAACCAGCAAAGTAAGAGGCGTTGAAAATGAGTCATGCGAACTCACAATTAACGTACAACAACGCACCTCGCTGCATCCGGGGCTACTCGATCCTGGAAACTCTGATCGTTGTCGCATTGATAACTATCTTGAGCGCTCTCGCTCTCCCGCAAATGATCGCGCAGCGTCGGCTGTCACGCTCACTTGGAGTCACGCGGGAGATTCTCAGCCAATTGCGTCATGCTCGGCAGATGGCTATGTCGCAACGACAGGCTGTCACTTTTCAATACAACGACACATTGAAACAGATTTGCATAATTGACCATAACAGTAATCCCGGTGCCGCCATCTACGCCGCGGCGGGTTATCCGAATACCGTCGGCAGCAGAGTCCTCAACACGACTCCGCTCGCAACAGGTGGTCTGGTTCGATCAGAAATA
>JALYSR010000058.1 GCA_030854715.1 Acidobacteriota bacterium
CTCTATCGCCGCTTGCGCGATTACAACCTCGATCGACGCCACTAATATTCGTCGCGATGTTTGGAATTGGAAAGGCCGCCCCAAAAAGGGCGGCCTGAGATTGCAATACACTCGTCCGGCAGGCTTCTATGGCCAAGCCAGGCCATAGAAGTCTTCCTCGTCGAATTCTTTCTTGCCGAGCTTGTTCGTGAGTATTCGCAGCGATCCGAGTTGCGTAGCACCATTGCACACCTGTACCACATACCTTACGCCATCGGGCAAATCATTTGCCCCACCGGGACCTTGATATGTTCCCTTTTTCCAGATGAAGTAGAAACCGTCAGCGTTCACCGTGTCCTGTGCTACCAGCTTCGCATCGCTGATGCAGGGACCCCCGAAGATGGCGTCCGCTGTAGTATTGAACAGACGAATTTTGAGACCAGTTGTGGGTTGTGCCAATGAATTGAACGAGAAACCGCCGATGGCAGTGACTTTTTGGCCCGCACCCACCAGGCCTTCTGTAAAGAACCCTGTCCTGGTAACGGCAGGATTTGTGAAAATTGCCTGCACAGTGGCCTTGAAAGGAAACCCGGAGAAGAAGAACAAGTTTGCATTCGCATCCCAATTCAACGTCTTCTTCCATCGGAATTCGAACTCAATATCGATTTCCGCCCGGTGTCTCCTGGGAACGGTAAAGCCACTTACCATAATGCAACGTGGCGACCGATCCGTCGGCAACGCCGAACTGTAACCGGCAGGATCACCACAGTTACCGCTGGATTTATAAGAATAAGAGACAGGCATCTCGTCTTTATTATCATCCGGACGAATCCTTTCGGATTTCTTATTCTTAAGTGAGAAAGCAGGAGTTGCATTGCTAGTCGTGCTTGCACAGGGGACGCCGCCGCAACTTACCATCGGGGGCACTTCGATAAAAGCGCGCAGCGTAGTCCCGTTGTTAGAGTTGAGCTCGGCGCCCGTAGTGTTTGTGATCATCAACTTATAATGGAAGGTGCCGGGGTTGGTGTTTTTTAGTTCAAGTCGCGCGGAGTTGTCCATCTTACCGAACAGCGCGTCGAACCCATCAATCCTCTTGAACTCCGCATCAAGCGTTGCTATGTCAGACAGGGGATCGCTGGGATTGACAGCGAGCGTACCGCCACCGGTACTTGCGTTAAAGTTAGGCGCGCCGGAATATGCGGCCGTAATCGCGTAATTACCTACCGTCGTGGTGCCAGGCAGAGTATAGGTCGCGCTAGCGTTGCCCCCGTTCACGGTTCCGCTGATAACCGGAGATCCTACCGGATTACTAAGCGCATCCGTCACCGTAAATGTGACTGTGCCGCCATTCGCCGGTGTAGTTCCAGAGACTGTAGCGGTCAACGGTATGGATTGATTGGATTCGCTGTAAGTCACGCCCTGATGTTGTACCAGCGTCGTTGTCGATGATGAGTTGATCTTGTCATTGACCGTACCATTGGTGTTGTTGTAGTTGCCCGTTATGTCAGTGAATATCCACGGGTCGTTATTGTAAGTGCCCGCATCTGTATGCGTCGTATGGCTCAGATCCAGTCCAGCCAGGGGTTCGTTGTGCACGCCTTTGGCCATCCCCGTTGCCGTGTGGGCGTGGCCGTCATAGAGGACGTTGTAGGGCGTTACGGTGATGGCGGCATTAGCCTTACTGATGTTCGCCGTCGTCATAGCGACTGAGTTAAGAACATAATTGGCCGCGCCCGCGCCGCTTAGGGTTGCGCCAGTAAGCGTCACGGTTTTCAGGGTACCGGGGTTAGCGTCATTGAAGGTGGCCGTGCCGCCCGTCAGATAAACGTCCTCGCCGGTAACCTCGCCGTTCAGCGAGCGCGTCAGCACTGTCGCCGAGTTGTTGCCATCATAGGTCTTGTTGTCGGCCGTGAAGCCACCTGTGATGTGCAGCGGCGTGATGGTAAACGCTACTTGCGTGGCGGTGCTGCCCGTGTGGTTTGTATTACCAGCGTAGGTGGCATCCGCAGTTGCCGTGCCTACATTCGTGTTGTTGGCGTAGGTCAACGCAGTCGTGGTATTCGCTTCGCCGACTCTGGTCACTGTGGCCGTGCAGGGTGTGATGGCTGAACCTGTATAGGTAAAGCTGCCCGGTGAACACTCTATCGTCGTGGTTGATTCTGCCTGGGTGATCGCAAACGTCACTTGGGTAGCGGTGCTGCCCCTGTGGTTTGCATCACCAGCGTAAGTGGCATCCGCCGCGGCTGTGCCCACATTCATGTTGTTCGAATAGGCCGGCGTCAACGAGCCGCTCAGTCCTCCCGCTCCCGAGTACGAGGCGGTGCATGGCTCTATTGCCGAAGCTGTGTAGGTTGCACTAGTCGGACAACTCACCACCGTGGTCGAGGTAGCTTTGGTGATCTCGAAGGTCTTCGATTCGCTGCTGCCTGTATGATTCGTGTCGCCGGCATAATTAGCGCTGGCATTCGCTGTCGCTGCGTCAGTATTGTTCGTGTAGTTGACTGTCAGCACCTGGTTCAGGCCACCAGCGCCGGTCACGGAAGCTGTACAGGGCGTCTGTGCCGCGCCGTCATAACTAACGCTGCTCGGACAGTTCACGGTCGCAGTCGATGAAGCAGGACCAATGGTGAAGTCCTTCGCATCACTGCTACTCTCGTGGTTCGCATCACCGGCGTAAGTGGCGCTCGCTGAAGCTGTCCCAACGTTAACGTCATTCGAGTAGGTCAGTATCAACGATCCGCTTAATCCTCCTGCACCAGAATATGAAGCGATGCACGGCTCTATTGCTGCTCCGGTGTAAGTCTCACTTGCCGGACAGCTCACCACTGTAGTCGAGCTCGCCCTGGTGATCTCGAAGTTCTTGGAGTCATTGCTGCCCTCATGGTTGGCGTCACCCGGATAGGTGGCGCTGGCCGATGCCGTGCCCACGTTCACGTTGTTCGAGTAGATCAGTGTCAACGATCCGCTTAGGCCGCCCGCTCCGGAGTACGAGGCTGTACATGGCTCCATTGCTGAACTGGTGTAGGTCTCACCCGCCGGACAAGTCACCACTGTGGTCGATGTAGCTTTGGTGATCTCGAAGTTCTTCGAGTCACTGTTGCTCTCATGGTTGACGTCACCGGCGTAGGTGGCGCTCGCATTCGCCGTGCCCGCGTCAGTGTTGTTCGTGTAGTTGACTGTCAGCGTCTGGTTCAAGCCACCAGCGCCAGTCACAGAGGCTGTGCAGGGAGTCTGCGCCCCGCCATCATAGGTGACGCTGCTCGGACAGTTCACGGTTGTAGTCGAGGAAGCAAGATCAATGGTGTCATTCGCCGTGCCACTGGCATTGTTGTAGTTGCCGGTTGCATCGGTGAAGGCCCAGGCGTCAGTCGGATACTCGCCGGCATCCGTGTGGGTCGTCGCGCTCAGATCAAGTCCCGCCAGGTCTTCGTTGAGCGTACCCTTGACCGTGCCTCCGGCGGTGTGCGCGTGAGCATCGTAGGTGACATGGTAAGGCGTCACTACAATGGTTGCGTCCGCCTTCATAATGTCGGCTATGGTGGTCGAAACTGAGTCGAGCCCATAGTTACCCGCATCGTAGCCTACCAGCGTGGCCCCGGTCAGGGTCACTATCTTGCCGTTGCCGGCATTTGCATCGTCGAAGGTGGCTGCGCCACCCGTTAAACTCACATCGTCGCCGCCGATCGTTCCACTCAACGAACGTGATGACGCCATCGCTGAATTGTTGCCATCGTAGATCTTGTTCGCGGCAGTGAAGGTTCCCGTGATGTGCAACATCGTAATGCCTGCGAGATCCGTGGCACTCGTTGAACTCAACTCGTAGTTACCCGAATCCGTGCCGGAAAGCGTCAGACCTGTTGCTGTCACTGTCTTATCAGTGCCGAGGTTCTTATCGCTAAAGTTGGCTGTTCCTACCACCAGAGTCACGTTGTCGCTTCCCAGAACGGGCGAGACTGTGTGGCTGGAAAGCGTGGCGCTGGTGGTCGCGTCGTACACTTTGTCATTGGCGACTATTGTAGGTGTCAAACTGGCTGGAGTGATGTCGGCCATAGTCGTCGCCGACGTGGAGGACAGCTGATAATTGCCCGCCTTGGTTCCGGTCAAAATCAAACCAGTGCTGGTCACAGTCTTGTTAGTGCCAACGTCTTTCGTACCAAAGGCCGCGGAGCCGCCGATTAGGCTGACGTCGTCCCCGCCAATTACGCCCGTGAGCGAGCGCGTTGCAATGGTCGCCGCGGTCGCGCCGTCGTAAGTCTTGTTATCCGCTGTGATGTGAGGGTCGATCGTCGCTTTATTAATTGTCAGCGTGCCATTGGTGGCCGGATTACTACTGCTCGCACTGTAGGCTGCGAATCCGCCAAAGTCGGCTCTGATGGTGTGACTGCCTGCATTCAAGCTGCTTGGGTTGTAATTGAATGCGGCGACACCGCCACTTCCCACAGATCCTGTGCCAACCGAGCTGCCATCAATAAAGAACTCGACGGTTCCTCCGCCCGGACTGGGTGAGACAGTAACACTTAAATTGACGGACGTCTGGCTATAAGTTGCCGAAGCGTTATCAGCCGTTGTGTATGACGGGGCACTATCGTCGTTGGTAATTGTCAGTGTAGCAGGATTTGTACCACCGATAGTGGCGCCGCCTGTTGGGGCCGAAAGTGTAAGATTGACAGTCTCATTTTCTTCGTACGTCGTGTCGCCATGCACGATTACGGTAAACGTCTTGTCTGCGCTGTCGCCACCGGTCCAATTCAAATCGCCGGAGGTCGCGTCGTAGTCATTGTCTGCCGTCGTCGCTGTTCCATCGCTGGTTGCATAGTGGACTGAGACTGCACCGTCCAAACCACCGGTGCGCCGCACGGTGATCGTCTTCGTGTGGGTACCTGAATTGGTCTCCGTGTCGGGGTAATTCCCAGCGGTGAATTGAAGCGTTCCGCTATTTAAAGGCGCTACCGTGCCGTCCACTTCCAAGCCCACCATAGCCGGACTGACAACTCTTTGAATCCGCAACGTTCCGCCAGCGGCACTGGCGCCATACCCGTAAATTCGAAAAGTAACTGGAGAAATCCGATTCTGAAGCCCCGACACAGAAGACAAATTGACGGTAAAGGTAGCTAAACCTGTGCCGACGCTAAGGAGAGAACCGATGGTACTGCCATAAAAATCTAAGCTTGAACGCAGTTCCGCTTTACCAGGACCCGAACCGCTTCTTTGCAGACCCAGGCGCAATTCTGACGCGCTAAATTTATAACCAGAGGCGGGCGTGATTGTGAACTCATAATAATCCGTATTACCGGCGATGGTCAGTGTGGAAGTTTGTTGCCAGGCGGACGCGTTAAACGCATCCGAAGCTGCCGCAGCAGATAGGCCGGCTCCCTTGGAAAGCGTGGAGAAAGTGACATTGGTTGCTACGTTTGAAGGTGACACAGTCGCGGGAGCACTGGTCCCTGATAGGCCAACCGTCGCGTAATTCCCGAGCGAACCAGGACTAGAATCCGTGAAAACCGTCTGGGCGGTCCGGCCCGAAGATCCACTGTTGGCTGCGAGAATGTACGTGATTCCGTGGTCCGCATCTTCAGGCGCATACTGCTGATTAGCGAAGTTTCCATTTACGTCAGCTTGCACGGTAAAGGCGTGCGGATTTTCAGTAGCGACGTGCGGGTCTTCGTGGAACATGATGGTGACGAACTCGTTAGGTTGCCAGCCGGTGCCGCTTACGATCACGAGCGTGCCGGGAGCGTAATCGAGTTTGTCGGTGGTAACGGTCGCTGCGGAGCTGTTTAGTGTCGAAGCAGAACTAAGAAACGTACCAGTCGAATCAACACCGCCTGTAACTAATGCGAGGTTTAATCCGGCAAGTTCAGTGATGGTCTGGCCGCTCCGATTCAGCAATGTGTTCGAGGCGCCGAAGTGAAACATCGTCGCGCGCGTCGGAGCATCCATGATTTGCTGTAACAGTTCTGGATGAATGTCGCCCGTGGGAAAGATGTGCGCGTGCGCGCCGAACTGATTTGTCGCCGGATCGTAAAGCTCAATATCCTCGTGATTCGTGCCGCCGATGATCTGAACTTTTCCGTCGGGCAGCACGCGCAGTGATGCCCTGACGTGCGAGTCCTCAGTTTGGTTGGCAACAGCCGACATGGTTGAGCTGGTAACGTTTAGGATTTCTCCCGAGAGTACTGGAGCGTTGTCAGGCGCAGTCCCGCCCACAATCAAAACAGTTCCATCGTTCAGAAGCACCGCGGAATGAAATGCTCGGGGCGAACCTAGATTCGCGAGAGTTGTGGCAAACGTATTGAGTGAAGGAACATAAATTTCGATACTACCACCCGCATCGCCCCCAATAACTACAATTTTGTTATCGTTCAATGAAGTCGCACTGTGACCCGCGCGCGCACCAATCAAATTCGGGCCGGAAGTAAACGCACCGGTGGCCGGATCGAAGATTTCAGTAGAGTTCAGGGTGCCAGGCATGCCGCGTCCGCCTGCGACGAGTACGCGTCCATCGCTAAGCAGCGTTGCCGTGTGGTCAGCGCGTGGGGTGCTGAGATTTCCACTAACTGAAAGAGTGCCGGTCGTTGAGTCGAAGATCTCAGCCTCGGTCATGAAGCCATTCGCATCCTCGCCGCCAACAATCAGAACTCTACCGTCGGTTAGCAAAGTCGCGGTATGTCCCGACCGGGCTTTATTTAGTTGAGTTTCTCGATGTGTGGGCGCAATGGATGCAGCGAAAAGGATCGGCGTCTCCCGGCCTTCCACGGAAAAAGGAATCGAAATGCCGGCCGGTTCGTAGCCATTAGCCCAGGAAAACAGACGGGCACGAAAAGATGCAGTTGAGGCTGAGGCGACTGCGGAGCCAGCCATAACAGCAATAAGCGTCACCAAGACATAAAATCGAACTTGCCTTTTTGCTCGGTTGCTAACATTGATAAAGACGGCGAAGTAAGAAAGACTGGGGGAAGATCTCATTGTGAGCTCCTAAGACTAGACGGGGATTAATCGAATCGAGAGCGTGAGTCCTGGAGACTCGGCGAATAGGCGCGAACCCGGACAGTTGGGAAAAACTCCGGATGCGACCGGTTAATCAGATTAGCAAGCAAGAAGAGCCTTACTACCTGACTCTAAAATTTCGTTATTACTGGGCAGACAAGTTCAAGCGGGATGTCAAAAACTTGGAAACGTTGAGGATGCTCTACCGAAGCGGGGTACGAAATGCACTGCAATCAAAAAGGTCGCCGTCACTCTTTCCAGCGGGATGTGAACTCGAGACTCAAGACCAAACCTTGCTGAGGGTGGACGAAGTAAACTGCCTTGCTCATATTTTGTCAACCCTGTCGATGATTTTTTCTGGACAAACTTATAGCCAACTTTTTTTCATAGCAGCCACGGCTATGATGGAGTGGCGGCTTCTGACTACTACATCAAGAGTGAGTGATACAATCAAACCCAGTTTACCTATGCCGCACCGGGCTGAGATCTCCAGACGTCAGCCTGGCCTTCGCTTGCGATTTAGGAAGGCCATCCTTTTCAAAGTAACAACGACGAGGAGAAAGCAATGCCAAAGCTAAGTAGCAGGCCAGACATCATTATTCGCGCCCCGATCGCAGTTATCGCTTCGGTATTGTTTGCCGGAAGCGTCGCGCTTGCCGGTACCAATGATTTCAGTGATACCGCGAATCTCCGCTCTCAACAGCAGAGCGACGCTTCCGTGCAACAGGATGTTCTGGTTGGCACCTGGGAGGGAGTACTTGATGCCGGCGCCATGAAACTGAAGCTGGTGCTAAAAGTTGTCAAGGAAGCGAACGGCACGTTAAAGGCAACGCTGGATAGCCCCGATCAAGGAGCGACAGACCTGCCGACTGATTCAATCACACTCAAGGACCGTTCTGTACTCCTGAAGATGACCACTCCTGAAGCCACGTATGAAGGTCAACTTTCTAGCGACGGTTCGGAGATAGCAGGGCAATGGAACCAGTCGGGACAATCGTTTCCGTTGACCCTCAAACACAACGCACCAGCAGTGACCGTCAATCCCGCCGACCCAAAGCTGGAAAAGGTAGACGCCGGAGGTCATCGTCTGAATATGCTGATTGCCGGGCAGGGCAGTCCCGCAGTCATCCTTGAAGGCGGCTTTGGCGCGGGCATCGCATCATGGTCCACCATACAAAACGAGATCGCGAAGTTCACGCGGGTCGCATCCTATGATCGCGCTGGGCTGGGTCAATCGGAGCCGGGCCCAAAACCGCGGACAGCCAAACAGTTTGCGCTTGAGTTACATACTGCTTTGAAAAATGCAGGCATCAACCCGCCGTATGTGTTGGTCGGCCACTCGATGGGAGGTATAACGATTCGCGTCTTTGCAGATATGTACAGTCAGGAAGTAGCGGGCTTGGTTTTAGTCGACCCGTCGCAGGAAGGGTTCAATGATTGGCTCAAATCGCATCCATCGCCGGAGCTAAAGCAGCAGGAAGCCGAAGTGGCCAAGGCAGCCGCAGGCATACGCGATGAATCCGCTGGCGTGGAGGCCAGCTTTGAGCAGGCGCGAAAATCAAAACTGCCGCCAGGGGTTCCCGTCATTTTGTTAGTCGCCGTGCAGAGGCCTCCCAACACAGATCCAAAAATGTCGGAGATGTGGATGGAGAAGCAGAAAGAATGGGTGAAGAAAGTGCCGGGCGCCAAACTTGTGCGCGCCGAGTTGAGCGGGCATTTCATTCAAGGTCAGCAGCCCGAGCTTGTGATTGCCGCGATCAAGGAGCTGGTCGACAAGGCGAAGAGTAAAAAGCCTTGAGACTACTTCGTTGCGCTCGTGAGTACTAATACCGGTGCAGTTGAAGAATCGTTTTTTCTTATTAGCACCGTGGCTTTTAGCCCGGTGATCAGGATTCCTGATTCTTGAACTGAAACCGTTTAAACGGTTTTCAGGTCAGGCGATCTCGTCAATCACCGCGCTAAAGGGACAGTGCTAAAATGAAAGTAAAATCGCCAACGGCACCTGTAACCGAATATTTGGCGTAGAGACGTCACACGACTCTCGTTTTCGAATCACGCTTCTGCGGGTTGTAGAGAAACCCCTTCTACCCTTGTTTTAATTTCTTGCGATCGATCTTACCGCGATCGTTTTTGGGAAGCGAGGAAACAAATTCGATCCAGCGTGGGTATTTGTAAACTGCAAGGTGGGACTTGACGAATTCTTTTAACACTTCGGCAAGGGCCGTCAAGTCGACCCGGTCGCTACTACTCCCGGTTCTGATTTCTTCTCGGAGCACGATAAAAGCTTTTGGTTTAATTAAACCGTCGCCAGCCTCCGCGCCAATGACGGCGCACTCCAGCACAGCCTCATGTTGCAGCAGGCAATTTTCAATTTCGGCCGGGGCCACAAAGATGCCCGACACCTTCAACATGTCGTCCGTGCGGCCGTGATACCAATAGTAGCCTTCGTCGTCCATGTGAAACTGATCACCCGTGGTGCACCAGTCGCCGGCAAAAGTCTCCTTTGATTTCTCGTGAGCATTCCAGTAGCAGAGCGCGGCTGAGTCACCTTTGATCTTGAGCGTGCCCATCTCGCCCACCGCAACCTGTTTGCCTTCCGCATCAACAATCTTTGCTTCATAACCATTGACGACCTTGCCCAGGCTGCCGGGTTTCACATCGCCCGGGCGGTTCGTTATGTAAATATGAAACATCTCGGCCGAACCAATTCCATCGTAAATTTCCACGCCAAACGTTTTCTTCCAGCGCTCGTAAAGTTCGCCCGGTAAAGCTTCACCGGCCGAGTAACAGAACCGCAGACTCGACAAATCTCGGCTGCCGGTAGCGGCGCTGTTGAGCATTGAATTGATCATCGTCGGCACAGTCGTGAGGATTGTCGGACGGTATCGCTCGATGACTTCGAAAAGCTTTTCCGGTGTAGAGCGCTCGGAAAAGAGCGCGGTCGCACCACCGACGGCGAAAGGAAACAGCAGGTTTGTGCCGGTTGCATAACCAAAGAAAAGCTTCGGTACGGAAACGGTCAGATCGTTTTCGTTTACGCCGATTGTGCGTTTCGCGAAGACTTCAGTGTTGAAAGGAAGGTCATGTTGCAAATGCACCGCGCCTTTTGGATGACCGGTCGAGCCGGAAGTGAACAACCAGATTGCGATGTCGTCACGGCGAGTGTCCGCAAGAGTACACTCATCAGCTTGCGCCCGGATGATGTTCTCAAACGAAACCTGGCTGGTGCTGCCACTCAAGGTTGGGATTGTGCAGTCAGGAAGGGGGCTTGGCCCCGCTTCGCCGACAACTACTACCGCGCGAAGATACCGAGCAGTCCTTGCAGCTTCTCGAAAAGTTTCCAGCAACGATTCATGGATCACGGCGACGCGCGCGCGGGTGTACTCGAGGTAATACTTGTAATCCTCCGCCGGCAGCAGCGGATTGACC
>JALYSR010000060.1 GCA_030854715.1 Acidobacteriota bacterium
TTGGAGTGCGGCGGCCTGGCGCCGCTATAGCCTGCTGCGGCCTGTCGCAGCCTTCGTTGAGTTGAGTATTGCGAGATGCGGCACCGACGGCAGCCGACCAAAGCGGCGCCAGGCCGCCGCACTCCAAAGAAACCGTGAACTTCCGGCTTCAAACTGTATCAGCCGCTACCGCTTTCGCCGTCAGTGTTTCAACGATTGCGGGCACTATGTCTGCCAGGGTTTTGATTCGACTTGCGATGCGATTTTGGTCTCGCCCCCAAACGATAGTCGGAACCGGGTTCAGCGTATGGTTGCGGGATGAAAGATCTTCAATGTTGCCGTGGTCGCTGGTGAGTATAACGGAAGTGCGACTCAAATCAATCTGCGTTAATACTCCTCTAATCAACCGGGCGAGATTCGTCAACACTCTTCTTGCGGCTTGCATGTCCTGTGCGTGTCCGACTTTGTCCGTGATGAAATATTCATAAAGCGTAAATTGATTCTCGCTGACAATGCTTGCCAGAACCGACGCGGCTTCGTCTGCAGTTCGCGGCTGCACGTCTTCGCCTCGTTCAATCAGTGCGGCGTTGGTGAAGTCCTGGTAAACAGCGCGCCCCGCTTTGAGGTCGGCGACTCTGCGGAACGGTATCCCCGCTGCTTCCACCGCCGCCGTCGTCGCCGAGACCCAGCGCGGGCGTTCGTCGAAGAAACGTTGGGTATAAGTATTCGCGAAAGTTATTGGAAAAACACCGGCACGGCTTAATTGCAGAAAGATCGAGTGGTCGCGGATGATTTCGAGCATCGCCGCGTTTGGGAAACCTTGTTTGTGATAGCCCAGCAGCGCCGGTGCATTGATGCCGGTAAGAATCGTGGTCTGGCCTGAAGCGCTCTGCGGTCGCCCTTCAACTCCTAGCGTGGCGTCAGTAGGAACGACAATCCCATTGTGGATAGTCTCTATGGTTTGCTGGCTCGTCTCTTCAGTTTCATCGCGAAATATTGCCAGAGGCTCTGCGTCATCGAGTCCATCGAGCGGGTTCTGTGGTCCACGCGTGCCAATTCCGAGCCCGTCGATGAAGAAAAGAAGGACTGACATGGTAGTGATGAATATCATCCGCGATGTTTGCTTGCAAGTACGGCTTCGGCTACTCCCGCACTGGGGAAATCCTTCTTAACACTTGTATCTTGGGCGTCGCCCGGCCCTTGAAGCGCATCTATTAGACACAAGGTTTGACACGCCCACCCGTTCAACCATTTAGGATTGTCCAGTGAAAACTTGCAGGAGGATGAGCTATGGCCAGGAAAAGAATAGCCTGCTTACTAATTGGAGTGGGGGCAGTAGTGCTAATAACCGCTTTGGCGGGCCGGCAGACTAACAGTGCTAGTCTGGAGGCGTTTCGCTTCGACGCCGCAAAACTCAAGGACAAAACCATATGGACCCAGGTCAACGCCGAACCTTACTACGTTTCAGCACTTGTTAATACTCTGTGTCGCGCACCGCTGCCGGCAAACTACGAGGCTGAAAGAAAGACAAATCCGCACGCGGCCACCTACATCACGGTTTACGTCAACAATGTCGGCCGGAAGGCAATGTTTGCAAAAGAATTGCATCGGTTCCCGGAGGGTTCCGTCATCGTCAAAGAGAAGATAGGGGACTATTCCGAAGGTCGCACGCCGCTCTTGTACACGATCATGACAAAGCGCGAGCCTGGGTATAACCCAGCGGTCGGCGATTGGGAGTTTTCGGTTGTGTCTGGAAACGGCACGCAACTCGAAGCAAGTGGAAAGCTGGAAAACTGCCAGGCATGTCACATATCGAAGAGCGATTCGGATTTCGTCTTTGGACCCTACCGCCAAGTAAAGTAGCTAGCGTTTTGCAACGCGTAGCGTTCTTATCAGAACCGGGAGCAGTAGCGACCGGGTCTCTCGGAATACCGAGAAGTTTTGGTGTTATCTTTTACCCTCGCGGCCGCTGAAAGCGCGGCGTTAGATCTCTAGATTAGTAGCCTTGTGAAGGCAATTAAGAATAAGAGAGGACACAGCAACATGGCGGAACCAAAACCGAAAGGATCAGGAGTCATCTTTCTCGTGGTTTTCATTTGTTCATTTAGGTGGGATTTGAGCAAGATTCCTCCTTACCTACTCTTTAAAGGCTGCTCATTGCAACCGCAATCCTTTTGGCTTGGGGAATTCGCAGAATACCGACAGGCCGGGACGATTGGACGATTGGTCAAAGCACAATCAATTTTGTGATCGCAATTGTTGGTGCAACACTCGCAATTCTCGCAATCGTGCTAACTGCTCAACCACGGCCTTAAAAGGGTCCCCTTGATACAAATACCTCGCGCCGTCTTGCAAAATGAAAGCAACGCTCTTCGCTGTCGGGTGAATTAGCCAGCATCCTCCGCCAAATCGGTGGCATTTCGTGCCTGACGATGGCATGAACCCGATCCGCTATCACCGAGCACCTCGAAAATAAGATATGCTACGCGCTGGATTTGCCCGACGACCCGACGTTACGCAGCCTCTGGCAGGCGCCAGAGCAGGATTTCATTTGCCTTGGGTCATGAGGCCGTTCGCGGCCGCTTATCCCCTTGGCCTTATTCACAGGATGCCAGTTGCCGTCTTTCAAAGGAGACTAAATGCCTACGAGTACGAAGAAGAGTACGAAGAAGAAGTCCACCCGAAAACCCAGTGCCGCTTTTATGAAGCCAATGACGCCCAGTTCAGCGCTGGCAGAGATTGTTGGTTCGAAACCGATTCCGCGAACTGAAGTCACCAAGAAGCTATGGGCCTATATCAAGAAGAACAAGCTGCAGGACCCGAAGAACAAACGGATGATCAAAGCTGATACGGCGCTGAAGGAAGTGTTTGGCGGCAAAGCAACTGTGAACATGTTTGAGATGACCAAGCTGGTATCGAAGCATCTGAAGTAGGCGCAGGCGCCGCTCGCGGGCGCGAACGGGATCGCCTGAAGTGGTTGAGCGGTGAAGCGAAGGGGTAGCGGGAGCGCTCTCCGCTCAAAGCGCAACGTTGGGTGGCAACCTCGGTGAGAGCCTTGCTCAGATTCTTTGTCGTTGCCTACACCGTCACGTGGGGCTTCTGGTTCGCGTCGAGGATGCTCCGGCCGCCAGGCCCGCCCACGGAGCGCGGCGGCTGAATCGTCGCGTTCGTCGGACGCCGGAACCGCTGATGAGTCAGAATATGAACTGAGAATCTCGCAGATCTAACTATGAAGGTTGCGTTTGGGATGAAGGCCCACTCGGGGTGGGCAGCCCTAGTCGTTCTCGGCACGCGCCGCGGTGAGCTACAGGTAGTCGACCGGCGCCGCATGGAGCTGGTCGAGAAAGATGAAGCGTCGTGGGCGAAGCAGCCCTATCACGCTGCCGAACGCTTGAACGCGAGCGACGCACGAGGACTGGTCAGACGGAGTGTCGAGACGGCGCGCCGAATCGCGGTCCGTGAGATGCGAACGGCCATGAAAGACGCACGCGAAGCAGGACATGAGGTAGCCGCCTGCGCGGTCCTTATGGGCGATCCCATGCCTGATTGGACCGTCGATGAGATCCTGGCGGTGCATTTCCGGATGCACAAGGCTGAGGGAGTGTTGTTTCGCGATGCGCTTGTTCGCGCGGCCGAAACATGCGACTTAAAACTCGTGCGTGTCCCCGAGAAACAATTGGATGAGTACGCTGAACGAGCATTAGCGACTTCAATGGCCAGCTTGCGGAAGACTATAGCGTCGCTTGGGAAGGCAGTGGGTCCGCCCTGGGGGAAGGACCAGAAGGACGCCGCGCTCGCTGCCATGATCGCGTTACAGGGAAAAATGAAGTGAACAGGTACTATCTGCACGTCAACTAAGAAAGGCACGATGGCATGGCGTTGACGAAGCTCAGTGTCAACCTCAACAAAATCGCACTGCTCAGAAACGCACGGTCAATCGGCATTCCTAACGTCGTTAACGCGGCTCGCACGTGTATTAGAGCCGGTGCTCACGGTATCACCGTCCACCCACGTCCGGATGAGCGCCATGCCAAGGCTGCTGACGTTTATGAGTTGGCAGAGCTTCTTGAAACCGCACCGTCCGTCGAGTTCAATATTGAGGGCAACCCTTTTCCGAAGTTTATGGAGATAGTTCGTAAGGTGAAGCCGACGCAATGTACCCTGGTGCCGGACAGCCCTGACGTGCTCACCTCAGATCACGGTTGGGACCTTATCGAAGAAGGCAAGTGCTTGGAGCCGATCATTGAAGAACTAAAAGACTTCGGAATCAGAGTCAGCCTTTTTATGGATGCCGAGGCCGCACAAATCGAACGTGCGAAGCAGGTCGGCGCTGACCGAGTAGAGCTTTATACCGAACCGTACGCGGCAGCCTACAAGAATGGAAAGGCGGAAAGAGTTTTTGAGCAGTATGTCAGCGCTGCCAGGAAGGCTCACGAAGTTGGCTTGGGCGTGAACGCCGGGCACGATCTAAATTTGGAAAACCTTGGCAAGTTTTGCTCGATTCCAAACATCGCGGAAGTTTCTATCGGTCACGCCCTTATATCGGACGCTCTGGAACTAGGCCTCTTCAGCGCGGTGCAGGCATACTTGAGCATATTGGAGAAAGCGTAAGTCGCAAGCAAACTGCATTCGCCCTATGTCGCGGCTGATAGTTGATGTACCATCCGCCAAAGACATTACAATAGCACCCCCCAGCTAAAACTTCCTCTTAGGTCAGTTCGAAGAAGTTGGCATGTACAGAAAACTGACAAGTCGCGGCTCGACTCCCTCGATCGCTTTGCGTGATTGCCAATCGTTTTACTCAATCCTGTGCGCCGCGATATTTAGTCTGCTGCTCCTACCCGCCAGCGCAATGGCCCAACATTTGACGGGCCGCATCAAGGGTACTGTTAAAGTCACCACTGAAGCCACAGATGCGCCTCCGGTCTTGCTTGTTGGGGCGCGGCTTACGCTCGTCAATCGTGACCTGAAGGAGCAATTTTTCAAGGTAGTCACTGACGATGCGGGCAATTTTATTTTCGCCGATCTGCCGGCGGCGACGTTTGTGCTCACGGTTGAGGCTGGAGGATTGGCCACTGTGAGGCGTGAAATCGATCTGGCGTCGGGTGTAGGGCTGACCGTTGAAATTGTGATGAAGGCTACGATTTCTGAGGCGGTTACCATTCGTGAGGAAGAGGGCCTGCTCAGTGCGGCCGAAACAACCACCAGCAACACCGTTCGCTCCCAAACACTAACGGATGTGCCCCTGCGCGCAGAGAACTATCAGAGCGCGCCGTTGCTGACTCCCGGTGTTGTGCACGGACTGGACGGAGTAGACCACCAGAAAGGCGCTCGCGCAGGCCAGAGCGCCTACACAGTCAACGGTGTCGATATTACGGATCCAGTTACCGGAAACCTCGCCTTCGACATTCCGCTCGAAGCTGCAGCAAACGTTAGAACCGAAGAGAACCCGTACTCGGCAGTGTTTGGCCGGCTTACTGGCGGTGCGACCGATCTCGAAAGCAAAGGCGGCAGCAACAAATTCAAGGTTACCGCCGCGCGCGTCTTTCCAACTTTTCGCAACACATTCAGCGGCGGAATCGATTCATTTCGCCCGCGCGTTACCTTCAGCGGCCCGATCGCCCGCGATCGTCTTTTCTTCCTGCAGTCCTTTGAGTATCGCTTCACGCGCACTCACGTGCCGAGCCTCAGAGCTCTGGGAGATGACACAACATCCGAGACTTTCAACTCATTCACGCAGTTTGATCTCAACATTAACAAGACTAACAGCGCCAAATTGGTCGCGGCAGTTTTCCCGCAGAAGGTACGCTTCGCCGGACTCAACACTTTCAATCCGCAGCCGACCACACCGAATACGAAGCAGCGAGGCTTGCTCGTCTCCATCTCCGAGCAGGCAATTTTCAAGGATGCCTCGTTTCTCTCTTCCACATTGAGCTACAAGACCTTTGATCTTGACGTCTTCGGGCAGGGGATGCGACCGCTTGAGTTGTTGCCGGAACGCAACACCGGTAACTACTTCGCCGACATCCGTAGGCGGTCCCAACGATTTCAGTGGCGGGAAATTTACTACGCGCACCCGTTTGAGTTTCACGGTCAGCATTCCTTGAAGCTCGGCGGCGAAATTGATTACTCGCGCGTGACGGGTACGTTCCGAGAAAACTCGATTCTGATCAGACGGCAAAACAAAACGCTTGCCCAGCGCATCGATTTCGGAGCTCCGGTGCGCGTTTCAGGCAGCCTGAGCGAATA
>JALYSR010000083.1 GCA_030854715.1 Acidobacteriota bacterium
ACCCAGAACAGAGCCTGTAGGACCATACGTCCAGTAGGGTTCCGCACATCCCATATGATTAATTTCATCGGCTGCCATTGCCAGAAGAGTAACAACAGCATAAGACTGGCCACCAGAACATAAGTACTGCGCTCAACTGGTTTCGGCACAAACCTGGTCCAAGCACGTTTGAACCATTGACGCGCCATGACGCTATGCTGAATGGCAAACAAACTGAGCAGAAGGGCGTCAACGATCAGGGCTGAGCTCAAAGGCGGATTCGAAACGCCGGTATCGATCGCCTTCGGAACAAAAACGTTGCCGACGAAACCGATCGCATAAAGGAAGGTTACGAAGAAGATCAAGTAGCAAATCACCCCATAAAGGAAGGCAAAGATTCGACCCATAGTTAGAATCTCCTTTCGTGGTCTCAAGGCGGGAGGTAAAATTTCGCCGAATGTTGGAAAGATAGCCAGTTAGATGCGTGGAGATTATTACTACCGTCGGTACGTGTCAATGTTTGCTCGGCCTCGGGTGAAGCCGTAGTTTGACCTGCTACCTGGTTCAGCGTCTCTGAAGGTAACCATGAAAAGAATCTTCAACACTGCAATCGTTATCATCATCTGTATTCCTGGCGTGGTCGTTTTCGCTCAGAAGAAAAGGATCGAAAGAGATCCATGTAAAGACCCCATGACGCAGTTGCACATGAACCTTTGCTCGCGACGTGACTACGAAAAAGCAGATGCCGAACTGAACAAGGTTTATAAGCAATTGATGCTGGAGTTGGCCGGATTTGAAAAGGACCACCGGCCGAAATTTCAGGAAGCGCAGTCGCTCTGGCTCAAATACCGGGACGCGAACTGCGACAGCGAGGCTTTGATTTACCAAGGCGGAACAATCCGTCCCACCGTCTATTATTCTTGTTTGGCTTCCGTCACACGGGAAAGAACCAGGGAAATAAAAGCGTTTCTTGTCGATATTAAGTAGAGATGGGTCACAGCCACTACAATAGCGCAACCCTAACGGGACGACGGTTGGCGCTATCAATCTTCATCACACTTGCTTTCGTAGTTGGCGAGGCGACTACGGGCTACTTCTCCCACTCCCTCGCTCTGATGTCTGATGCTGGTCACAACTTCGCCGACGCATTAGCTCTGGTGTTCTCCTGGTACGGCATCTGGATCGCTCAAAAACCCTCTACAGCGCAGCGCACGTTTGGCTATCACCGGGTCGGCATTCTCGCCGCTTTGGTCAATGCTGTATCTCTCGTCGTGATCGCACTGCTAATCTTCTGGGAAGCCAGCACACGCCTGCGTGACCCTGAGCCTGTGCAAAGCACGCCCATGATCGCAGTTGCGCTGATAGCGATCCTGATGAATACAGTGATTAGTTTCTGGTTAAAGAGCGCGGCGAAAAAGGACCTCAACGTGCGCAGCGCCCATATGCACATGCTCGGCGACGCGATCTCGGCGGCCGGCGTAGTAATCGCTGGTCTGGTTGTAGCTTTCACAGGAGCATCAATCGCTGATCCTATAGTTTCGATTCTGATCGGCATTCTTATTCTCTGGAGCTCGTGGGGAATTCTTAAAGAGTCAGTCAATGTCCTGCTGGAGGCAATTCCTGAGGGTATGAATATGGCTAAGGTTGAGCAGACAATCGGTAAAGTGCGTGGCGTACTGGCGGTACATGACCTGCACGTGTGGACAGTTGGGTCAGGTATGATTTGTTGTAGTTGCCACATCATGGTCAATGAGCAAAGCGTGCGCAGTGGCGAGAATGTGCTCAGGCTGGTGACGGAAGAGTTAGAACATAACTTCGGCGTCGCTCATGCAACTATTCAGGTCGAGGTCGAGGGCTGTGAGCCAAACGATATGTACTGCGTGAAACGAGCTGCAGAGCATGCCAACGAGCATGACCATGTTTGAAAGCGATTAATTCGGGGACGGGCCGAACACGTTCTGGAGGAAAATGAGTCAAGTGGATCAGTCAGTTTGAGAATAGTAGGGTTGTGCTTTGTAGTCCTTGCAATTTATGTCTCGTTCGATTCGATCAAGGCGCTATGGAAGCATGAGGAACCGAACGAAAGCCTACCCGGTATTGTCCTCGCGGCCGTGTCTCTGGTGGTTATGCCGCTGCTTGTGCGCGCCAAGCGAAAAATAGCTCGGGGGATCAAGAGCACTGCCTAATGGCCGACTCTAAACAGACCGAGCTTTGCACCTATCTCGCGGGAATTCTGCTTGGCGGCCTTCTCCTAAATGCTCTTCTTGGTTGGTGGTGGGCCGACCCGGTGGCGGCGCTTATTATGATGCCGATCATCGAAAACGAAGGCCTTGAGGCCTTGCGCGGCGAAACGTGCTGCGATGATGACTGATCGCCTCCGAAAGCCTGGTCTTGACATGCTTTTAAGTATTTAACTACATTGGTAATGGCAATGTTGAAGAAACTCACCAATCTACTGCTAATTCTGACTTTTGGCGCTAGCGTCGCGGTTGGAATGCCCCTGCATTCTAACGAACAGGAATGCAGTACGTCTGGGATGGCCGGAGTGGATTGTTGCAAGAAGGCAGCCCAGGTTGAGAGCCTCACGCCGGAGGTTTCAACCGCCCGTTTGTGCTGCACGCTCATTTGTTCGCAGAGTGGAACCACAGGTTCGACCGGAACCAAACTTCCGCGCCCGTCTACGAGCCACTCGTTTTCAATTCCTCAGTCATCTGTCCAACCCCCAGATTTATCACCGCAGATATCGCTTCGTTCAAGGTGGTCAGATAGCCCCCCTCCATATTCCAATCCCGCCTACATTCGACATCTCGCACTTCTGATCTAGAGATTCCAGGCCGTAGTGTGTCTTGCCATCGCTGTTCGTTCTGTCAGGAGCAGCGAAGTTTGCGCGTCTCCGTGTGACGCGTTGATCTCTATTTCAAAAGAAGGGTCGAATATCATGTCCAAATTCTTTCTCACGTTTAGTCTTCTCGCGCTTCTGTTGTTCGTCGCGGCCTGTGGTGCAAAGAACTTCGCGGTTGACACTGGCAAGGTCATCAAGAGTGCGCCAGTCGGAAATCTAACCGTCACGCTTTCGAGTTCTTCCGGCCAACTCAAACATGGCGGTGATGAGTTCTTCATCACTTTCAAAGACTCGTCGGGCAAGCCCGTGGATGTCGGCGCTGCTGCGCTAACATTTCACATGCCGCAAATGGCTTCGATGCCCGCAATGAACGATTCTGCCAAGCTTACGACCACGGATGCACCGGGAGTCTATCGTGCCAAGGCCAACGTTGAGACGGCCGGCGAGTGGCAGGCGCAAGTGTCTTATGAAGGGCCGGCGGGAAAAGGGCAGACCTCTTTCTCAGTAACAGCGCAATAGTTTCTGAGTTAGACCGCACAACGAAGGCGGTCTAAGGAGCATACTGCCATGATCAACCGGCTCATTGAGATGAGTCTGCGTAATCGCGGGCTCGTCATCGTGCTTTACCTTGGCTTCGCACTCTGGGGCTATTGGGCACTCACAAGAACGCCAATCGACGCGATACCCGATCTCTCAGAGAACCAGGTCATAGTTTTCACCGACTGGACTGGTCGCTCGCCTCAAGAAGTAGAGGATCAAGTCACCTATCCCCTCGTCACTAACCTGCAGGGTTTGGCAGGTGTGCGTGTCGTGCGCGCAAGTTCGGCGTTTGGATTCTCGATGATCAATGTAATCTTCGAGGACAACATCGACCTCTATTTCGCGCGAACGCGCGTCCTGGAACGCCTGAATCTTGTCACAAAGCAACTGCCTGAAGGTGTTGTGCCGACACTTGGCCCTGACGCCACAGGAGTTGGGCAAGTCTTCTGGTATACCATCGAATCAGATCAGCTGAATCCGCGTGATTTGCGTACTTTGCAGGACTGGTTTGTTCGCTACCAGTTGAACTCGGTGCCCGGTGTGGCGGAAGTGGCCTCAGTGGGCGGCTACGTGCAGCAGTATCAGATCGATGTCGATCCGAACAAGCTGAAGGCTTACAACATCCCGCTCTCCACGATTGTCCAGTCGGTTCAACGCTCTAACAACAATGTCGGCGGCAACGTCGTCGAGCAGGCAGGCCAATGGGCCGTAGTCCGTGGGATTGGGTTAATCCAGTCAACTGATGATGTTGCGAATATCGTCATCGGCTCAGCGAACGGCACTGCTATCTATGTGCGTAACGTCGCGGAAGTGAAGCTTGGCAATGCGTTTCGCACCGGTGTGCTGGACAAGAACGGCAAAGAAGCGGTCGGTGGTGTGGTTATCGCTCGTTACGGTGTTAACACACTCGCTGTAATCGAGAGCGTGAAGCAAAGAATTGAAGCCATTAGGTCTGGCTTGCCGCCGGGAGTGCAGATTGTTCCTTTCTACGATCGTACTCAGCTCATAGAGCGCGCGACTCACACTCTTAAGCGTGCCCTAATCGAAGAACTAATTCTGGTCACGCTGGCGCACATCCTATTTCTCGCGCACTTCCGCTCCATTCTCATCGTGACTCTCCCGTTGCCGCTTGCAGTGCTTACGTCATTCCTCTTCATGTACTACATGGGCATCAGTTCAAACCTGATGTCACTCGCAGGAATTGCGATCGCTATTGGGGTGTTGGTAGACGCTGGCATTGTGGTTACCGAGAACGCCTTTCGCTTTCTGGAAAAGCGGAAGGTCGACCCCAAAGATCGGAAGAAGGTTTTCGAAACGGTCAGAGACTCTACAAAACTGGTAGGACGACCGGTTTTCTTCTCAATGGCGATCATTATCCTGGCATTCGTTCCAGTGTTCTCGCTCACCGGTCAGGAAGGGAAACTGTTTCACCCGCTCGCCTTCACGAAAACGTTCGCCATGTTTGGCGCAACGATCATGGCTCTAACGCTGGTCCCAGTACTCTGCACGTATCTTTTGGGTGGAAAATTTCATTCCGAGCAATCAAATCCAATAATGCGTGGGCTGGGTACCATCTATCGACCCGTGCTTCTGTTGGCTTTGCGTCATCGCCTCATTACGGTCTCAATCGCTTTAGTGCTATTCACCGGCGCAATCATATTGGCTACTGGAATTGGCAAGGAGTTCATGCCTCCGCTTAACGAGGGCGATGTCATGTACATGCCGGTAACCGACCCGGCCATTTCTATAGAC
>JALYSR010000094.1 GCA_030854715.1 Acidobacteriota bacterium
GATCGGATGAGCAAAGCGTTTGGGAGGCACTGCGCGCGCTGGCAGTAGTGGGGAAGGTAGAAGATCTTCCCCTGATAGAGCGCTATTCGAGCGGCGCGGTCCTAGTCGGTGAACGCCTGAAACAACAGGCGACTATGACAGCAAACGCCATCAAGAGCCGCGCGCACTAACTAGAACCGGGAGGAGTAGCGACCGGGTTCTTTGAATCGATATAGACGGGACCCGGTCGCTACGCTTCCGGTTCTGATAGTTGCCTTTGATCTGTTAAGCGGCAGGCGGGGCGGGCGGCAGGTCGGGCAGAGTGATTCCGTGGACTGCTTCCCAGTCATCGGTCGGTACCATTTCGATGGCATCCCAGGGGCAGCCGTCGAGAAATGCGCCGTCTGGTCCTTTGCTGATGCACTTCTGACAGCCGATGCAAAGATATGGATCGACTTCGATGCGTCCGAAAGGCGGGTGATCTTCATCGGGCACCCAGAACATACATGCTTCGATAGGGCAGTATTCGATGCAGGCAGGTGATCCGGCGCAACCGGTGCAGCAGTCAGTTGTGATCGCAAGTATTCGTGGCCTTTTCTTGCGTGCCGCCTTGCCGTCGCCCTCTGACATAGGCCGGTGTTTTTCTACGATGTCGTACATATGTTCTTCGCGCCCTGGCTACTGCGGTTTCAAAAGCGGCGGGCCAAATATTCGAGCCCGCCTCAAACCGCTGCCGGTCTTAATTGCTTTGACTCTAACATAGCTCTGCTAATTTCCTCAACGATTTGTGTCGTTTGCTTGATGTGCTTGCTGATAGGGTGGGCGAAGAGTTAAAACGTAAACGAATTTCAAAGGAGGACCGAGCATGGAAACAGTTGCTGGAGTATTTACATCACGCGCGGAAGCGGAGAATGCTGTGCGCCAACTTCATTCGCTGGGGATTCCGAATGATCGGATCGCACTTCTGACGCCGGGAATGAGTGATCGACAGGTCGAGCATGCAGTGCCGACCTCCGATAGTGAACAACCAGGCATGGGTAAGGCTATGGGCGGAACCGTGGGCGGGGCGTTGGGTGTTGCTGGTGGCGCCACCCTGGGCGCTGCGGCAGCAAGCCTTTTGGTGCCCGGTGTCGGGCCCGTCATAGCCGGGGGGATTCTCGGCGCCGCTATTTTGGGAGCTGGAGGAACGGCAACCGGCATGGCCGCAGGCGAAGCTTTAGAAGAAGGACTTGAAAACGGACTGCCTCATGACGAGCTCTACATTTATGAAGATGCTCTTCGAAATGGTCGCTCCGTGGTGATTGCCTTCATTGAAGAAGAAGACGCGAGGGACGCGGCGCAAAGGGCACTGGCGAGCGCCGGCGCGGAAAGCATAGACGCTGCTCGCGAAAGTTGGTGGCTGGGATTGAGGGATGACGAAGAAGCTCATTACCAAACCACCGGCAGAAACTTTCAAACTGATGAGGCCAGCTACCGTCGTGGTTTTGAAGCAGCGCTGCAGGAGCGCGGCACCGCTAAGAAAGATGTGGCGAAGTCAGCTCCCGCCGTTGAGACTGACGAGGCGTTTCTGCGCGGGTATGAACGCGGCCAGGCTTACCAAAGGACCGTGCGGGAGAAATACACGACTTGAAAGAGTTGCTACTGAACCTCGTTGTGCTGGTCGGAATACTGGGATTGAGTGCAATCATCACAACGTGGTTTGCTCGCGCGATGTACATTCGCTGCCTGGCGTGTGGAACTCTCAATGCAAAGCGACGCAGCCAGTGTCGCTCATGCCAGGAGGAGCTACGTTAGCTGCTCTTCGTCAAATAGTGGATCCGGCGAAAGCCCTGGCCGAGTCTTGAACCAGCGTGCCTAGAAAATCAATGCGCAGAGCTAAGTTTGTCCTGGCTCTTTTCTTCCTGCCTGGACTCTCATTAGTTATCCCAACCAAAACAATGTCACAGAACCAAACGCCTGCCGTGCCACCGGAATGGCTGACCCACGCCGAGAAGACAGAGTACCGGGAGACACCTCGTTACAATGAAACCATTGAGTATTCGAAACGCCTCGATCAAGCATCGCCGCTGATAAGGTTCCTGACTTTTGGCAAGAGCGGTGAAGGACGCGACCTGCCGCTGTTGATTGCCGCAGAAGGTGAGACGTTCACGCCGGAAGCTGCACGGCGGGCGCACAAAGCTGTGGTCCTTATCCAGGCTTGCATTCACGCGGGGGAGCCGGACGGCAAGGATGCCGGACTCGCTCTGTTGCGCGACATTGCCATCACCAAAACACGACCGGGTCTGCTCAAACACGTCGTCCTGCTTTTCATTCCAATCTACAACACTGACGGCCACGAGCGCGTAAGTCCCTACAATCGCATCAATCAAAATGGACCGGCGGAGATGGGCTGGCGCACCACGAGCACCTACCAGAACCTAAACCGCGACTATATGAAAGCCGATACGCCGGAGACGCGAGCCTGGTTGTCGCTATGGAACAGATGGAAGTCTGATCTGTTTATTGATTGCCATGTGACTGATGGCGCGGATTACCAGTACAACATCACCTACCAACACGAGCACCATGCTGGTGTTGCACCCAGCGTTCTTGCCTGGGAGCAGAGAGTTATCGACGATCGGGTGGCGAGCCAGACTGAAGCAGCTGGAAACGTTGTCTCCTGGTACCTGGAGTTTATAGACAACCGTGATCTGCCGAAGGGAATTCGAGATTTCAACGGTAGCCCCCGGTTCTCGACAGGTTATGTCCCCTTACGGAACCGCCCCGGCATTTTGATCGAGACGCACATGTTGAAGCCGTACCGGCCGCGGGTGATTGGCACGTACGATTTTTTGCGATTCACGCTGGAAGAGGTCAATCGCGATCCGGAAAGTTTACTGAAGGCAGGAAGGGAAGCCGACGAAAAAACGTTATCGGATGGCCGTACTTACGATGCTACGCGCCGGTACCCGCTTGATTTCGAATTAACGGAAAAAGCGATGCCTTATCAGCTCAAAGCAGTGGAGTCTCATGTGGAGATGAGCGACATCTCGGGAGCCCCTCGAGTTATTTTCGGCAGCAAGCCCCTGGAAATTACAGTTCCGCTGTACAACGATTTTCGGGTGACGTCTGCGGTAGCGCCACCGCTTTACTACATCGTCCCGGCGCAATGGACGGACGTCATATCTGTGATTCACGCGCATGGCCTCACGTCGCAGGCAACAAAGGCAGCGGCAACGATCGATGTCGAGAGTTATCGCTTCGTGGATGTGAAGTGGGCTGGTGGGCCTTTTGAGGGCAGGCTTATGCCTTCATTCAAAGTTGAGGCTGTGCATGAACGGCGGACTTTTCCAGCCGGGTCGGTGATTGTGCCGCTTGCCCAGGAACTAGCAAAAGTTGCCATCAACCTACTTGAGCCGGAAGCGCCGGACTCTTTAGTCCACTGGGGATTCTTTAATGCGACTTTCGAGCAGAAGGAGTATGCCGAGAATTATGTCCTGGAAAAGTTAGCTCGCGAAATGATGGCCAGTGATCCGAAGCTGCGCGAGGAGTTTGAGAAGAAACTGGCCAGCGATCCCAAGTTTGCCGCCAGTCCTCGAGAGCGACTGAGTTTTTTCTACCGGCATTCCCCCTATTGGGATAAGCAGATGAACCTGTATCCAGTTGGCCGCATCACCACGCCACTTAATGCTCCGCTGTAAAGCAAAATGTTAGTTTGCAGTTCCGAGCGACTCCCGCAGTTCGGACCTCAAGCATAGTGGTAGCTCAAGAAGTTCAAAGTTCAAACTTGGCTTTGCTGCTGTAAAAAGGACGGCAACCTAAAGGTTGAACTCTGAACTTGAGATACTAAGAACGTTCAGTGCGCCATCGCATCCGGATGTTCGGAGACCTCTTCCACCGCACGACTGCGACTACGCACCGTTACCACCGCCACACCGGCAAAGATCAGAGCGCAGGCAACGATTGTTCGGGAATTCCAACTCTCACCCAAAACCAACGGAGCAAGACCAAAAGCCATGAGCGGTTGCAGGTAAATGTAAACGGCTACAGTACTCGGCGATACGCGGGTGACCGCCCATGAGTTCAGATAATAGGCGCCTACAGTGGGAACGAGAATGATGAAGGCAACGGTTAGCCAAGCTCCCCTGGAAACGGACCCAAGAGCGTCAGCCCCCCATGAATACGCCGCAATTGGTAAGGTCACAATCGCGCCAAACAGGAAAAGCCACGTGATCACATTGAGCGCGCCATATCGACGGAAGAGATCCCTCGAGACCGCGATGTACGCGCCGTACGAGAGGGAATTGATGACAATCAAAATATTGCCCAGGGTCGTTTGAGCTGAAAAACTCGCGCGCAGCGGATCAACCAGATAGATAACGCCGGCTGCCGCCAGGGCGATCCCCAGAATATGACGCAGCGAAGCTCGATCGTGTCCCAGCGCGATGCTGACAGCCAAAGTGAAGACCGGGATCGTAGTGGTCAGCAGCGTGGCATTTATTGCTGTTGTAAGCGACAGGCCCTTAACAAAAAGCAGTTGATTGAGAACCACGCCTAACAAGCTGGAGAGGACAATCCACGCGACAACCCGCCTGGGTAGTTGCCGCAGCACGTTCAGCTTTCGCTGAAGCAGTGTGAAGATGATCGCGGCGCCGCAAATGCGAAAGCCCACCAGACTTATACTCGACATTGACCGCAGAGCAATCTTGCCGAAGATTGGCCAGGTGCCGAACATGATCTGCACCGCAATCAAGGCGAGGTGCGGTGCCGCGACGTGTTCCCTAAGTGATTCACCTTTACGCATTCAGTTCGCGTAGCGGACTTGTCCGCCGTCAGGATCACCCGGGACAAGTTCCGTTTCTAAGCGACCTCTTATTGTTGTGAACGCAAAAAAGATCGGGGTTGTCCCGATCCTTTTGTTAAGACACAGCTGAATAACTTTTACAACTCAGACAACCAGGAAAAGCGGGTTCTCGAGAATCTTTTTAAAGGTTTGCAGAAACTTCGCACCCGTGGCGCCATCGATGACTCGATGATCACAGGACATGGTCACGCGCATCATCTGACGCACTACCACTTCGTTACCTCGAACCACCGGCCTGGGCGACATCGCGCCGATCGCCAGGATCGCGCCTTCGGGTGGATTAATAACGGCGGTGAATTCGTCTATACCAAACATGCCGAGATTGCTTATCGAAAAACTTGCTCCCAGGAATTCTTCGGGCCGGAGTTTTCGGTGACGGGCGCGCTCGGCAAGATCGCGAACTTCGGCCGCGATTTCGCCGAGAGACTTCTGGTCCGCTGCCCGGACTATTGGCGTAATTAAGCCGTCTTCGATAGCCACGGCAACACCAATGTCGGCGTGCTCGTAATATCTGACGACTTTATCCTGAAACGAGGCATTGACTTGGGGGTGTTGCAGAAGTGCCGCCGCGGCCACCTTGATGATGATATCGTTAACGCTAATCTTAAGTTCCGGCTCAAGCGCGTTTATGCCGCTGCGCATTTCGGCCGCGCGATCCATCTCAATTTCCGAAGTGAGAAAGAAATGGGGGATTGGGCCAAGCGAAGTCACCAAACGCTTAGCGATGGTGCGACGCATTTCACTAATGGGCTCATCGCGATATGCCGAGGCCTGCGCGGTTGTTGCTTTCTGAAAAGTGCCAACTTCGACCGCACGGAGATACCGCTGCGGCGAACCCGCTGAAGAAGGCACGCCGGCCTTGTCTCCACCACTAATCAGCGTCTCCACGTCACGTTTGATGATTCGGCCGCCCGGGCCGCTACCACTTACTGAACGCAAATCTATTCCTGACTCTGCCGCCATGCGGGCCGCGAGCGGAGAGACAATCAAACGACCAGTGGCCGAGGGTTCAGCGCGCTGAGGGGCCTGTCCGCCATTGCCTCCAACGTCCCCATCACCGCTAGCGCCGGCCTTTGCTCCCGCCTGGGTGACGGGAGTTGGTGCGGCTTCAGGCTCACTGGAATCCTTTGCTTCTTTCCCTTCTGAAGAAGGGGAGGGCTTGGGTGCCTGGGGTTTCGGGGCCTGGCTGGTAAAGGATGAGATGTCCTCGTCAGGCTCGCCGATGATGGCAATCAACTGGCCCAGCGGCGCCGATTCGCCTTCCTGAATAAAAATCTTTCGCAGTACGCCGTTGCCGAGTGCCTGCATTTCCATCGTGGCCTTGTCGGTATCAATCTCGGCGAGTGGTTCGCCCATCGATACCTTGTCGCCCTCTTTCTTCAGCCAACGAGAGAGTTGGCCCTCCTCCATCGTCGGAGAAAGCTTGGGCATGATTACCTGAGTAGCCATTTAATCCTCGTGAACCTTAAACCGTTAATCGTAAGCCGAACAATTTTTTTGCGATTCGTAAAGCAGGTGTTGGAGCGAACACATCGAAGCTCTTCTCGTATTGACCGTTTCCGGTTTACGGTTCACGGTTTACGAATCCAGATAGGCCACCTCGCGCACGGCAGCAACAATAGTGTCAACAGTCGGTATAGCCCGGTTCTCAAGATTCTTGGCGTAGGGCATGGGCACATCCGCGCCGGAGACGCGTTTGACCGGAGCATCCAGGTAGTCGAAAGCCCGCTCCGTAATCTCCGAGCTAATCTCCGCTCCCACGCCGCAGAAAGGATGCGACTCTTCGGCTACAACCACTCGATTCGTCTTCTTTACCGACTCAATAATCGTGTTGATGTCCAGCGGCCTAATGGTCCTGGGGTCGATCACTTCGCACGAGATACCTTCTTTCTCCAAAAGTTCAGCAGCTTTCAAAGCAACCGGAACCATGAGCGAGCGAGCGACTATGGTCGCATCTGCTCCTTCTCGTTTTATGTCGGCGAGACCAAGCGGAATGGTGAAGTCAGGGTCATCGGAAACTTCACCCTTGTTTCCGTACATCCGCTCCTGCTCGATAAAAATAACCGGATCGTCGTCGCGAATGGAGGACTTCAGCAAGCCCTTGGCGTCGGCGGGTGTTGACGGCATGACAACTTTAAGGCCAGGAAAATATGCAAACCATGATTCGAGCGCCTGGGAATGTTGGGATGAGACTTGAAACGCAGAACCGCCCGGGCCGCGAAATACAATCGGAATTTTGAATTGGCCGCCGGACATGTAGAGCATCTTGGCAGCGGAGTTGATGATCTGGTCGGTGGCGAGAATTGAGAAGTTGAACGTCATAAACTCCACGATCGGTCTCAGTCCAACCATGGCAGCGCCTACGCCCAGTCCGGCAAATCCGAGTTCTGTTATGGGAGTATCGATCACCCGCTTCTCCCCGAGCTCCTGGAGCAAACCCTTCGTAACCTTGTACGCGCCCTGATAAGCCGCCACCTCTTCGCCCATCAGGAAAACGTTCTTGTCGCGAAGCATTTCCTCACGTAAAGCCTGATTAAGCGCCTCGCGCATGGTGACTACAGCCATTGAAAGAAATCCTCTTGTACCTTCCTAAATTCGATGCGACAGGTTTTTCGTGGTAGTAAGCTGATCCCGCGGCACCCGCGCTGTGGGCCACGCTGAATATTTTTGATTACCGATTCTGCCTACCCGGCACTATTGGACTTGCATAAATATCGGTGAACAATTCTTCAGGCGCAGGTTCGGGACTTTCGTCGGCGAAGCGTACCGCTCGCTCAACCTGCTCTTTCACTTCTGCTTCGATCCTCTTGAAATCCGAATCGTCCAGGATGCCTTCCTCTTTGAGGCTGGCGCTGAAAAGCTTGATCGGGTCGCGCTCCTGATGAAGTTCGATCTCGGCGCGAGTGCGATAGTTTCCGGGGTCAGACATGGAATGGCCCATGAACCTGTAGGTGCGCACTTCGAGAAGAGTCGGCAAGTAATCCTTGCGCGCTCGCTCGACCGCTCGCAGTGTCGCATTGCGCACTGCCAACACGTCCATGCCATCGACGAATTCAGAAGCTATGCCGTAGGCACAAGCCTTCTGCGAAATGTCCTCCGACGACATCGCGCGCTTAAGGGATGTGCCCATTCCATATTGATTGTTTTCACAAATGTAAATGCAGGGCAACTTCCACAGCTGGGCCATGTTTAGAGATTCATGAAAAGCCCCCTGATTAACGGCCGCTTCGCCGAAGAAACAGAGGGTTACTCGATCCGTTTCCTGATACTTTGTTGCGAAGGCGACACCAGTTGCTAACGGTATTTGCCCGCCCACAATCGCATGCCCGCCAAGAAAATTTACTTCCTTGTCAAACATATGCATAGAGCCGCCCTTGCCCTTGGAACAGCCGGTTGCCTTGCCGTAGAGCTCCGCCATGACAGACTCAGGTGACATCCCTTTGGCGATTGCGTGGGCGTGTTCGCGGTAACTTGTCAGAACATAATCGTCTTTGCGAATGGCGGCGATAGCGCCGATGGCAACAGCTTCCTGTCCTATGTAGAGATGACAAAACCCGCCGATCTTTCCAGCGCTGTACGCCTCCGCAGACTTTTCCTCAAAACGACGGACCAGCAGCATCTGGTGGTAAAGGTTGATGAGCGTATCGCGTTCGATACCGGTGAGACGGGTCTTCTGCGCGTTTTTGGCCGCACGCCGCTCCTGGCGGAGGGTGGCAGAGTCTGCCACCTCGACCGATTCTTCATCTATAACGCCAGTCGCGCTCGCATCCTCAGCTAACACGCGGGATGGTTCTGGCGTACGGTTTCTCACCTCGTAGTTTGACTTTGCCAATGCGCTTTCGCCTTCGACTAATTAACCGCCATTACCGGCGGCTTCTGGATTTGAAGACTGTATCTTGTTGCCAACTTTATAGTGGGGGCGATTATACGCGAGGTTTGCGACGGCGTGCAAAAATAGCCGGCTGGAAGCAAAAAGCGCACACCGCATTAGGCGATGTACGCTTCAAGGAAAACTAGCGTTTCGCTTTTATCTGAAGGCGTCAAGCGTACTGACTGGGCTTTTGGCCAACGTCAGGACGGTCTTACGAGAGTGTTTGTTGCTCTGCATCTTCCGCGCCGCCGCGGTAAGCAGCTCTTCGGTGGTTTCACCTTCCTCCGGAAAACAAGCAACACCTATGCTGAGCCCAAGCTGAACCAACTTCCCGGTTCGGACCGCAAACTTTTGAGCTTCAATAGCAGTCCTGATTCGCTCGCTTATGAGGACCGCCATGTTGGTCGAGGCCATGGGCATTATTGCCACAAATTCGTCGCCTGCGTAGCGCGTCAGGATATCCATCTGCCTTAGTTCTTTTCGAATTACTCCGGAGAGACTGGCAAGCACACGGTCGCCAATCGCATGCCCGTATTGGTCGTTGATTGCCTTGAAGTTGTCCACGTCCATGCTGATTACCGCAAGCGACTCGTTGCTCATGCGTTGGCATTCTGCAATTCGTTGCTCGAGCATCATGTAGAAACCGCGAGCGTTGGGAAGTTCTGTAAGCGGATCTATCAGAGCGCTCTCTTTCGTTTTCTCGAAGGTCATAGCGTTATTGAGGGCGCTGGAGGCATGCTGGCAAACCGATTCGAGCAGGCGGACGTGCTCTGCTGTGTATGAAGTTCGACTCTTGGAATAAAGAGTAATTGCTCCGAAGGCGCCATCTTCCCGCAGCAGGGGCGAAACAAGTACGCCACGGTAACTTTTGGCGATGTCCTCAGGGACTCCTACAAGATCAAGCTCGGGCGAGGCGTTACACATCGAACGAGCATTTGCCACAACCCATCCCGTGATCCCGTCGCCAATATTTATTCGCCGCCGGCCGAAGGCGTCCGTGTTCTCACCGGCGACATGCGTGGCGACTGCCTTCCCGGACTTTTCATCAACCAGGAAGATGATGCATGTATCGAAAGGTACAATTGCAGTCAGTTTGTTGGAGATAAGCGTGACTGTGTCATTGAGGTTTAAAGACGAGCCGATGGTTTGTGCGATCTCGTGAAGCGCAGACACTTCTCGTTGTGCTTCAGTTATAGATCTAAAGCCGGCATCGCCATCGAGTGTGCCAACCTGATTGGGAGCAAGACCGGCATCGGGTTTCGTCTTGGTGTTGTAATCACTGTTAAGAATTTCCGACGCGACTTGCTCCCGGATGTCTTCAGCGTCGATCAGCTTGTCGAATGCCTCAACGTGCTCAATAAATTTGTTTACAACGCGAGGATCAAAAGCAGTTGTCGCCATGCTTTTTAGTAGTGCCAGAGACTCTTCGCGTCTCATGCCTTTTCGATAAGGCCGGTCGCAACGCGTGGCGTCGTAAAAATCCACCACCGAAATAATTCTCGCCACCAGCGGAATTGCTTCGCCTTTCAGCCCCTTCGGGTAGCCGCTCCCGTCCCACTTTTCGTGGTGGTAGCGAACGATATCCTCTACCGGATAAGGAAAGTTAACTCGCCTGAGAATGTCTCCACCAACAGTGGGATGGATCTTCATCTTGGCAAACTCAGCTTCGGTTAGTTTGCCCGGCTTGTTAAGGATGTATTCGGGCACCGCGAGTTTGCCGATGTCGTGCAACAAGGCCCCGGCAAAAAGCGCTTGCAACTCCTGGCCGCCTACGTTGAACAGCTTTCCCATTTCGGACGCATAGATCTGAGTCCGGCGAACGTGGCCATGGGTCGTTTGATCCTTCGCATCTATCGCGATTGCCAAAGACTCGATCGTGTTCATGTGAATGGTGGCCATTTCCTCGATATGCTTTCGCTGATCCGCTTCCGCATGTCGCACGTCACTCAGCCGTTTCTCATTGAACCTGTAGAGCAGGTGAACCAGGCCAGTAATCAACAGGCCGAGAAGAATGAACGGTATTCCCCCGCCATAAAGTCCGGAATAAAAAAGCACGGCCGAGGCGGCGCCCGCCACCTGTGTTGTCAAAGTCCAGACCAGGCTTTCCTGAGAGGGGAGAACCCGAGGTTTGCCATCAACGATATTAAGAAAATAGACGGTAGCCAGCGTGCTCAGGAAGTATTGAAGGATGGCGAGCACGCATAGCGGCACCAGAAATACATTCAAAGGAAGTCCCTGACCGGAAATACGAGAAAGGTCGGTGGCAAAGAAGGTGATGAGAAAACTGTAACAGGAGGCCGAGACAAAAGTGGAAATTACCGCGATCGCGGTAGTGGAGATTGATTCCCTTTTGCTGGCCAGTCCATATGTCGAGACGAAACCCACAATCGCGGCCAGGAGCGTGGCCGGCCCGGCTGTATTCCCGGGCGGTACGGCGTACAAAATCACGGCCAGAAATACGAACGCATCGGCCAGCGATTTTCGACTCTGATTGACGCCGTCAGTTGTCGTAATAGAAACCGTGAACCGGCTGGCAGCCAGGGTTAAGACGAGCAGCACTAACCAGGACAACAAGCCCGCGCTGGTTAAGAACGGCAATCGGAGTGTTGAAACCAGCGCAGAGCAGAGAAGTATCAAGCCAAGCGCGGAGATGCTGATCAAAAGGAGCGTGCTTTTCCAGTACCTTGATTCGTGCATTATTTGGTTGGTCCTTGAGGGTGCGAGAGTTAATGCATCCGATGGCCTGGTATTTACCAGGAACGTGAAATCGTGAATAGCGGAAGTGCGTACGGGCGAGGGATTTCTGGACGGCCAAGTCACTGTTGGTAGCGTGCCAACACGGTTGACTACGGGGATAAAGATAACCTTTTCAGTAGCTTGGCGTCAAGACCGGGGGCAGATTACCGGCTAAATGGCAGGAAGCGACTGCGGTTTTGAAGGTTCAGAGCCGTTTGGGGCCGAGTTTCGCGCATCACCCTAATTGGAAGTTGTCGCTGAATTGAGTAATTGAGAGGCAAGTTGTCGGGGGGTTGGAGCGGGTTCTTTGCAGACGAAGTGCTCGCAGACGTAGGCTGTGGCCTTGTTATCTCGGGCGGGACGGTCCCGCAAAAGTGGAATAAGCTGGGCCGCGCTCTTGTCGTCGGATGAAGCTTGCGCGATGACCTTATTCGGCAGATATGGCTTCCAGATCTCTTTCAGTAGCGACTGCGTATCCTCAGAATCGGGCGCGCCGACGATGGCAATCTCTTTTGGTTTGCCCAGGTAGAAATCAAGCGCGCAAAGCAGACGGCCAAAACCGGAAGCATAGCGCCGAAGCATTGATGCCGTCAGACGAAGTACAGTCGCAGCCCGTCTTTGGTAATCGCCGTTGTCCGCCAGCATGCCGATCCGCAGCAGCACCTCTGCAGCTACCGAATTGCCGGAGGGAGTGGCATTATCGAAAAACTCTTTCGCCCGAACGATTAATTCTTCGTGACTTTTTCCGGTAAAGAAGAATCCACCTTCCTGCTCATCCCAGAATTCATCAATCATGGTGGCAGCCAAAGCGCCGGCCTCCTGAAACCATTCAAGTTCGCCGGTGGTCTCAAACAGCGTCAAGAGGCCATCAATATAGAAAGCGTAATCTTCCAGATAGGCGTTTAGCTTCGCCTGGCCGTCTTTATAAGTTCTTAAGAGCAGTCCATCTTTCCGCAGATTATCCAGCACAAACCTGGCATTGTGTTTTGCGACTTGCATGTAGTCGGCGCGGTTGAGAATTGCCCCGGCTTCGGCAAAGCTGGCCAACATCAAACCATTCCAGGCCGTCAAAACCTTTTCATCGCGAGCCGGCTTTATTCTTTTCTCCCGAGCTGCAAACAATATTCTGCGCGCTTCCTTTAGCGACTCAGTTAATTGCTCAGGAGTAACATTCTGGGCGCGGGCAACCTCTGTCAGATCGTGAGTAACGTTAAGAATGTTCTCTCCTTCGAAGTTCCCGGATTCTGTTACGTTGTAGTAGGCAGCGAAAAGCTCTGCCTCGCGTTCTCCAAGAAGTTTCTTAATTTCATCCGCGCTCCAAACAAAGAATTTCCCTTCGACGCCTTCCGAATCGGCATCCTGGGTCGAGTAAAATCCGCCCAGCGGGTCAGTCATTTCGCGCACGACGTAATCGAGGATGCCCTCCGCAACAGCGCCAGCAGATGTGTCACCAGTCACTTGGTAATAGTGAAGATAAAGGCGCGAAAGCAGCGCATTGTCGTACAACATCTTCTCGAAATGCGGCACCAACCAGCGAGCGTCAGTAGAGTAACGATGAAACCCGCCGCCAAGATGATCGAAGATGCCGCCTTCGGCCATCTTTCTGCAGGTATGCGTAACAATTCCCAGAGCTTGTGGGTCGGCGGTGCGGTAATGCGTATGGAGAAGAAACTCAAGACTCATCGCCGGTGGAAATTTAGGTGCTCCTCCAAAACCTCCATTGGTTGCGTCGTAGTTCTTGATGATTCCGCGGTAAGCAGTGTCCAGAAGATCGGTGGCAATAGCCTCGTTTGACTCGATCGTGGCGGTTGACTGTTTAAGACCGTCGAGAATGGCGATGGCCGTTTCCTGAATTTCCTCCGGGCGCTCGCGATAGGCGTCAGCCAGGCTGATGAGAACTCTGGGAAACCCTGGCATGTTATAACGATCTTCGGGAGGAAAGTAGGTTCCCGCGTAGAAAGGAACTGCCTCCGGCGTTAGAAATACGGTCATGGGCCACCCGCCGTGATGCGTCATCATCTGGACCGCGCTCATGTATATCTGGTCCAGATCTGGCCGCTCTTCCCGATCCACCTTGATATTGACGAAGTTCTCGTTCATCAATTTCGCGATCGCCTCATTTTCAAACGACTCATGCTCCATCACATGGCACCAGTGACACGCAGAATATCCAATACTAAGTAGGATCGGCTTCTGTTCGCGCCGGGCAAGCTGAAACGCCTCTTCGCCCCAGGGAAACCAATCCACCGGATTGTGCGCGTGCTGAATCAGGTAAGGGCTGGTCTCGTTGATCAGTCGGTTTGTATGATCGTGTTCCGTCACTTTTATCTCTGTATTCCTTGGATTTGATCCATTCTACAGTTTTGCGAGCAAAACGACGAAGTAACAGTTTAACGTCGAGTGTGTTGCCTGACAGTGTGCTTCGAAAGTCGCTCCTGTATTTGCTATACTCCGTTGAAACTGAATGACCATTCATTTTCGAAGTGGACTGGAATATTGATGGAACGTGAAACTCTTGAAATGGACGTGGTGTTCGTCGGCGCCGGCCCGGCAAACCTCAGTGGCGCGCTGCACCTCGCTCGCCTAATAAAAACCCACAACGAAGCCGTCAACAAGGGCGAGCACGCAGGCCCGGCACTTGGGGAAATTGAAATCGGCGTTATCGAAAAGGGCGCTGCAATCGGCGCGCACATTCTTTCGGGCGCAGTGATGGACCCGCGTGCTTTGAAAGAGTTGATTCCCGACTTCGTCGCACAGGGAGCGCCGCTGGAATCTCCAGTCAACGAAGACTATTTCCTTTACCTCACTAAGAACCACGCTTTGCGCTCACCAATTACGCCGCCACCGCTTAAGAATCACGGCTACTACATCGTTTCTCTCAATCGACTCACCGCCTGGTTGGGAGAAAAATGCGAAGAGGCCGGGGTTAATATTTTTCCGGAGTTTCCGGGCGCCGACTTGCTCTACGACGAAGCGGACGCGGTTGTCGGCGTGAGAACCGGAGACAAGGGCATTGATAAGGAAGGGAAGCGAAAGGCTAACTTCGAGCCTGGAGTCGATCTTCGCGCAAAAGTGACGGTGCTGGGTGAGGGACCACGCGGCTCGCTGACGAAACAGCTTATACAACGGCTCAACCTGGACGCCGGCCGCGAACCCCAGGTGTACAGCATTGGCGTCAAAGAGCTATGGGAACTGCCAGATGATCGTTATCCAACCGGCAGGGTTACGCACACGCTTGGGTTTCCGTCTGACGCGCAAACGTATGGTGGTGGTTGGATCTACGGAATGCAAAATCGCATTTTGAATGTTGGATACGTCACCGGACTTGACTACAAGGATCCGTTACTCGATCCGCACGCGGAGTTTCAAAAATTCAAGCAGCACCCATTTCTCAGGCGTGTGCTCGATGGTGGGAAAATGATTCGTTACGGAGCCAAGACGATTGCCGCCGGAGGCTACTTCGCCATGCCGAAAATCTATGCCGACGGCGTTCTTTTGGTGGGCGACTGTGCAGGATTTCTAAACTCTCAAAGGTTGAAGGGAATTCACTCCGCCATCAAAAGCGGAATGTTAGCCGCGGAGACAATTTTCGAGGCGCTGTTAGCCAACGATTATTCAGCGAGACAGCTGCAGCGTTATGAACAACTAGTTAATGAAAGTTGGATTATTCCTGAGTTACGCAAGGTTAGGAACTTCCACGCTGGTTTTAAGCATGGCCGCTGGCTCGGCCTTGTAAACACGGCCTTTCAGTTCATCACCGGTGGCAGAGCCTGGGGAATTCTTGATCGCATAAGAGCTACACCGGGTCATGAAGAGATGCGCCGGCTCTCGGCCTACGGCTACCGCGGCGACAACATAGAGCAGCGCTACAACGGCCTAAAGTTTGATGGAAAGGTTGCGTTCAATAAGTTGACCGACGTCTATCATGCTGCGGTGGGCCACAGTGAAGACCAGCCCAGCCATCTTCATGTTCTGGATACTAACATCTGCGCGACTCGCTGCCGGGAGGAATACGGAAATCCTTGCCAGAGGTTTTGTCCCGCCGCTGTCTACGAAATGGTTGATGATGGCAGCGACGGCCGGCGCAAATTGCAGATCAACTTTTCAAACTGCGTGCACTGCAAAACGTGCGACATCATGGACCCGTATCAGATTATTAACTGGGTAACTCCGGAGGGCGGCGGTGGGCCCGACTACAAAGGCATGTGAGGAACGGTTCGGCCAACTCAAGCGCCGACTCAAGCGGCGAACCAGCTAAGCTTCTTCATCGTCATCATTAGTCAGGGTGAAGTTGACCCGGCCGCGCATCACTTCTTCCAGAGCGATGCGCGTGTTTTTGTGTTTCAGCGTGTCAATCTCAATACGCGGACGCGCTCCGCGTTGTAGTTGTTTGCTTCTTTTTGCGGCGAGAATAATCAGGCGGTATTTCGAGTCGATCTCGGGTGCCTGCGTTTCTTCTACTTCTTCAGTCTCTTCTTTTGCTACCATTATCGCTCCTGCTTTAGTGATAAGTTAGAATTTCGAATTGTCTTCGTTCTTTGTAAATGCCTCGACGACGCGCTTAACTGAGGATAGCTGCCGACTGAGTCGAGCTCTTTCGGCGAGAACTATCGCCCCCAGTTGATCCGCTGCCAGGGTCGCTTCGTCGTTGATAATCACATACTGAAATGCGGCGTAATCCTTTAGTTCCTTCGGCGCGTTACGCAGGCGCAGTTCGAGTTCCTCCGGCGAATCAGTTCCGCGCGCTTGCAAACGTTGCTTTAAAACTTCAAAGGATGGCGGCAGAATAAATATGCTAACCGAACCCGCTATTAACTTTCGCACACTGGCCGCTCCCTGAACGTCCACTTCGAGAATGATGTCCCTGCCTTCAGCTAGCTCATGAAAAACCTGCCGCCTGGCCGTTCCGTAGAGTTTGCAATGGACATGAGCCCATTCAAGAAACTCATTGGCAGCAATCATCCGCTCGAATTTTTCCGTCGTGACAAAGAAATACTCGCGGCCGTCTACTTCACCATTTCTGGGTGCGCGCGTGGTGAACGAAACAGAATAGCTAAGGTTCGGTACCTTATTCAACACGCGCTGAATCAAAGTACCCTTACCACCTCCGGAAGGAGAACTAACAACGAAGAGAATGCCGCCCCCTTCGGTTGCCTCGCCGACTGAGTTCGGTTCAGACTGCGACTCGTCTATTTCACTCAACATTCTGGACCTGTTCGCGAAGTTTCTCCACTTCCGCTTTTATCGCTAATGCGGCTTCTTTTATAGACAGATCGGTAGACTTGGACAAGGTTGTATTGGCTTCACGATTAAGTTCCTGCAGCAGGAAATCGAGCATCTTGCCCGTTTCACCGTCTGAATTCAACGCCTCCCGAAACTGGGCGACGTGGCTTCTCAACCGTACCATTTCCTCGCTCACATCGCTGCGGTCCGATAGATAAGCGACTTCCTGCGCCAATCGCGCCGGATCGATCTCAACAACTTGGCCATTGCGACTCAGCAGCTCTCCGATTCGCTTTTGCAGACGTTGCCGGTAGGCATCCACTAATCCCGCGGCTGCATTCTCGATGGTGGGCACCAGGGCGTATATCCTGTCAATACGCTCGGCCATCTCCCGGCGCAGCGTCTCACCTTCCTGCGCGCGCATGCGTTCGAGTTCGTCCAGTCCCTCCGCTAAGGCCTTTTCAATTCCGGCAACAACTTCGTCACTGAGCCCATCACGCGCGGGCTGTAAAGCACCCGGCAGGCGAGCAAGCACATTGATGTCCAGCTCCCCCGCAATGCCAAAATCCGTCTGCATCTCGCGCAGCGCGCTGACATAGCCGGCAATCAATGGGCGATTCAACTCGTAAGCAGTTTGTGACGTCTTCTCAAAATTGACCGTGACATCCACGCGTCCGCGCGAGAGCCGCGAGCTAATTTGGCGCTTGATCACAGGTTCCAGCGACGACAGCTCGCCGCTCAGTCTGAGATGAACGTCAAGAAAGCGATTGTTTACGGTCTTCAGGTCAACGGAAACTGCGAAGTGCTCGCCATCTGCCGATCCGCGTCCGTATCCGGTCATTGATTTCATGGTTTTGTCAGTGATTCGTTGTCCGTTGTTAGTGGTCCGCGGTTCACAAGCAATGGGTTGGGACCCTGCCCCTCGCAATCGGAGAGCGCGACTCAGAAAGTCAGATTACAACTGACTACTGACTAAGAGTAAGCTCTTCCTCTTCATCGGCAAACTGAAGTTCATACAGTTTTCTGTATTGTCCGCCGCGCGCCAGCAACTCCGAATGGCTTCCCGTCTCCGTGATCCTGCCGCCCTCCATCACCACGATGGTATCGGCGCGGCGAATGGTGGATAAACGGTGGGCGATAACGATTGTGGTGCGGTTGCGAACCAGATTGGCAATCGCTTGTTGCACGAATCGCTCCGATTCAGCATCCAGCGCGGAGGTCGCTTCGTCCAGGATGAGCACCGGCGCATCAACCAAAACTGAGCGGGCAATTGCCAGGCGTTGGCGCTGGCCCCCGGAAAGAAAAGTCCCGCGTTCGCCGACCAGGGTCTCATACTTTTGCGGCAGCTCCATGATGAAGTCATGCGCAAAGGCCACCCGCGCCGCCTCTTCGATCTCCGCTTGCGTGGCCTCCGGCTTTCCGTAGGCAATGTTGTGGCGCACGGTATCGTTGAAGAGCACAGTCTCTTGAGTGACCAATGCGATTTGGCCACGAAGACTGGCCATCGTCGCGTCTCGAAGATCAATTCCATCCCAAAAGACGCCGCCGGAGACCGGATCGTGAAAGCGCGGCAACAGCTTAGTCAGTGTAGACTTTCCGCCGCCGGACTCGCCAACCAGCGCCACCATTGAGCCAGCCGGAATCGTTAGAGTGACTTCACGCAGGACAGATCGCTCTTCATTTGCATAGCCGAAGGAAACGTTTTTCAGTTCTATCGCGCGCGACAGCGGCCGGAGCGCGACTGCGCCCTTCTTCTCGACCATCTCCGCGTGCTCATCCATGATCTCCCAAACGTGATGAGCCGCTGCGAGCGCCTGTTCCATGCTGTTTTGAAGCCTGGATAATTTTCGCATCGGGTCGTAGCTGCGAAAGAGAAAAAATATGAACGTCAGAAACTGCGCTGCACTCATCCGGCCTGAGACGATCTCACGTTGGCCAAAGTAAAGCAGAAAAACGACGAAAACGACGCCAATCATTTCGATGGTCGGCGGCGCAAATCCTGAGATTCGGGCTGTCCGCAGATTGGCGTGCACAATACGCCTGGCCACCGTGGTGAAACGGCTTGACTCCCGTGCTTCAGCCCGATACGCCTTGACGATATTTTGATTCGACAGGGCTTCCTGTGCCGTGTCAGTCAGTTCTTTGTTCCCTTCAAAACTTTCGCGCGAAAGATTGCGCAGCGCAGTGCCAAATTTCGCCGTCAGGACCGCCACGATTGGCGCGATAGCCAGCGAGCCCAGCGTCAATCGCCAACTGAAATAGAAAGACGCAGCCAAAAATGCAATCAAGGTGAAACTCTCGCGCAGCATATCGCGCAACGTACTCGCAACTGAGTTCTCGATGGCAGCGGCACTTGAAATGAGACGTGAAACAAGGTAATTCGTGCGATGCCTTTCAAAAAAACTTGACGACTGCGAGAGCAAATGACTGTAAAGATCCTGGCGTAGTTTCAGAACGGCCGATTGGCCGATACGAGCCATTAGAAAAGTAGAGAAGTATTCGGCGACTCCCTTGGCGAGAGTGAACACAAGCAGTAGTACCGCTATTGTTTTCCAGGCCGCCAAGCCAGACTGAGGAATAAGGTTTTGGAGACCGAAAAGCGTCTTCGTACGACGGCCATCTCCCTGAGCGAAGGCCTGATCGAATATCGGCACGATGAGTCCGCCGATCGCGCTCTCCAACACTCCCACTATCAGCATTGCGAAAGTTGCCAGCGCGAAGGTTTGCCAGTGAGGTTTTAGGTAGCCAAGCAGTCGTCTAAGATCGCGCATGTTTAGTTCGAGTCAGCCTGCTAATTAGTACCCGCGAAAGTTCCTGGTCAGTTGCTGTAGGAAGGATTAAAGACGGTTGTAAACTAGAAATTAACTATACTTATCCTCACTTGACGGCGTCAAGGCCGTGAAATTTGTCATTGTGAACCATGCCGCAACTTGCTCAACGGTTCCCGCGCTCCCGGAGAAGCAGGGTTTTCTTAGGCCAGAGCGGACAAACTAGGCTATAATTTCCGGCGACTTTGCAAACCCCGACCCCCCGACTGGATCAAAGCTACCTTGGGACAACCACAACAAGTAGCCAGCAAATACGCTGGTAAGCGATTGTTAATTGTCGATGACGACGCAGACATGCGTTTGCTGCTGGCTGAGTATTTTCGCCGGCTCGGATTTCAGGTTGATGAGCGCGAAAGCGGCGCGGCTGCAATGGAACCCGCGGTGACCGGGAAGTTCGATTGTTTTATTTTAGACGTCTCCATGCCGGGGATGACTGGTTTCGAGTTACTCAAGAAGGTCAGAGATCGGGGCGTGCAAACCCCCGCGCTGTTTTTGACGGCCCACGACGCGCTCGATTTCAAAGTGCAGGGTTATGAAGCGGGCGGCGACGATTACCTGGCCAAGCCTTTCAGCCCGCGCGAGCTCGAGTATCGCGTTGAAGCTTTGTTGAGGCGGACGAGTACAGTCCAGCCGGGAACAGATAGCGAGCGTGTGGAAGTTGGGGATCTGGTAATCGACAAGCGACGTCATGAAGTGATCAGACAGGGCTCCCGCATCGACCTGACTCCGCTTGAATTCCAGATTCTCGAGTTGCTGGCATCTGAACCGGGGCGTGCCTGGTCGCGGAATGCGCTGCTCGACCGTGTCTGGAGCACGGAGTATGAAGGCTACCAACGCAATATCGATCCCCACATCAATCGACTCCGTAAGAAACTGGAAACCGATCCCAAGAATCCCCGTTATGTGCTCACTGTCCGTGGTGTGGGTTATAAATTAAATGAAGTTCCGTAACTCAAGCTCGCGAGTGCTTCAGGCAGTGTTACTACTCCCATCAGAGTCCCGCTCCGCCATTGAATTGAGATCCGGCTTTCAATTTGCATTTGTGCGATTGCTCGTTGGCTTGCTCGTTAGCTGGGCCGTAGTGTTTGGGCCATCGGTGCTGGCTATGAATCCACCTGCACAGCAAAAGCCTGGAAGTACCGTCGCATTCGTCACCTCAATCCAGTGGAACAGGCAGCCAGGCGTAACCAAATACCGGCTTCAAATTGCCGGAGATGAAAACTTTACAAACGTCTTCTATGACGGACGCGTTGCGGGTGAGCGCCACACCATCAGCAATCTTTTGCCGGGCCAATACTATTGGCGAGTGGCCCCCGCGGATTCCCAAACCGGCGAGTTTTCCAGACCTGTGCGGTTCTTTGTATCCGGAGGGGTGATAACCTCAGCGCCACTCGCTCGTCGAGCTGGCACGGCGGCTCGGCTAATCGCCCCGGTCTCCAGCGATGATCAGAAGTAGCGGTAGCGACCACGTTGTTGGTTTAGCTCGGTGAAAACCCTGTCGCTACCCCGACTCGTCAGGGTTCTGATAAGAAAGGCTTTCGCAGATGTTGTGGGTCATCGATGCTGCATTTCTAACATCATGGTTTGTGCTCAAGTTTGTGCTGCACAAAGGCGGCTACGTTCACATTCTTCTGATTGCTGCAATCACTGTCTTTGTCGTTAAGGTGCTCGCTCTCCGCAAGACTCGCTACGAGCGCATTTCTTCCGGACACTAAGGCTTGACCCATTCCCGACCAGTCGGCAACAATGATCGCCGACTTTGCATCAACTACATCGATGGCTTTTAAGAAGGGGATTAGGGCGGAGGCTGGAATATTTCACAAGGAGCTGTTTTGTTATGCTTTCTCGTAGATTTTTAGCTCGAGTGTCGGTGTTGCTGGTCTTGTTGTCTGCCGCGGGGCTAAGTGCGGTGACCTTCGCGCAGAGTGACGCCCCACGGCGCACAATCGCCGTTACTTATCCGCTTGATGAGAGCATTGAAGTGAGGTTTAGGGGCACTACGCTGCTGCCGAGGTTGAAAGGAATGGCGAAAGTGAAGCGAGCTGGACGCCGGGGAACGCGGGTCGAGCTCTCGATTGACAATCTGCCGCGAGCAAACGAACTTGGTGGCATCTATACCACCTTTGTGCTATGGGCCATCTCACCAGACGGGCACGTTGACAATCTGGGAGAAATAAAGAGAGGCGGCAGCCCCTTCATTGCCTCAAAGCTTGACGTGACCACGCCGCTACAGACTTTTGCATTGCTGGTCACTGCCGAGCCTCACTTTCTGATGAAGGTTCCGAGTCGCATGGTCGTGCTGGAAAACATCGCGCCGCAACGCCCCGGCAACAGCCAGGTGGAAACGGTTAATGTGCAGTACATCGGCAACTCGAGCGACTACTTTCGTGATCCTCGCGTCCCCGAGATTGCCTCAACTGACTACAAGGAGCTTCCCGTCTCTTTGCTGGGTGCGCGGCAGGCTCTAAACCTGGCCCGCTTCGCCGGCGGGTCCCAGGACGCGCCGGAGGAGTTACAACAGGCAGAAGACGATCTGCTGGCCGCAGAGAAGGCCTTGAGATTCAATCAGCCAACGGCGGAAGTCGATGTGCTGGCGCGTAAGGCAACGTCAGCCGGAGTACGTGCCGAAGAGATGGCGGTAGCGCGGCGCGCAGCGCGGTTGCGCCGCGAGGAAACTCAACGCCGTGACGAGGCGCTGCATAGTGCCGAGCAGTCTGCAGAATCTGCGCAACGGGAAATTGCTCAACTTCGCGCCGATCTGGATCGTGAACAGCGTGCCCGCGAGTTAGCAGAAAAGGATGCTGCGGCGGCCAGTGAGCAACTGCGCGATCAGCGGATCGAAGTCGCTCGTTTGCGGGATGAATTGCAGACAGTGCGTTCTGAGGGCGAGACGGCGAAGCTCAACCTGGCACGAATTGAAGGCGCCACTCGGGCCGAAGCAGAACGTAAAGACGCGGAGTTAAGAGAACAGCAGCGGCGCGCAGCTGAGGTGACATTGCGCCAAACTCTAGCCAAATACGGGACGGTGAAAGACACTCCCAAAGGCTTTCAGCTCTTGTTGCCTGAGACGATCTGGAACACGCCACGAGGTGCGAATCTGAGCTCGGCGGCTGCCGCAAAACTTGAACCTCTCGCCGCGTTGCTGGCTAGCAATCCCGATTATCAGATCCTTATCGAGGCCTACACGGACAGTAAAGGTGACGAGGTGTCGCTGCAACAGCTCACGCAGGAACGCGCGCGACAACTTTCCGATCGTTTCCAAACTGCGGGAGTTGAGGCTTCGCGCATTCAGGCAAATGGCATGGGCGGCGCAAATCCGCTGGCCACAAATGCGACGCTGAATGGCAGGGCTCGGAACCGGCGAACGGAAATAACCTTCATTCCGCTCGTCGGGCGTACAGCGGCGAACCAATAAGCAGGGGCAAACGGCAGGAGCAGGAGGCTGCTTCAAATGGCCAATGACAATCGGAAATGAGAAATGGAAAATCTGATTTTCCATATGTCCTTTGACACTTCTCATTTGCCATCTTAAGGGGACGGCCCACTGCCTCCTCCTCCTGCCTCCTGCTCCTGCAGTCTGCCTCCTGACAAATGTCTCCACTCGAAGTCCTTCAACTCGTCGGTTACTCGATTGGCGCGGTGTTGCCCCTCTGGATGGGTATTCAACTCGTTTCTCGCCGGCGCAATTTGAGTC